>VGAI01000001.1 GCA_016870815.1 Actinomycetota bacterium
TCGACGGCTCACCTACATCTACCTTTGGTCTCGGTCGCGGAGGAAGGGCAGAGGTTGATTGCGAAGATGAAGAGAATGAAAATCATGACATTTCGGGCGATTGCCGCGGACGCACCCTCGCAGCTAATCGTGATTGCCAGGTTCTTGGCTCTATTAGAGCTCTTTCGTGAAGGAGTGATCCGCTTCCAACAGTTAATCGCGCTTGGTGACCTAACTGTCGAATGGCTCGGGGACGAGAGCTCAATGGTCACCATCCCGGACGAGTTTGATCGACCGATTGAGTCGAGTGACGAGGTATCCGCTGATGAATGAAGAGGTTAGAAGCGCCTTTGAAGCCATATTGATGGTCTCGGAAGAACCCGTTTCTGTGAGCGTGATGGCTCAAATCCTCGAGATACCCCTCGACGAGGCGGAGGGGACCCTAAGAGCTATGCGTGATGAATACCTAACGGCAAAGCGAGGTTTTCAGCTTCGAGAGGTGGCCGGAGGATGGAGGTTTTACTCAGATCCCGCCCAGGCTGCCTTTGTGGAGAGATTCGTGGTTGAAGGTCAGCCCGCCAGGCTCACCCAGGCTGCTCTTGAAACGTTGGCAGTCATCGCGTATCGACAACCGGTCTCGCGCGCACGAGTCTCTGCCATTCGAGGCGTGAATGTCGAAGCAGTGATGAAGACACTGGCCACCAGGGGCCTAGTGGAAGAGGTAGGGATCGAATACGAAACCGGCGCCGTTCTTTATAGCACCACCAGGCTCTTCCTTGAGCGGTTGGGGCTCAACGCGCTCAGCGATCTTCCTCCAATTGCACCTCTTCTGCCTGATCGTGATGGTTTAGACGAGGTTATTGCTACCCTCACCGAGTGATTCGGATTAACAAATTCATAGCATCATCGGGGATAAGTAGTCGTAGAGGTGCGGATCTTCTTATTGAGGAAGGTCGCGTAAGTGTCAATGGAAAGACCATGTTGGAAAAAGGCCTTTTGGTTAATCCGATAAACGATAAAGTTGAGATTGATGGTAAAACTATTTTGACAGAAAAATCTAAAGTTATGATTGCATTCCATAAACCAAGAGGCACTTTGTCTAGTATGTCCGGTGAAAAATCGCTTGTTGATTTCACTTCCTCAATGCCGCATAGGGGTTTGTTTCATGTGGGGCGATTAGACCGCGAAAGTGAGGGTCTACTCATCCTCACCAACGACGGAGCTTTTGCCCAGAGGTTGATCCACCCGAAATACGAGGTTGATAAGGAGTACATCGTCTCCCTGGAGTCTCATATTTCCAAGGAAGAAATCGACCAGTTGCGCCTTGGAGTCGAACTTGATGATGGTGAGTTCAAACCAACTCGAGTGTTAAGGACTGGGCCAAATCGTATTCTGCTCGTTATCAAAGATGGACGTAACAGAGTCATTCGGCGAGCCATGGAGCGCCTGGACCATCGAGTTGAAAGACTTCTAAGAACCCGGATCGGCAAAATTGAACTGGGTTCACTTCGAGAGGGAGAGTGGCGTTATCTCAAGAAAGATGAAAAGGTTTATTAGTTAGTCGTTGAATACATTAAACATTTTAACCATTTAACGTTATAACCGTTTATCGATATATATGTTCAGAGATTATTTCGACAATGGAGAATAGATATTTATCGATATTTTTAGGCGCAATTGATTCACGTATTGTCGATTTATAGAGATTCCATCCCGGGTTAGGTTCTTCCAGCGCGTCAGAGAGATGCTTCAATAAAATAGATAAAACTGTTAATTGCTAAAACTATTGGGCTATTCGACGAGTTTTCACTTCCCGCGTTTGACTCATGAATCAACGTAGACTCACCCCATGCCAGTTCGTGGGATTCGAGGTGCGGTTCAGATTTCTGAGAATTCGCCCGAGGCACTCTCAAGGGAAGTTCCGGTGCTGATTGAGGCAATGGTTGAGCTCAATTCGTTGAGTTACGACTGCATCATTTCTGTCCTATTCACTGCCACTCCTGATCTCAATGCTGACTTTCCCGCTGCCTCTGCCCGTTCACTTCCGTTAGGGGATGTGCCTCTTATCTGCGCTCAAGAAATTGGCGTACCAGGAGGAATGCCTCGAGTTGTCCGTGTTTTGATGCATGTTGAAACCGCTCAAGAGAGATCAGAGATTCAACACGTCTACCTAGGGGCCACAAGAGATCTTCGAAAAGACTTAGCCCAGTAGTAGCGATGAAATCTCATATTCGCATTGTCGGTGCAGGATTGATCGGCACTTCAATCGGACTGAAGGTGGTCGAGCTAGGACATCCGGTTTCTATGTTGGATGTGAATCCTCAATCGCAGGGCCTGAGTCGAGCTCTGATGGGGAGATGGTCAAGGGTCGAGGAAAATCCCTCCATGGTCATCGTAGCTGTCCCACCGAGTGCCACAGCTAGGGTGATAAAGGAACAGCAGGTTCTCTACCCCGAATCGATAGTTGTAGAAACTTCCAGTACAAAGACTAATCTTGAACTGGAACTTCGTGATTTATCGGTGGATTTAAGTCGTATCGTGCTCTCTCACCCGATCTCTGGTCGTGAAGTTAACGGTCCTTCTGCCGCAAGAGCGGACCTCTTCCTCAACCGCGCTTGGATTGTTTCACCACTACAAGAGAATCCCGAGGGTGTACTTCGCGCGGTCGAGGATTTGATCCTGTCACTCGGCTCCACCCCATATCGAATGAGCGCACAGGAGCATGACGAGCTCTTGGCTACAACTTCCCATCTGCCGCAGGTACTGAGCACGGTGCTTGCTTCCAAGGCTGGGAAATGGGGATCGCGCGCTTCTTTGGCCGGCCAGGGCTTACGAGATATGACGCGCTTGGCGGATTCGGATGCGAAACTTTGGGTCGAGATACTTCGCGTGAACGAAGAAGCAGTTACGCAAACCTTGCAATCGCTGATTCAAGAATTGGGACGGTTTAAGCAAGCAATTGAGGTGAGAGATGAAAGTACTATCGAAGATTTTTTCACTGAAGGAAAAAATGGACGATCATTGATTTCCGGAAAACATGGCGCTATTCCGCGCAACTACACTCAATGTCAGATAGTTGTTCCAGATCAACCAGGAGCACTCGCGAGGATTTTTGATATTTGTCATCGGCATTCCATCAACATCGAGGACATTTCTCTTGAACATAGTCCAGCTCAGGAAACAGGATTGTTGACCGTGTCAATAAGTCCGGATCAAGAAAATACCTTGGATAAAGCTTTGATTGATTCTAGTTTTGTTTTTTACTTCAAAGAGAAGAAGTGAATCTTGATAAAGATTGCAATTGATGGCCCCAGTGGGTCTGGTAAATCGTCCACTGCGAAGGGTCTAGCTCGTCGCGGTGGCTGGCAATATCTTGATACTGGTGCTCTTTACAGAATGGTGACTCTTCTCGCAATGAGAGGATCACACGAAGGCACTGACCAACTATTTGCGAATCTTGATCAACATCTTTTCTCTGTCTCTACCGACCCTGAAGAACAAAAGTTCGTGATCGATGGAGTTGACTCAACTTCGTCTATTAGAGATGAGTCTGTCACCGCACGTGTAAGTGAAGTTGCTGCAAATGCCCTTGTGCGCAAGTTTCTTTTTGGATTGCAACGTCATTTAATCGACAAAGCAACTCGTGGAATAGTTGTGGAGGGACGTGACATTTGTTCAGTAGTGATGCCGGAAGCCGATTTGAAGGTCTATTTGGAAGCTGATATCAGCGCGCGAGCTTCAAGACGGAGCACAGAGATGGGACTAGAAAGTAGATCAGTTACTGCCCTCAACCTTTCAGAACGCGATCAGAAGGATTCAAGTCGAGCGATTTCACCACTTACAGTTGCTAGCGACTGCGTGGTTGTTGATTCCTCTGATATGAATCTAGAAGAGACGATCAATCACATTTGGGACCTTCTGCGCGAGGCTGGTGTATTAGGTCTGCCGCGAGTTGCCGTGGTAGGTCGTCCTAATGTTGGCAAGTCGAGTCTTATCAATCGCCTCACCGGAAGAGCGGATGCGATTACTGAAGATCGCCCTGGAATAACTCGCGATGTTGTCGAACACCTCGCCTCATGGAACTCACGTGATTTCATTTTGGTTGATACGGGTGGTTGGGATCGAAGCGCTACTGGTATCGATCAATACATTGCAGAAAGAGCGATTGGCGCAATCAAAGACTGCGATTTGGTCCTTTTCGTTGTGGATGCCCAAACAGGTGCTCTCACTGAGGATGAAGAGATGATTGCCCTCATCCGTAAATTTGGCAAAGAGGTATTTCTCGTTGCAAACAAGGTTGATAACGAGGGCGACGAGTCGAACGCCTATGCACTCTGGAATTTAGGTCTGGGAGAGCCACATTTCATCTCTGCACTCCATGGTCGTGGAAGTGGTGATCTCTTAGACACACTTGTTGGAATTCTTCCTGAAATTGGTAAAGGCAAAGTTCGAGATGATATGGATTGTCTGGCAATCCTTGGAAAGCCGAATGTTGGTAAGTCGAGTCTTCTCAATGCACTTGTCGGCTCCGATCGTGCGCTCGTTGATTCGACGGCTGGAACGACTCGAGACCCGATTGACGAGATTGTTAACTTGGACGGGCGAGAAGTGCGCCTGATTGATACTGCAGGAATAAGACGTCGTTCCCACCAAGATGAAGGAGCTGATTACTTCTCGATTCTGCGAACTGAGAAGGCGCTCGATAGAGCCGATCTGGGGCTATTGCTGATCGATGCCTCCAATGTGATCACCGAACAGGACCTGCGCCTCATCTCCATGATTGAGGAGTCAGGTAAAGCGATCGTGATAGTGATGAACAAATGGGACCTGGTCGATGAAGAGCGCCGCCTCCAACTCGAGCGCGAGAGTGAACGAGCCTTTGAGCAAGTCCTGTGGGCGGAACGAATCAACCTCTCAGCCAAGACGGGGTGGCATAAAGACCGTCTAGCCCCTGCAATCGAGCGAGCTTTGAACTCGTGGAAGCTGCGAGTTCCCACAGGCAGGCTCAATGCTTTCATCGGTTCGATTGTTGCCGAGAACCCGCTTCCTGTTCGCGGTGGCAAGCAGGCCAAGATTCAGTATTGCGTACAGGCAGCGATCTCACCTCCCACCTTTATCCTCTTTGCCACAGGCTTCATCGAAGCTTCGTATCGTCGCTTCATCGAGCGGCGGTTGCGGGAGGAATTTGGTTTTCAAGGGAGCCCGATTCGCATCTCCATACGTGTAAGGGAGAGTGAGCGTGGGCAGTAGCTCCTCAATTCGGAAACGAAGTAGCATGGGCGAGAAGCACGGGACGTAGCGCAGCTTGGTAGCGCACATGGCTGGGGGTCATGTGGTCGCGGGTTCAAATCCCGCCGTCCCGACAACTTGAAGTCTGCGCGATTTTAGAAGGGTTGATCAGTTATGACTGAGATGAAAATTCTGACCATCCCGAATCTGCTCTCTCTCCTGAGATTGCTTGGCATACCGGTCTATTTCTGGTTGATCACAAACGAGCGTTTTGGAATGGCAGTGGGCCTGCTCTTTGTAGCCGGCGCCACCGATTATCTCGATGGAAAAATTGCACGGGCTTTCAATCAGGGGAGCAGAATCGGTGAACTCCTAGACCCCGCAGTTGATCGCCTCTACATCCTGGCAATCCTGCTTTCATTTCTCCAACTTGGCCTCATGCCATCATGGATCGTCGTCCTGATTCTCCTTCGCGATCTCTTCTTGGGTGGATTGCTCATCGTCATGCGGCGATTTGCTATCGCACCTTTTAAAGTGACCTACCTCGGCAAGGCGGCAACCTTCAATCTTCTCTACGCATTTCCACTTCTTCTACTTACCAGGATTGAAGAGAGATGGATCTCCGACCTTGCCTTCATATTCGGTTGGGCATTCTCAAGTTGGGGGATAGCCCTCTATTTGGTCACCGGTATCTTCTACGCTATCCATGGCGCTCGTGCGGTTGTTCAGGCTCTGAGTTCGAGGTTATAGTCTGCCAGCCCCCTGAGAAGTAGGAGAGTCATGAGTTCAGTTCCAGAGAATCTGAGATACACCAAAGAACACGAATGGGTTTCAGATAATGGCGATGGAACTATAACTTTTGGAATCACAGATTATGCCCAGTCAGCCCTTGGTGACATCGTTTACATACAGTTGCCAAAAGTCGGCATGTCAATATCGGCCGGAGCGGTATGTGGCGAAGTGGAGTCAACAAAGAGCGTTTCTGAAATTTTTGCACCAGTCGGCGGAGAAATTCTCGAAGTAAACGAATCCTTGAATAGCGCACCAGAGCGAATCAATCAAGATCCGTACCACGACGGTTGGATTGCAAAAGTGA
This sequence comes from Actinomycetota bacterium, assembly GCA_016870815.1. Classification (GTDB taxonomy): domain Bacteria; phylum Actinomycetota; class Actinomycetes; order Nanopelagicales; family Nanopelagicaceae; genus SYAN01. The sequence goes on from VGAI01000001.1 coordinate 6,305, forward strand.
AGAGTGCAGGCGACGCCTCACTCCTTGATTCTGCGGGATACACCCTCCTTATTTCGGGATGAGGAGTCCATACCAGCCTGAAAACTGGGTAAAGCTCGGCTTGACCTTCAAGGCTCGGCTCAATAGCGTTGCCCTCAACGTGAAGGTGAGAGTGATATGAGCGTTCCAGCCCGGGCCTATCTCAGCATCGGTGAAGTACTCAGTAAGTTGCGACCAGAATTCCCGGATGTGACGATCTCCAAGATTCGCTTTCTTGAGTCCGAAGGTTTGATTGATCCACAGCGAACACCAAGTGGTTATCGAAAGTTCACAACTAGTGATCTTGAGCGACTTAGATATGTTTTGTTAGCACAACGTGATGCTTACCTTCCGCTCAAAGTGATTAAGGAAAATCTTGACGCACTCGATCGTGGGCTCACCCCGCCGGCAACACCCGGCACCTTGCCTACGGTTCGACTAGCCGCAGTCGATGCGCCAACAGATTTCTCCGATCGCTCAGACATTCGCCTCTCGCGAGATGAACTTCTAGCATCTTCTGGGCTTTCGGATGAGCAACTCGTTGAAGTTGAGGGTTACGGAGTGATTGCACCGCGTGGTCGTTTCTACGATGCCAACGCGCTAGCTATTGCTTCTGCGATCGCAGAGATGAGCAACTTCGGCATAGAAGGTCGTCATCTGCGCGCTTTTAAAACTGCCGCTGATCGTGAAATTGGATTAATCGAACAAATCGTCACCCCATTGCTCAAACAAAAGAACACCGATTCAAAAGCCAGAGCCGAAGAGGTGATTCGAGAACTAGGCTCACTAAGCGTGAGGTTGCATGCAGCATTGGTGAAAGCTGGCCTAGCTGAGGGAAGATAGAGCCATGGATTTCCACGCTGTCGATGTGGTGGGCGTCCGAGTAGAGATGCCCTCTAACCAACCAATCGTTCTCCTTAAAGAGATGGGCGGGGATAGATACCTGCCCATTTGGGTTGGCGCGGTTGAGGCAACGGCGATTGCATTCGCTCAGCAGGGTGTTCAACCTCCACGGCCTCTTACTCATGACCTGCTGAAAGATTTACTTGGCGCCCTCGACCGTAAGGTGGAGTCAATTCATCTGACCGAACTTAAGGATGGAGTTTTTTACTCGCTGATTAATCTCGACCAAGGAATTACTGTTTCGTCACGACCGAGTGATGCCATCGCGATTGCCCTGAGGACAGGCTCACCAATCTTGGCCAGCGAAGAGTTGTTACAAGAGGCGGGTATTCAGATCCCGGATCAGGCCGACGATGAGGTCGAAAAGTTTCGGGAGTTCCTTGATCAAATCAATCCGGAGGATTTCGCACCCTGATTTGGCACCACTTTGAAAATCCCCCCAGAAACAACTCTTAACATCTAGACCTCGTGGCAGGGTAGGTCTAGCCTCTCGTCATGTTAGCGAGACGGATTACTTTGGTTCTAAGAGTTGGAGCTTCCGTCTTTCTGCTCACAAGCATCTCACTCGTAGCCATTCCCGATATTTTTCTAGAACTGCTCAATCTCGGAGCAGACCCGAATTCCAGTGAACTCTGGTTGATACGAATGTTGGGAGTGGCGCTTATAGGTCTCTCGGCTTTCATGCTGATGGGTGCCGGCAACTTTGGGGAACGCGCCCTTCGTCAGGCGGGATTACTGATGATAACTCTTTCGTCAGCTTTCACCGGCTTCACCGCTTTTGCGCCTGGATCGGTGAACATCGCCAAGATCATCTATCTCGCTATAGGTGGCGCCTTCACACTGGCCTATTTGTGGGCGCTACGAGGCTATAGAAGTCTTCGGTAGCTTGACTTTTACTTGAGTCTTAGAGTGTGTCGGTCCTTGTGTCTAGGGTGTTTACTTTCTACAGTTCTCCAACAAGGATACTTCCCCCTCCCTGCATAGGAGCCTCATGAACCCGAACCAAACGCCTTCTACCCAGAGAGAGCATGGCTACAGGGGAGCGGTTGCCTGCCAGGCGGCAGGCATTTCCTACCGTCAGCTCGACTACTGGGCCCGAACTGGGCTTGTTGTGCCTTCCATCCGAACTGCGTCAGGTTCAGGAACTGCCCGCCTTTATAGCTTCACGGATATCTTGGTCCTCAAAATCATCCGCCGCTTTCTTGATGCTGGCGTTTCCCTCCAGAATATTCGAAAGGCGGTCGAGCACCTCATCTCCAAGGGCATTGCAAATCTTGAACAGGTGACCTTGATGAGCGACGGGGTCTCGATCTATGAATGCTCGTCCTCGGAAGAAGTTTATGACCTGCTCCAGGGTGGTCAAGGGGTATTCGGAATCGCCATCGGAAAGGTGCTCAGCGAAGTTGAAGGGACATTGGTCACACTGGAACGAGAGAGTTCACGATCCGATCTCGATGAATTGGCAGTTCGTCGAAAAGCTAAAGGCGCTTAGCCGGAACTAACGCACTCCAGCGAGAAAAGGGTTCAGGCACTCCATATCCTTAGGTGGTGTCGAGTGTCGATCGAGTCGCGAGCTTCAAAGATAGGCATATAGGTCCATCAAATCACGCTCTCACCACGATGTTACTTTCTCTGGGATTTAGGGATTTGGATTCATTCACGAAGGTAGTTCTTCCTGATTCCATCCGTTCACTCGATGCGCTCGAGGCACATCTTCCTGAAGCGATCGGGGAGCATCAGGTTCTCGAGGAGTTGCGAGAACTTGCCTCTCAGAATGAAAAATTTAAGTCGCTCATCGGAAATGGATATTTTGGAACGTTGACTCCACCAGTCATCGTTCGAAACCTCCTTGAAAACCCTGCCTGGTACACGGCTTACACGCCATATCAACCAGAGATAAGTCAAGGTCGTCTTGAAGCTCTCTTCGCCTTCCAAACCATGGTTGCAGACCTCACCGGGCTTGCGATTTCGAATGCTTCGATGCTTGATGAACCAACCGCGGCAGCTGAAGCTATGACTCTGGCGAGGAGGGTATGGCAGGGCGATGAGGATGCACCGATTCTCGTTGAATACGGTGTCAATCCACAAACAGTTGCAGTTCTTGAGACTCGGGCGCGACCGCTTGGTATTCCTGTCGTTCGGTTCTCAATCAAGGATTCTTTTCCGAGCACAAATCCGTTTGCTGTCTTGATTCAATCTCCAGACACAGATGGATTGATTCACGATCTTGCAGCAATCCGTAGAATGACTCGCGAGAGTGGCGCTCTTCTCATTGCTGCCTCTGATCTTCTTGCCCTAACACTGATCAAATCACCCGGCGAATTTGAAGCGGATATTGCAGTTGGTTCAGCTCAACGTTTTGGCGTACCGATGGGGTTTGGTGGACCTCACGCAGGATTTCTTGCAGTGCGAAACGGGCTAGAGAGGTCACTTCCTGGACGATTGGTAGGAATGAGCGTTGATTCTCATGGAAACCCTGCCTTGAGGCTTGCCTTGCAGACACGGGAGCAACACATTAGGCGCGATCGAGCAACAAGCAATATCTGTACGGCACAGGTTCTTTTGGCAAATATCTCCGCTATGTACGCGGCTTACCACGGTCCATCAGGTCTTCGCGCCCGAGCGCTTTACATTCATGGATTGGCGAGTGCATTCCGGTTATCTCTGGATCTGGCCGGATATGAAGTAAAAGCTGGCGACTTCTTCGACACCATTTCTGTTATCGCGTCATTTACTAAAGCGGACGATCTGCTGAAGCGCGCCTCTGCAAAACGCTACAACTTGCGCCGAACAGGAGAGGGCGTAAACATAGCTTTTGATGAAACGTGTGATGAGAAGACGCTTCACGACTTAGCTGAAATTTTCCAAATTGACCCTAGACCACCCGATTCGGAGTCCACTACTTTCGGGCAACTCCGACAATCTGAATATCTCACCCATCCGATTTTCAATACTTACCATTCCGAAACTTCGATGATGCGCTACCTGCGTTCATTAGCGGATCGAGATCTCGCACTTGATCGAAGCATGATTCCGCTCGGTTCCTGCACAATGAAACTCAACGCCGCCATGGAGATGGAGGCTGTGACCTGGCCAGAGTTTGCCAATCTCCATCCTTTCGCTCCTCGTGAACAATCATCGGGCACTCGCAAATTGATTGCCGAGTTATCTTCCTGGTTGGTTTCAATTACCGGATACGACGCAGTCTCGCTTCAACCCAATGCCGGTTCACAGGGCGAGTTCGCCGGACTCCTCGCGATTAAGAACTACCTAGAGTCGATAGGGGAGAGCGGAAGAGATATTTGCCTCATTCCATCGAGCGCGCACGGGACAAATGCCGCCTCTGCAGTGATGGCGGGAATGAAGGTTGTGGTCATCGATTGCGATGAACGAGGCAACGTTTCGCTCGATCATCTCGAGCGCGCCATCGAAGAGTATGGCCCTCGTTTAGCTGCATTGATGGTCACATATCCCTCGACCCATGGGGTTTTTGAATCAGAGATCACAAGGATTTGTTCAATGATCCACGAGGCTGGGGGACAGGTTTACGTAGATGGAGCGAATCTCAATGCATTGGTAGGAGTTGCCCAACCAGGAAAATTTGGTGCTGACGTCTCTCATTTGAACTTGCATAAGACTTTTTGTATCCCGCATGGCGGGGGAGGACCAGGTGTTGGTCCGGTGATCGCCAAATCCCACCTCGCCCCATTTCTACCCAATCATCCATTGGATGTAGAAGCGGGTCCTGGTACTGGACCGGGGCCTATCAGTGGCGCTCCATATGGTTCAGCTGGAATCTTGCCTATTTCGTGGGCCTACATTCGAGCAATGGGAGGGGATGGGTTGAGACGTGCTACTCAAGTTGCCATCCTCAGCGCCAACTACATCGCCAATCGCCTCGAGGATGCCTTCCCTATACTCTATCGCGGCGAATCTGGGTTCATCGCCCACGAGTGCATCATCGATATTCGCGAGATCACGAAGAAAACGGGAGTAACCGTGGATGACATCGCGAAACGATTGATGGATTACGGCTTTCACGCACCAACAATGAGCTTCCCCGTTGCTGGCACTTTGATGATCGAACCAACCGAGAGCGAAGATATTTACGAGATCGAACGTTTTATCTCTGCCATGCTCTCCATCCGCGATGAAATCTCGGAGATTGAAAGAGGCGAAATCGCTGTCGATCAGTCAGCACTCCGCCATGCACCGCACACCCTTGAAGTTGCAACATCAACCGATTGGAGCCGGCCGTACTCACGCCAGAAAGCCGTTTCTCCCATGGGTAATCAGGTTGGTTTGCAGAGACGAGCGAAGTATTGGCCGACGGCGGGGCGTATTGATGGAGTTCATGGGGATAGGAACCTGGTCTGCGCCTGCGAACCGGTAGCTGAGCTAGCTATCAATCGCTAACTTCTATTTGACATAATATATATTATCGGCGATTCAATATACGCTGAAAACCCCAGAGAGTTACCTTCCAAAGTGCCTCTATCACGATCGATTTACTCATCTTCGACACCCCATCAGCTCGCTCAACGAAAGTAATGGGCACTTCTTTGACTCGAAAGCCATTGCGAAGTGTTTCCAGCGCCATCTCGATCTGAAATCCATATCCTTTCGATTCGACCTTCTCAAGGTTGATAGAACGAAGGACTTCGGATCGAAAGACTCGATACCCACTCGTGATGTCTCGGAGCTTGATTCCAAGGACCAAGCGAGCGTAAGTGGTTCCGGCACGTGAGATCAACTCCCGAGAAAACGGCCAATTCACGATTTTGCCACCTGGCATCCACCTCGTGCCTATCGTTAGATCGGCGGAACTTTCTGCAATCGGTCGAGTCATCTCCATTAACTCTTCAGGTTGATGGCTTAAATCGGCATCCATTTCAACCAAGAGCTCATAACCATTCGCCAAGCCGAACTTGAATCCAGCGATGTAAGCCGGTCCTAAGCCTCCTTTTTCAGATCGATGCATCACATCTATCCACTCTTTACCCATCTGCTCAACGAGGTGGGCGGTACCGTCTGGGGAATTGTCATCAATCAGCAACATGTCCAACTCGCCACCAATCAACTCCATGATCGAATCTCGTACTTCTTCGATGCGAGCAATCAACGAATGAACTGTTGCTGATTCGTTGTAGGTAGGTACCAAAAGAAGCGCTCTCATGATTGAAGGGTACCTAACCTTCTTCTCTGAATATGGAAGGCAAAAGCAAGGATTAGCAGAATGAGCGAAAAGGAGAAGATGTGGATTCGGCGTATCGGTGGCAGGGAAGGTGTAGTTGGCGCAACTTCCACCACGAGATGCCCAGACTTGAAATCGGGAAGTCGTTCCAGTGTCTTGCCATCAGCTGAAATGAGTGCGGTGGGTCCGGTTGTCGCCGCTACCAAAAATGGCAGTTGGTTTTCATACGCCCTTACTCGCGAAATTTGATATTGCTGGGCACTCTGGGGACTTCGACCAAAGGTTGCGTTATTTGTCTGTATCACGCCGATAGTTGAAACTTTGATAGCTTCCCTGACAATTTCATCATCGAGCACTTCAAAACAGATAAGCGGTGAAAATGACATGCCACCTACTCGGTGTACCGAAACTCCCCTGCCCGGTACAAAATCCTTGACAGTATCGACCAGTGGCGAAAACCTGCGAGCGAAATCCCGCAGTGGTACATATTCTCCGAAGGGCACTAAATCGCGTTTTTGATATTGTGAAACAAGTCCTAAACCAGACTGATAGTGCAAAGAGACATTCTCTGGGCCCGTTTCCGACTGCGTAACCGCGCCGATAACTAAAGACGTCTTCGCCGAGTTTATAACTGAATCTATTCGCTTCGAGACAGATGAATTAGTGATTGGGTCAATATCCGAAGCATTCTCCGGCCAGAGAATGAGATCAACTTTTTCAGAGGCAATAAGCGCCTCAGTTTCGGCGAAATGTCTATTGAATACCTCCTGAGGTGTGGCGTTGAAATCCAATCCCAGTTGAGAAACGCCTCCTTGAATGAGTCCTACACGGTAAGCCTCATCCCCCCCCGACGTCGCCGATGCTGCTAATGCCGATCCAAACGGGACGATTAGAAACCCAAGAGCCACCAATAAGTTCTTTCGACTTCGAATCACAATGGAGCAAGCAATGAAGGCCCCTACCCAACCAACAGTCGCCACTCCCCCAATCCGTAACCATCCCTGGATTGGTCCATCAAGTTGCGAGAAACCTAAACGCCCCCACCCGAAACCGCCGAAGGGTACGGTGGCTCGCAGGAACTCACTCACCGCAAAGAGCGAGGCGAATACAAATGGAGAGAGTGCGCCCCTATTTTGCCCAAACGCCAACAAGGCGAAGAAAAACGATTGACCGAGAATCAAGATGATCCACGGCATGGCACCCACATATATCGAAGTCCAGTGAAGAAGCGGTCCCAGAAAGCCAAGACCAAAGAGGTACCAAAGACCAAAGCGCACCCTGGTCGAATACGGTTTTGACAGCAGGATCATCAGCATTAGTGAGACAAGTGGTGCATACCATTGCGAATAAGGTTCAAAACCAAACGAGAAGACGAAACCAACCAGCAAAGCAGCAGCACAGAGAGCGACGATCCTAAAAAACTTTTTCACGTGAGATCCAATGTTGCGACAAGTCGCTCCAGCGTGCTTCCTAAACCCAGCTCTTTTCCAAACTTTCGAAGTGAGATGAGATCGGCGCGCTCGCGCCAAGATGCCAAACCAGCTTCATTTAGCTCCAGATCCGTTCGACAGGTGACTAGTTGTTCCGCAATCTCCGCATAATCTCGATCAGCAAGAAGCTTTCTTTGGTGGAGTGGTCGCAACCGTGAATCAGAGGCATCTGCAGCTCGTATGACCTCGGCCATAGAATCGAAGTGAGCAACAATCTCGGCTGCTCCCTTCTCACCTATTCCTTTGATCCCAGGCAAACCGTCCGAAGCATCACCTCGGATCGCGGCAAAGAGGTGATACCGATGCGCCGGGATTCCATAACGGGACTCAATGTATGCGCGGTCGACGAGATCGTGATTCTGAATTCCCTTCGCTAGATAAATGATGCGAATCATCTCCGAGTGGCGAATGAGCTGGAAGAGATCACGGTCCCCTGTCATGACTCGTACATCCGAAGGCGCTTTCACAGCGAGGGATGCAATGACATCATCGGCTTCCTGCGAATCAGCTTCAACGATAGCGAGCCCAGCCAGTGTCGCAACGTGTAACAACGGTTCAATCTGGGGGGTGAGCAAATCAGGTTCTGCCTCATCTCCTTCGTCGTCTAAACGGTTGGCTTTATATGCCGGAAAAAGTTCGACCCGCCACCCGGGCCTCCAGTCACCATCCAAACAGAGTGCAATTTCGGTTGGGCGATAACGTGCCACGATCGCTGAGACACCATCGAAAAACCCTTTGATGGCGTTGATTGGTTCACCTCGAGGGCTAAGAAGCGTCTCAGGCATTCCGTAAAACGCCCTGTACCAGAGCGAGGCTGAATCTACTAAGAGCCTCACGCGCTCACCGATGCATATCTGATGATGCCTCGATCAATGCTTTTCAGCGCTTCTTGGTACCGAGTCGAATTCATGGTGTCACTTGAAGTCAATTGGCCAAGTAAGTCAATGATCTGCTTGATATGACGGACGAAATCCCCGATTGAGAGATCGCCCTCCCGCAAAACACTTGATATGGATCCACCGTGACTCCATCTGCTAACACTCCAACTCATGGAGAAATCGGGCTCACGTTGCGTTGCAAGGCCATGTTTTGCCTCGACGGTTTCGAGTCTCGCCCACAGGGCAACCACATCGCGGACAGCTTCGCTTATTGACTTCGGAATCCTTGGCAGTTGCTTCTCTTCGCCCCTGGCTTCGAAAAGCAATCCACTAAGGATTGCTGGTAGATCGGCCGTTTCGAGAGCTGAGAGCACATCTGCCTTAATCAACTCCGCAACCAAGAGATCCGATTCGGCAAAGACACCAAGCAACTTCTTGCCAGAATCGGTTAAGCGCTCCGCCTCGACATATCCAAGCTCTCGCAAAACTTCAAGGACTCTCTCAAAAGTTCTGGGAATGACATTTCGACGGGACTCAACTTTTTGTGAGAGTGCGAGTGTGTCGCGTTCTAGCTTTGACCTCTTCTCGTAGATTCTGGAATGGTCTTCTCGCTCGGGGCAGCTATGGCAACTATGTTCTCTCAATTTCCGGCGAAGAATCGTTATCCGTTCCGCTCGCTCTTCAAGGGCCTTATGTCTCCTTGATCCACGCTCATTAATCGAAGATTTCTCCAATTCCTTTATCTCAAGTCGCATCTTGAAATATGAAGCAAAGTCGCCTTGTTCACAACCTGGCAGGGCCAGTGCCAGCGCCTCTTGATTCTTCGCAATTTGTTCGACGACTCCGCTTAGGGAGCGATCCGCTTGATACTGAGCATAAGAAAGAGAGAGTGAATCAAGAACTCTCGGGATCGGCAATCGGTTTATCAAGTTCGCACTCATATTGTAGGTAGGCGTGAATGAAGACTTCAAAGGGTATGTTCTGGTGCCTGCAAGACTCGCAGCCATCGCTGCATCGATTGAAGGGGTCCAGAGAATCACTGAGTTACCTTCAATATCAATACCGCGACGCCCTGCTCGCCCAGTCAACTGTGTGTATTCACCGGGCGTGATCATCACATGCGATTCGCCATTCCACTTGATTAACTTCTCAAGGACAACAGTCCTCGCCGGCATATTGATACCTAGCGCTAACGTCTCGGTTGCGAAGACCACTTTGAGGTAACCCTCCTTGAAAAGACCTTCGATGATTTCCTTAAACAAAGGCAGGAGCCCAGCATGGTGAACCGCTATTCCACGTTCCCAAATCGCCGCCCATTCATGAAATTCCAAAGCTGCTAGGTCTTCTGCGGGCAGATGCGAAGTCCTACTCTGCACATATTCAGCTATCTGCGATTTTTCATACCCAGAGGTCAGATCAATACCGTCTCGAAAACACCTTTTCGCAGCGAGATCGCATCCATTGCGTGAGAAGATAAAAAAGATGGCAGGCAGCAACCCTTCATCATCTAGCTTTGCGATGATCTCACTCTTATCCAAGACGCCGCTATCGCGCCCTCTTCCTTTGAACTGAGTGCGTTGTATGGCCCGACGTTCTTCACGGAGCAAATCCTTATTGATTTTTCCTGGCGATTCAAAGAGGTCGAGCAACCGATGACCGACAAGAACATGTTGATAGAGCGGAACGGGTCGCTCCTCGCTCAAAACCACTTCAGTGCGCCCTCGTACCGTCCCTAGCCATTCACCAAATTCCTCAACGTTTGAAACTGTCGCAGAGAGTGAAACCACGAGAACTTCGGGATCGAGGTGGATCAAGATTTCTTCCCAGACCGCCCCACGGAACTTATCTGCCAGGTAGTGAACTTCATCCATGACAACAAATGCAAGGTTTACCAAGGCTGGCGATTGCGCATAGATCATATTTCTCAGTACCTCAGTAGTCATCACGAGAATCTGCGCATCGGAGTTAACATTTGTATCTCCGGTCAAGAGTCCAACTCTCTCAGTGCCGTGAGCCTCGACAAGGTCTAGGTACTTCTGATTTGATAGCGCTTTTATTGGTGTGGTGTAGAAGCATTTTCGACCTTCCTCCAAGGCTCGGAAGATCGCGAACTCACCTACAACGGTTTTTCCTGATCCTGTAGGAGCCGCCACGAGGATTCCGCTTTCGTCCTCGAGCGCCTGGCAAGCCTTGATCTGAAAATCGTCCAGTTCAAAAGGATAAAGTGATGCGAACTTTCGGGTTACTGGATGTGACTTACCCTTTCTAGCACGAATAAAATTCTCTGCCGGTGAGAGAGTCATAGTGATTTCCATACCCTTATCGCATTGGGAAGGACTCGAAAGTCGATAGGGAGAGTGCCAAAATCTTCTCCGTCTGCATACACCGATGTTTCGGCCTCAAGCCTGCCTTCAGCGCCTCGATAGACCTTGAAGCGTGGGTGGTCGATATGAGTACCAGAAAAGACTTTTGGAAAAACCCTGAGTAACTCAAAGCGAGAAACCGGTTCCAAAACCGCAACCTCAATCAATCCATCGTGAGGTGACGAATTGGGCGAAATCCGCATTCCGCCACCGTATGAGGTGGAGTTTGCCACAGCTACGAAGAGCGCCTCAAAGGCCCTTTCATTTCCATCCAAAATCAATCGATAACTAGTTGCCTTAAGACGGGTAAGTTCTTGGAGCATCGCCACGACATACTTCAGCTTGCCCTTCACTCGCCTCATGGCATTTGCCCGACGATTAACATTTGCATCAAATCCAGTAGCTGCAATTTCAACGCATGGTCGCTCATCTATCAGGAGCAGGTCTAGGCGGTGAGGATCCCTTCTACAGATCAGGTCAATCAAATTATCGTCCGACAGGCCAAAAGTTCCACAGGTGCGAGAGAAGTCATTAGCTGTTCCCTCAGCCACCACCAATATCGGAGTATCTCCTGCCGCCTTATGTACTTCTGAGACAACGGCATTGACGAGACCATCACCACCAACTATGAGAATCCCTCTTGGCGAGTTGTTCACCAAGCTTGCTCTCAACTCGACCAAACAGCTCTCTAGTGTGCTGCCACTCACCTCAGTCGCGAAATGACCTCTCGCTTGGAGTTTCTCCTTGAGGCTGCTACTTCGAACGCTAGCCCTACCTCTGCCTGAAAATCTGTTCGAAACAATGAGCCAAGAGTTGTCGTTCATCAAACTTCATCGATCGGTTTTGCTGGATCTATTTCTTCGGACTCATCATCGGCAATCTTTGGTGAATCTTTTCCGCGTCTCTTGTCAAGAAAGATGGAGAGGCCGCAGGCGCCAAAAAAGAGAATTGTTAAAGGAAGTGCGAGTGCACCCATGGTTACCGGGTCACCGGTGGGTGTAAGAGCTGCGGTGAAGAAAAAGATTGAGAAAACCGCGATACGCCATGGCTTGATCATCGCTCGTCCTCGAACTAATCCAAGGAGGTTGAGCGCAACTAGTACGACAGGCAATTCGAAGGCAATCCCAAAAACAAGAATGAGACGTATGACAAAATCGAGATATTCGTCAAAACGCACCAAGTTCTCTAAAGTGCTTGGCGTAAAGCCGAGAAGTACCTTGACTGCCAATGGAAGGATGAAATAGCCAAGTGCGACCCCCATCGCGAAAAACGGCGTCGCGATGCCAATAAAACCCACTGTGTACTTCTTTTCGCGTTTATGGAGTCCCGGGGCTATAAATGCCCAGAGTTGATAGAGCCAGAATGGAGTGGCAAGAATGATTCCAGTAATGAGGGCGACCTTAATCTTGAGATTGAGTGGGCCGAGAACACCGCCAACGAAAAGGTTGCCACATTCGTCAGATCCACTCGCTCTCGCCGCGGCAAGGTCACAAATCGGCAGAGTTAGCTGATCAACTATAGGGTTATAGAAATTCCATCCGATTAGAGCGAACGCAACAACAAAAAGAAGCGCCCTGACAATTCGCTTCCGGAACTCCGCGAGGTGAGCCAGAACGGGCATGCGTCCTTCACGGTTACGTGCCATGAGCGAGAACCTACGATTGAACTACGACTTAGGCCTTCTTCTCCCCATCGTCAGTTTTTTCGTCTCCCTCAAGGGCCTTCATCTCACTCTTGAATATACGCATTGAGCGTCCAAGCGAACGAGCAGAGTCAGGTAGGCGTTTTGCGCCAAACAACACCAATGCAAGTATTAGGAGAACGATTATTGTCTGGCTGCTTGTTAGAAGAAGTGACTTCATTTTTCCCCCAGGTCGATAGAACTGTGCTCTGGGCCAAGTGGACCGAGTGCGATGCGAAGTTTATCAGTAGCAATTAGACGAGAAAAGACCGTTTACACAGCGATTTCTAAATATTCCCGTATCTTCGCGTCAAGTTCAAGTATTCCCCTCACTGAAAGTACTAAGTCGCTGATTGAGGCCAGGGTACGCACCAACCATATCTCGTCCCAATATTCCATCGTCAGAGAAATGCTCCCCTCTTCACTATCAAGATCTATTTCGGTGATAAAGGCGGCGTAACGCTTCGTCCACCAATGTGCATCTCTTGAAAGCACAGCTTGTATCAACATCGGTTCCTCAGGATTACTGCTCAGATGTCGATCAACGTCCTCGAAACTCTGGTCGCTACGTATCTCGCTCATACGTGTAAGAAAGAAGTTCCTAACCCCTTTCGCCTCAATGTCATAAGCTCGTAGCAGAGGCTGACCTGAGCGCCAGTAAATCTCGATTGGTCGCACCAGACGCGATGAAGCTCTCACACCGGTGAGTGGAAGGTAATCAAACAAGAGACTTTCTTCTCTATGTATCGAGCGAAGAATCACCTTCTCCTTTTCCGAAACTTCCATTTCTACTGCCGTCACTTGGTCATCCTTTAGGATCGTGTCAATCCGCCGTAAGAGCTTCTCTGCAACTTCTCGCGAGGGATCAGGCGAGTCAATAAAACTCAAGAGTGTCTTGATACCGAGGAAGAGAACCACGATTTGCCCAACCTCCATCGAAGGAGGTAGATCGAGCGATTGCGGCTCTTGCACAGACGCTAGGTCTGATTCCAAAGCTACCTCAATAAGTAAATCAGGTGTGTACCCCGGCATACCTGACATAAAAGCAATTTCAAGGTCGCGCGTGATGATCTCTGCCGGAACTTCAAAATCACTCGCGAGTTCAGAAATTTTTTCACTCCGACCATGAAGATATGGAATGAGCTCAAGGATTCGTTTGACTCGGTCTAAGGCAGTTTCAACGGCCATTAATCAACCTCGTTCTCAAGCCAGTCAAATCTCCACGGACCGATTCGGGCGACAGAACTTCAAAGTGGGCAGAGAGTGAGAGGAGAATTCGAAGGAGCCTCTCGGTATTCGGTGTCTGAAAGGAAATTTCTGAAAGATCTTCACCTTCTTTGATTACATTGCCGCCTTCTAATTCAAAGAATGGTGTGTACTGATTCGCTACGCGAACAACCACCTCGAAAAGCTGCTGATGAACGCCAGCAAATTCTTGACTAAGATCAAACGCTCCCTCGTGAAGTTCCCCCTCTGAAGGTTCAATTTTTCCTAAGATCTGGAAGAGATTGAAGGTCCTGATTCCAATTCTTTCATGATCAAATCCAATGACGAACCACTCTCCGTTCTTACGGCCTATCGCTCTTGGCGAGATCACTCGAGTACTAACTGGCCCCACTGCCTCCCCTTGATACGTAAAAGTTATCCTTCTTCGTTCTCGGATCGCGAGGAAAACTTCAACTACGCGTCCATCAGGTAGATCCATTCCATGCCTGATCTCATTGACTATTGATTCACCTATGATCTCTGTTGCCGAGCTTGCTGCGAGGATTCGTCTTTTCAAGGCTCGATTTCCCTTTGATTCAACCTTGCTTCGCATCAGTTCAAAAGCGGCATTGATGACGAGATATTCCTCAGAGGAGAGATTTCCTAGCTGGAATCCATATTCAGATCTGACTATGCGATATCCCTGCTCGTCATCAAAAAGTGGATCTAGTGACGAGACCTCAATCGGAATCCCAATCTTTCGCAACTCTTCTTTGTCTCGTTCAAACATCCGTTCACGCGCTTCGATGGAGCCCGAATATCCCGGGATCTCCTTAAGAATCTGACTCTTCTTCATATAACTTCTAGTTCCAAGAAGAGCAATCACAAGATTTAGAAGTCGCTCTGTTTTCTCATCGGTACCAAGATTGAGAACCTCTTCGTTATCGCTCACCCTCTTAGGGTACTTAGTGGTGGCGCCCCGCCTCAGAAGCTCTCTGGCTTACTGCTAAAGTTCGGCGGCTGAAAGTTCTGCGACTAGGGGGCTGACAAGAATGAAGAAAGCTTTACGGACAATTCTGTTGTTTTCTCTCCTGGCGACTCTCTCAGCCTGTGGCACGAACGATGAGACAGGAGAATCTGTGACACCGAGCTCAAACATTCCGGTCGTGACGGGCAATTTCGGTGAGGAACCTTCCTTCGAGATACCGCTCACTGATCCTCCAGCTGAACTCCAAACCGTAGACTTGATTCTCGGTACTGGTGCAACTGTCAACGCGAATTCTTTCCTCACGGTCAACTACTCGCTCAAGGCATGGACATCCGGTCAACTCGTTGAATCGAGTTTCGCATCTGGACCTGCCGAGTTCCCTCTCTCCGGCGTCATCGCCGGATGGCAGCAGGGATTACTAGGAGTCAAGGAAGGCGGCAGAAGACTTTTGGTGATCCCGCCAGATCTTGGATATGGGGATCAAGGAGCGGGCGCTGCAATCCCGCCGGGAGAAACTCTCGTCTTTGTTGTCGATGTGATTAAGGCCGTTGGCTAAATATCGCTCGAGTAAGCACCTTTAGCTGGTCTGCGTCTTCGAGCTAAGACGCCATCTTGGCCGACCCGTCTTGCAATCGTGAGAAAACCGGTATGAGCATTCATCGAATGCTCCGGTCGCACCGATAATCCTTCGTGGTGCCATGGTCTGAGCAATGTCTCAAAGCTCGTAGGTTCTGAGAAGGCTCCCGACTCTTTGATCTTCTCGGCTGTCCTTGAGAGCTGGGTTGTGGTTGCCACATAGACAATGAGCACTCCGCCAGGATGAAGTATCTGGCTCGCCACCTCAATCTGTTCCCAGGGTGCCAACATATCCAGAATCACCCTATCGACTTTCTTTCCAAGATAAGAAGTAGCAGAGAGAAAATCTCCCTCTACAATCTTCCAGTGTGCTGGTTTCTTGCCAAAGAAATCAGTGACATTCCTTTCGGCAATTCGGACGAAATCATCACGCAATTCGAAGGAAGTGAGCGAACCCGAATCTGTGATTGCACTCAAGATGGCGATACTCAGCGCACCACTTCCCGCCCCAGCCTCCGCAACCTTCATTCCTGGGCGGATGTCGCCGTAACCGACGATCAGTGCCAGATCTTTGGGGTAGATGATCGTTGCTCCACGCTTCATTCCAAGCACGTAATCGGCAAGCAGTGGCTTGAAGGCCTGGAATTTCATCCCAGAGCTAGTCACTAAAATTGAACCTTCTTCTGACCCAGCTATCTCATCATGCTTGAGAAATCCTTTGTGGGTATGAAGAGTCTCCCCTGGCGTCAAGGTAAAAGAGATCATGCGCCCCTTTTCATCTTGAAGTTGTATCCGATCCCCGAAAGCAAATGGAGCGCTCATTTAAATAAGCGCCTTTCTGCTCCGCCAAAGTTGATGCATCTCTTTCAAATCATCCAGTGAGAGCTCTTCAAGTCCCTTTCTCACGAGGATATTCTCCGAATCTGGGACCTGCTCGAAGTGAGCCAGCGCAAGAACTAAGGCCCCAGAAGCCAATCCCGAGGTAACGCCTACCTTCGAATCTTCCACCACAAGGCAATCGCTGGGATGAACTCCAAAACGGCGCGCTGCTTCAAGGTATGGCAATGGATCCGGCTTAGTCCGCTCCATATCACCGGCGGCTATCGCAAAAGCAAAAATCCCCGGATTTGCAGAGAGCACCTGATCAACAATGGGGCGGTCACTCGCACTGACGAGCGCTTGATCAATCCCTTGCTCCTTCGCCTCCATCAAGAGTTGATAGGCACCTGGCATTAAGGTGACGCCCGATTTTATCTTGGCGAGCATGGTCCGTCTCAATTCATCACCAAACCACTCTTCAGGCAAATCACTCTGACTCTTCTCCTTCATGTATTTACATACCCGAGTCATGGGACCGCCTAGGCAGATATCACCGTCCGCCTTGCTCCACAGATAGCCAAATTGAGCCATCAACTCGCGTTCCGAATCAATCCACATCGGTTCCGAATCAATCAAAGTTCCATCCATGTCCCAGAGAATTGCTTTCAGGGTTGAGGTCTCAATTTGCATTGAAGTACTTCGCCTCTGGGTGATGCACGATGATGGCCGAAGTGCTCTGTTCTGGATGTAGCTGAAACTCCTCAGATAGGGAGACATCGATACGTTCTGGCTCAAGTAACTCTATAATGAACTCCTGTTGCTCTAGATCGGGACATGCGGGATAACCAAAGCTATATCGCGACCCTCGATAACCTTGATCCAAAATTTCGCTCACATCACTCCCATCTTCGCTCGCGAATCCGAGCTCTTCTCGTATCCGAGCATGCCAATGCTCTGCAAGGGCCTCTGTCAGTTGCACTGATAGCCCGTGAAGTTCAAGATATTCGCGATAGCTGTTCCTTTCAAAGAGCGCTGCCGTCGCGCGAGATGCAGCGTGGCCCATAGTCACTATATGAAATGCGACTACATCGAATTCTCCCGGTGCAAGCTCATCTTTCGACCTGAAGAAATCGCTGATACAGAGCCGACGATCTCTCGTTTGCCTTGGAAACCGGAAGCGAAGCCTCTCCTGGCCCTTCTTCTCCCCGTCGTGCCAGAGGATTACCAATTCATTTCCATCACTTAAACAAGGGAAATATCCGTAAACAACCGCGGGGTCTATCCACCCAGAAGTCTTTGCTTCGTTGAGAAGTCCGCGAAGTCGAGGACGACCCTCTCGCTCGCACATCTCATCGAATCTACCGCGAGCGCCATCTAAGCCCCATTGACCTACAAAGAGGGCTCGCTCATCAAGCATCGAAAGATAATCTGCGAGCGGCACGCCCTTGATTACTCGCGAACCAAGAAATGGTGGCGCAGGAATATTAACATTCCTTGCCACTTCACTTCGGCGGAAATCTTCTCCACCCTGTTCTCTGACTTTTCGCTCCGTCTTACGTTTTCGCAATGGGGGCAACTCGGCTCCTGGCTCTCCGCGCTTGATTGCCATGAGGGTATTCATCAGATCCAATCCCTCAAAGGCATCCTTCGCATAACGCACCGTTCCGGCGAATTCACCAGCAAGATCATCCTCAACAAAAGTGCGAGTAAGTGCTGCTCCGCCGAGAATTATTGGCCACCGCGATGAAAGTCCACGAGAAGATATCTCAGCAAGGTTCTCCCGCATGATGACAGTGGACTTCACCAGGAGACCACTCATTCCGATCACATCAACCTTCTCGGCTTCTGCGGCATCAAGAATCTGATTTATTGTCTGCTTAATACCAATATTGACAGTTCTGTATCCATTGTTCGAAAGTATGATGTCAACCAAGTTCTTACCGATATCGTGAACATCTCCTTTCACGGTTGCCAGCAACATTGTCCCTCGATCTTGCGCGCTAGAACGCTGCATCTTTGGTTCGAGATGAGCGACCGCTTGTTTCATCACCTCAGCCGATTGGAGAACAAAGGGCAACTGCATCTCCCCTTTGCCAAAAAGCTCGCCCACCACTTTCATCCCCTCAAGGAGATGGTCATTGATGATTGCAAGAGGCGCTATTCCCTCTTGGAAAGCCTGGTCGAGATCATCGGTGAGGCCCTTACGCTCGCCATCGATGATTCGAACCTGCAGCCGCTCGCGAAGCGGCTTTGACATCATCTCCTCGAACTTTGTCGCTTTTGCCGAAACTAGTTCGACACCCTCAAAGATGGCAAGAAACTCTTGTAGCGGGTCGTAGGTGCATCTCTCTCCCTCGAATTTCCTTCGGTCGTAGATCAAATCCAACGCTACCTCTCGCACCTTCTCATCTATTCGGGCTAAGGGTTCGATTTTCGAGGGATGAACTATCGCCGCAGTCAATCCACGTTCCACGGCCTCATAAAGGAAGACCGAATTGAGAACAACACGCGCTGCTGGGTTCAAACCGAACGACACATTGCTTACGCCAAGCACCATCTGAATCTCGGGATAAAGGCGCCGCAGTTCTTCGATTGCATCAAGGGTTTCAATCCCATCGCGCCGAGTCTCTTCTTGTCCAGTGGCAATCGGGAAAGTCAGGCAATCGATCATGATCTCTTCCCGGTTCATCTGCCAGTTGTTGACCAGATCTTCTATCAAACGAGTTGCAACTTTCACCTTCCACGAGGCAGTCCTTGCTTGACCTTCTTCATCGATAGTGAGGGCAATCACCGCTGCTCCGTGTTCCTTGACCAGAGGCATGATCTGCGCGAAGCGAGATTTTGGCCCAACACCGTCTTCGTAATTGACTGAGTTGATAACACATTTGCCACCTAAAGCTTCTAGGCCTGCCTTGAGCACTGCGGGTTCAGTTGAATCAAGAACAATCGGGAGAGTTACCGTTGTGGCGAATCGCGAGGCGATCTCGCGCATATCGGATGCACCATCTCGCCCTACAAAATCAACTGAAAGATCGATCATATGCGCACCTTCTGCGATCTGATCTTTGGCGATATCTACACAGCGCTGCCAATCTTCAGCAAGAAGCGCATCTCTAAAGGCTCTCGATCCGTTTGCATTGCTCCGTTCCCCTATCGAGAGATAGGTGTTCTGCTGTCGAAACGGAACGAACTGATAAAGCGAACTTGCACCGGCTTCAGGCTGAACTTGACGCCCTATTAACCGAAACTCTCGAAACTCCTTCGCAACTTTCTCCAAGTGAGCTGGTGTTGTCCCGCAACAGCCTCCAACGATTCGAACACCATAGTCGCGGGCAAAGGTCTTAAGCGAAGAAGCTAAGTCCGTGGGCCCGAGGTCATAGCGCGGCCCCTCGGGGGTAAGCACCGGCAATCCAGCATTAGGCATGCAGGAAATAGGAATATTTGTCGACTGCGAAAGTTGGCGCAGATGCTCCGACATCTCAGCAGGGCCTGTCGCGCAATTCATCCCTATAAGATCGACATCGAGTGATTCGATGGTTGAGAGAGCCGCCAATGTTTCACTGCCAAGGAGCATTGTTCCGGTCATCTCGACAGTTATCTGTGCCACGAGAAGAAGATCGCGAGTCGAGTTCAAGATCGCTTGTCTGGCACCGTTAATCGCTGCCTTAATCTGTAGAAGATCCTGTGATGTCTCGATGATGATCGCATCAACACCACCATCTATCAATCCTCGCGCATTCTCGAAATACGCTTCTTTCAGCGTTGCATAGGTGACATGGCCAAGCGTTGGCAACTTTGTGCCAGGACCGATTGATCCAAACACCCATCGGGGAGCGTCATCGCTGGAGAACTCATCAGCAACTTCACGTGCGACTTTTGCTCCAGCAACCGAGAGTTCATATATTTGAGACTCGATTCCATACTCGGCAAGATTTGCCAGATTTGCACCAAAGGTATTGGTCTCGACCGCGTCAACTCCGGCGGCAAAATAGGCGCGATGAATTTCGGCTATCAGATCCGGGCGAGAACGATTAAGGACCTCATTGCATCCTTCGTGACCCTCAAAGTCCGCGATTGTGGGATTGGCGCTCTGAATCATGGTGCCCATGGCGCCATCAACCACCACAACCCGCTCAGCAAGAGCCCTTCGAAGCGAGGAAGGTTCTCGTCCAAATCGCGCCTTAGGTATTTCAACAGATTTCAGCGCGCTCATTGGCAGAAGGTTATCGTAAAGTACTTACATGCAGCAGATTGATGTCGTCCAACTGCGAAAACCGGTGATGATTGTTGCCTTTACGGGATGGAATGATGCAGGCGAATCGGCATCATCACTCATTCAACATCTACTCGCTCATTGGGAACATCAACTTATCCTCGAGTACGATCCAGAGGATTACTACGACTACCAAGTGAATCGACCATTCATTCGTAGTGAAGAGAATAAAGAGCGCGAGATTGTCTGGCCCACAACCCGTGTCTTTGCGGCACTCACTCCAGAGCTACCGAATGACTTTCTTATCGTTCTTGGTGCCGAGCCATCAATGCGATGGCAAAGTTTCAGCGCAGAGCTTCTCGATATCGCTGACGATTATGAGGTTGATCTGACGCTACTCATCGGCGGATTACTTGCCGATGTTCCCCATTCACGGCCCATCCAAGTCAATGTGACAGCAAGTCATCCCGATGTCGCAGCGAGATTTGATGTAGAGCTCTCTACTTATCAGGGCGCTACTGGGATATTAGGAGTAATCTCCGATCTAGCATTTAAACGGGATATCAACTCCGTCTCGCTCTGGGCAGCAGTTCCTCATTATGTTTCGACAACCCCATCACCGAAAGCCACCCTCGCTCTCGTTGAGGCTCTGGAAGATTTCCTTGAGATTTCACTTCCTGAAGCCGACCTTCGCAATCAATCTCTCGAATGGGAGAAGAGCGTTGATCGAATGGCCAGCGAGGATGCCGAAGTAGGCGAATATGTCAAGGAGTTGGAAAAGAACAAAGATGAGTCTGAGATCCAAGAGGCGACTGGTGATTCGATAGCGAAAGAACTTGAGCGCTTCTTAAGGCGCCAAGAGAACAGTTAAGTTCTTGCTACAGAGCCAAACCGAGAACTGAATCCAAGAATCTCGAGAGCGCACCCGGACTCATCTCTTCATTCCCGGCAAACTCAGGTTTAAGCGAGCGATCAAGATAGAGATCAAGCTTCTTGAGGGCCGATGGCGTATCCAAATCGTTGGCCAAATCAGCAATGATTTCACTCATGAGCGGACGATAGTTCGTTAGCCCCTGTCTCCCCAAAACATTTCTCAAACGCGTGAGAAGGGTTTCTCCTCTCTGAAGGACTTCATCACTCCACTCGCGATCACTTCGATAATGCCCAAGCATCAATGCGATTCGTATCGCCATGGGGTCAACTCCGGAAGCAATGAGTCGAGAAACGAAAACGAGATTTCCACGGCTCTTACTCATCTTCTCGCCCTGGTAAGCAATCATCCCGGCATGGACATAGTGATGCGCAAAATTGCGGCCCTGGATCGCACGCGCTTGGAGAGCGGTCATAAAGTGATGCGGAAAGAAAAGATCACTACCGCCACCTTGAAGATCGATCGACCACTGTCGAGGTGTAAAGGATTCCTCTTCACCCAGCGCCATCGCGATTGCGTTACATTCAATATGCCAACCTGGTCGCCCACTCCCAAATGAACTCTCCCAGGACGGTTCACCAAAAGCGCTAGCTCGCCAGAGCAGTGGATCTAGTGGATGATGCTTGCCCTCGCGAGAAGGATCGCCGCCGCGACTGGCAAAGAGCTCTACCGCTTGATCCAGCGCCATTGGCAAGATCGTGTAACCATCCAAGAGCGCACCATCAAGATAAATATCACTCCCAAGGCGATAAGTCTTACCTGAACGAATCAATTTCTCTATCAGCTCGATAATTCTCGGCATCGCTTCACTAACTGATTCAAAAACCTTGGGCGGAAGTACCCGCAGTGCCGCCATATCTGATCGGAAGAGATCAATTTGTCCTGCACCGAGCTCTGACCAATCCACTCCGTCTCGATGGGCTCGTTCGAAAAGCGGATCATCGATATCAGTCACATTCTCGATAAAGCGCACTTCGCGACCACTTGCAAGCAAGTAACGCTGGATAAGATCAAATGAAAGATAGGTAGCAGCATGTCCGAGATGAGTGGCATCGTAAGGGGTGATCCCACAGACGTACATGGTGAAAGGGCCATCGTTAGAAACTGGTTCGACTATCTGGCGATAACTATTGAAGAGCGAGAGGGTCGGAAAGGCGAGGTTCTTCTCAACTGGGTCCAGAGTGAGAGAGGGCCATGAACGCACTAGCAGAGCCTACTAATCAACGAAAAGCAGTATGAATTGGATTCCCTTTCGAATCCAATCTGTCGAATCCAATCTGTCGAATCAAGCGCTCACTCAAACGGGAGGCCACGGAACGGCGGGCCATTCCTCACTTGGCATAGGCATAGCGTTGAGATCACTTAGTTTTGAGATGCGAGAACAGAGCGCCTCTATCTCCACCTCGGTCACATGTTCACTCAAAAACTTCGCAATCTCATTCGAATTGGCAAGCGCCGAATCCAGGAGCGCCTGCTCGCTCTCGGTCAGCGCCAGACCGGCGAACTGCCAGAGCACTGTCCGCAGCTTCTCTTCCCGATGGAAAGTGACGCCATGATCACAGCCAAAGAGACGACCGCTTGAGTCAACGAGAAGATGACCGAACTTTCTATCCGTGTTGTTGATGATGGCATCAAAGAGGGCGAGTGAGCGCAGTTGTGAATCTTCACTCTGGCCAAACTCAATGAGATCTAGATCAGCATCAATCTCAATCCATCGCTGGACCATCCCTGGACCAAAAGGGCCTTCCCTCAGAATCGTTTCGGGGACTAAGTGCAATCCAAGTTTCTCACTCAGGAGGAAACTAGCAACCTCTCGGCCGGCCAAAGTGCCATCCGGAAAATCCCAGAGAGGTCTCTCCCCCGCAACGGGCTTGTAAATGACTTTTCCATATCCCTCAATTTCTCCCAGCAAAGTTGCATTCGATGCATCAACTAATCGATGAGTAATCCTCAACTCGCCTGTTAGCATCTCCTTAGAATCAAGTTTCATCGTCGATACCCATTGGCACGAGGGCAGAGATGTCCACTTGGATCGAGTGGCGAACCGCAGAATGTGCAGGGACGCCTTCCTGCCTCCACAACTTTGATGGTTCGGCGGGCAAACTCCGCCGCCTGTTCGAGAGTCAACTTCGCCTCTAGCTTGGTTATATCGCCGGCCTCTTCCTGGTTCGTCCCCTCAAGTGCGACATCATCGGGGATCTCCGTGGCAGAAAAGAGGAGCATCGAATCTTCTTCATCCCAGGTAAGACTCATCGAACCTATCGCAAATTCGCTTTCGACAGGCATCTCAAGAGGGCCATCATCACTCTTAAATGGACCGTAACCCAATCCATAGCGACGCTTCACCTCACGGATGATTTCGCGCATCCGCTCTGCTAGCGCTGCTGCCTGACCCTTCTCAAGCTTGAATGATCGAATTTGAGTTAGAGAGCGAAGCTGAAGGAAAAATTCTCGTTCACCTGGCATCCCAACGGTACCCACAACAAAACGTTCTATTGATTCGAATTTGAAACTCATCTAATCGCCTCCGACCTGGTAGCCCTTGGCCGTTGCGACGGGTGCAGGAGCGGCAATTCGATTGAGATAGAGAAATCGTGCCACGCCCTCTTCTTTACCTTTGGGAAACTCAATCTGAACTCGAGAAAAGGAGGCGGGAAAGATGTGAAGTTGTTGAAAGTGAGCAAAGTCCCTACCTAGAAGATCGTTGATCAAGATCCTAATGATGTCCCCATGAGAACAGAGAACAATTCTTTCTCCCTGCCAATCTCGAAAACCTGCGCGAAAAGAAGTGAGACGACTTCGGCACTCCTCAAAGCTTTCACCACCTGGGAATCGAAACCCCAGTGGGTCCCTTTGCACTCTCTTCCATCCAGGAAGGAGAGCCAATCTCTTGAGCGACTTGTCACTCCATCTCCCGTAATCCATCTCGATGATCTCTTCGGATGTTTCAAAACCTTTGACTCCTGCATATTTAAGCGTTTGCTGACACCGTGTCAGCGGAGAACTTATTGATTTCGTTGGCTTGAATTCGTCAATCAAGCCTGAGAGTTGCTCCGCCTGCTTAACTCCCTCAGGGCTTAAGGGGTTGGGCTCAACTCGCCCTGCTAGTTTCCCCTTGATATTGGCAATCGAGGTGGCATGTCTGATGAGAAGCAGTTCTAAGGACTTGCCATCCTTCATTCTCATCAGAGCAGGTTACTTTGCTTTCGCGAAGAGAACATCTTGAGCATTCTTTCGCTTGAACAAGTTGCCTTTCGTGTGTCGTGACTATTTCCTACTACCTAAACCCAATAGCCTGCCCGCATGCAGAGACGGCGATTGGGTTCTACCGGTCTTGATGTCAGTCGCCTTGCTCTAGGAACCATGACCTGGGGTCGGGATACCGATGAACATGAGGCGGCGAATCAACTGCGAGATTTCCTTGATTCCGGGGGTAATCTCATCGACACGGCTGCGGTCTATGGTGACGGTGATAGCGAGAGAGTTATTGGCGGTTTCCTGGGAACACTTGTCGATCGAGATGACATCCTTATAGCGACAAAGGCTGGGATATCTTTCAAAGACGGACATCGCAAGGTAGATAACTCACGAAGTAATCTCTTGAAGGATCTCGACCGATCACTTGATCGACTCGGTATCGAGAGCGTCGATCTCTGGCAGATTCATACCTTCGATGAAGCGGTGCCGCTTGAAGAGACACTCTCTGCGTTGGATCTTGCTCTCACCTCAGGTCGGACACGTTATGTCGGAGTATCAAATTTCAATGGTTGGCAAACGGCACGAAGTGCAACAATCCAGAATCCATTTCTAGGAAAAGTCGCTCTCGCCTCGGTGCAAAATGAGTACTCCCTTCTCAATCGAAAAGTGGAGGAAGAGGTTCTCCCAGCCTGCAAAGCACTTGAGCTGGGTTTTCTTGCTTGGTCGCCACTTGGACGAGGAGTTCTCACGGGTAAGTATCAAGAGGGAATGCCTGCAGATTCTCGAGGCGCAAGCCAACACTTCGCCTCCTTCGTAGAGCCTTATCTTGATCGACGATCGAAGAAGATCACAGAAGCGGTTGTGGTCGCTGCAGATGGTTTGGGGCTTGCTCCACTTGAAGTAGCAATCGCCTGGGTTCGCGATCGACCCGGAGTTACGAGTGCAGTGATCGGAGCACGAACCGGTGCTCAACTCAAAGGCGCCCTAAGGTCAGATGAAATCGAACTTCCGGAACCTGTCATCCAGGCTTTAGAGGACGTCTCTTCGCTTCGCTAGTTTCTTGCCTGAAAAACTGATCTTTGGAAATCAGCAGTTGATCAAGAAGTGATGAAGCGTTCTCACGCCAAAATGCAAACCTTCAATAGGAACGCGCTCATCTACGCCATGGAAGAGTGACATAAAATCAAGATCAGCAGGGATTTTCAGTGGGCTAAATCCATATCCAGTTATCCCAAGATCTGAGAGAGCTTTATTATCGGTTCCGCCACTCATGAGATACGGAACTGGTGTGCCTTCGGGATCTTCGCTCTGGATCGCCGAACACATCGCATCGACAAGCGGGCCTTGGAAATCAACTTCTAAGGCAACATCCCGAGTCATCACTTCGATGGATACATCTTTACCGACCAAGGATTTGATTGTCTCCAAGAGTTCGCTCTCCATACCAGGTAGGAACCGTCCATCGACGACTGCAGTCGCACTTTGTGGAACCACATTGGTCTTATATCCCGCCTCTAACATCGAAGGGTTGGCGGTGTTCTGAAGTGTTGCGCCAATCATCTTTGCCATTCCCCCAAAATATGCAAGATACTTACGCAAGTTCTTGGGATCGAATGTCTCCCCCATCGCTTCCGCTACACGTTGCATAAGAATGCTCGCAGTTTTGGTCGGACGCTCTGGCCAGGGATAACTTCCAATCGCTGAAACAGCATCAGCAAGTTTCACTACTGCGTTATCAGTCGTAATCATGGAACCGTGGCTTGCGGTCCCTCGAGCGGTCAACTTCATCCAGTTGATTCCCTTTTCGGCCGTCTCAATGAGATAAAGACGTTTTCCATTGGGAAGCGTCAGGGAGTATCCACCAACCTCAGAGACGGCTTCGCTGCATCCTGAAAAGATCTCAGGTCGGTTTTTAACTAACCAGCGACTTCCATAGATGCTTCCAGCCTCTTCATCAGCGAAGAATGCAAGAACGATGTCTCGTGGTGGCTTATATCCAATTTTCGCCCAGAGCCTCACTATCGCAAGGATCATCGCATCCATGTCTTTCATATCCACGGCGCCACGTCCCCAGAGCGCCCCATCCTTAATCTCTCCCGAGAAAGGATCGACCGACCAATCTCTTGCATCCGCCGGAACAACATCAATATGACCATGAAGGACTAATCCGGGCCTTGAACGATCACTTCCTTCAATGCGCGCTATGACATTGCATCGATTCGAAGCGGTTTCGATAATCTCGTTCTTTATGCCAACTTCCGAGAGCAAATCAGCGACGTACATTGCGACTTGGCGTTCATCACCTTTTCCTTCGCCATAGTTGACGCTCGGTATCCGGATCAACTCTTGGCAGATGCGAACAACTTCTGACTCAAGCTCTCCAACTTGAGCTGGCGTGAGAGTTAATGACATATGGCAGAGGGTAGCGGCGGCGACCTACATTCTCTAAAGTGCGATGCGCTCAGCCATAACTTGGTGCCAATTTTGCGGTGCTAATATGCGCTCCCTCAGTCCGGGTGGCGGAATTGGCAGACGCGCTAGCTTGAGGTGCTAGTGCCCGATAAGGGCTTCGGGGTTCAAGTCCCCGTTCGGACACGTAGGAAAGGGTTTTCGATGGCGCAACCACGGTCAGATGAAGGCCAGCTCTCGGAGTACATAGTCAACGTTCCGGACTATCCCCAGCCAGGCATAATCTTCAAGGACATCACTCCGCTTCTTGCAAATGGAGATGCTTTAAGAAGGTCAATCGCCTCTCTCGCTCAAAGCTTTCAATCCAGTAAAACAGATCGAATAGCAGGAATCGAAGCGCGGGGTTTCATCCTTGGTGCGGCTGTTGCAGCCGAGATTGGCGTTGGCTTTATACCGTTGCGTAAGCCTGGTAAATCTCCACGTGACGTTCATAGCGTTCGTTACCAGCTCGAATATGGATTCGATGAACTCCAGGTTCACAAGGATTTGATAGAAACAGATATGAACATCGGATTGATTGATGATGTTTTGGCAACAGGAGGTACCGCGGTTGCGGCTATCGATTTGATTCAAAAAGGTGGCGGCATCGTCACGGGGTTCGGTTGTCTTTTGGAGCTCGGTTTCTTGGCAGGTCGTTCAAAGATCCAATCAACTTATCCGGGACTTCCCATACATGCGTTGGTTCAGCAATGAATCGAATCTCAATGAGTTTTTCAGACAAGTATTCGCAGCAGGAGGTGAGATGGCCGAGCTGATCTATTACTGCGGGACTATGGATTCGGGAAAATCAACCCTTGCCCTGCAGACCGCGCACAATCACCAGAGCAGAGGACGACAGGGTTTGATCTTCACCTCAAAGGATCGAGCCGGGTCCGGAACCATTTCCTCTCGACTTGGGTTGCGTTCTGAGGCCATTGAAGTCGCGACTGACCTGGACATTCATAAATTTGTAGTTGAACGGCTTTCTATTGGTACCCGGATCGATTACGTCATCTGTGATGAGGCGCAGTTCTATCAAGAATCTCAGATCGAGCAGTTAGCGAGAATCGCCGATGGTCTCGGCATCGACGTATACGCGTTCGGGATTCTTACTGATTTTCGCACCAAACTCTTTCCCGGTTCGGCGCGTCTAGTCGAGCTTGCCGACCGAGTACAAACGTTGCAGGTCGAGGCCCTTTGCTGGTGTGGCGAGAGAGCAACTCACAACGCCAGAACGGTCAATGGCGTGATGGTCACTGAGGGTGAACAAGTTGTGGTTGGCGATGTAGCTACAGGGGTTGCGGATCGAGTTGCATACGAAGTTCTCTGCCGAAGACACCATATGCGAAAAGTAGTCACCGGATCTTCGAATGAAGTGCTTGGTCAGAAGAGTACGGAGCCTCTACCTTTTCAAGGATAAGCACTCCTAATGACTACCGTGCAAGAAAGCCAGCAAGAAGCGGGGCAATAAAGATCGCGGGCAACAAGTTGCCGACCGCAATTCGTTTGATTCCCATTGATCCCAATGCAATTCCTATCAGCAGTATTCCTCCAGTAATAGTCAGCGCCTGCACCTGCACATCGCTGAGAATCTCACCTAAACCAAAGCCAACTCCAGTCCAGACAAACTGATAGATCCCCACCGGAATGGCAGATAGACCAACTCCCCAGCCATAAGTGGCCGCGAACATGATGGACATGAAGAAATCAAGCGTGCTCTTCAGGATCAATAACTCGATTCCTTCACCCATGCCATCACTTATGCCACCAAGTACCGCCATAGGGCCTACGCCAAAGAGAATCGAAGCGGCTAGGAATCCTTCGACAAATCGAGGATTCTCATCCTTAGAGAATCTGTTCTTGAGGCTAGTGCCAAAAATTTCTAGCCGTCGTTCAATTCCGCTCCAATGTCCAAGAAGTGCGCCAATAGCGAGCGAGAAAAGAATGACCAGAATCGATACGCCTCGATCGAAAGAGTCCTGAAATTTTCGATCCCAGAATGTGCGAAGTGAATCTGCAGAAGCAATAAGTACGACAAAGCCCATAGCTTGAGTGAGAAGATCACGGAGCTCTGAGTGGAACTTCTTACCCATAATCAATCCGAGCAAAGTTCCTATGGCGATTGCCACAACGTTAATGAGTGTTCCGCCACCGATGATCACTGAGAGAGTCTAGACTTTGCTGACAATGAGTTTTCCCGCATGGTTTCGCTTCTTCACGCCACATAAGACCATTCCAAAGACCCCGTGGACCGCTGAACATCAATGGCAGATCTCTCCATTGCGAATATTCATGCTTGTACTCGGTCTTGCTCTCTTCGGGATCGGTGATGCTTTAGTCATCTCATCTGATATTGGAAACGCCCCATGGTCAGTGCTTGCCCAAGGGTTATCTCTCCGATTCGATGTTTCGATAGGACTGGCCACTGTTTTCGTTGGAGCTGCAGTTCTACTTCTCTGGATTCCGCTCAAACGACGAGTGGGCCTCGGGACAATCGTTAACATCTTCGTGATTTCTGCATTCATTGATCTGGGATTGATGATCTTCCCTCAAGCAGAGAATCAGATCTTCGGTGTCGGCTACGTTTTGGGTGGAACACTTCTCGTTGGTCTCGGCTCTGCGCTTTACTTGACCTGCGGCCTTGGGGCAGGTCCGCGCGATGGCTTGATGACAGGCCTCCATGAGAAGACTGGGGTGAGGGTCGGGCGAGTTCGACTCACCCTTGAAGTGCTAGTCCTAATTTCTGGAGCACTTCTTGGCGGTACATGGGGCCTTGGGACTGCGCTCTTTGCCATTGCCATAGGTCAGTCAGTTGCAATCTGGCTGGGTGTCGTAGCCCGAACTACCGCTAGGTAACACATAGGTTTAGGGCTTCCTCAGAGACTTCCCTGTTTTTCCATATCCGTCTTCCCCCGGGGTCGAAAACACCCCCGTCACCAAAACAGAAAGGTAAATCCGTGCTCGATAAATACTTCAAAATCACCGAGCGTGGTTCCACTATCTCACGGGAGATACGAGGAGGGTTCGTAACATTCTTCACGATGGGTTACATCGTGGCGTTGAATCCTCTCATTCTCGGAGGCGCAGACTCCAAGGGAAACTTCCTTGGCGGAGGAACCGCTGGTCCTAACATCGCCATGGTCGCTGCTGCAACAGCGCTCATCGCAGGCGTAATGTCCATCCTGATGGGTGTCATTGCAAACTTTCCACTTGCTCTAGCAACTGGTCTAGGCCTTAACACCTTTGTGGCCGTTGGCATTGCTCAGC
Organism: Actinomycetota bacterium; assembly: GCA_016870815.1. Classification (GTDB taxonomy): domain Bacteria; phylum Actinomycetota; class Actinomycetes; order Nanopelagicales; family Nanopelagicaceae; genus SYAN01. The sequence goes on from VGAI01000001.1 coordinate 36,478, forward strand.
TTCCCGAGATGACATGGGCTGATGCGATGGGTCTCGTAGTCCTCGAAGGCCTCATCATTCTGATTCTCGTCTTGACGGGATTCCGCATCGCTGTCTTCAAAGCCGTTCCAAGACAACTGAAGATAGCCATTTCGGTCGGAATTGGATTGTTCATTGCTCTGATCGGTTTGGTTGACGCCGGATTTGTTCGTAAAACTCCAGGCACAGGACCGGTGCCTGTCACTCTCGGTTACGACGGCAAGTTAGTAGGCTGGCCAGTAATCGTCTTTGCCTTTGGTGTAATTCTTACAATTGCGCTCTGGGTGCGTAAAATCAAGGCAGCGCTGCTCATCGGTATCGTTGTCTCAACCGTCGTAGCGATTGTCATTGAAAGAACATTCAAAATTGGTGCCAACTTCATTCCTAAAGGCGTCATTGATGGGGTTTTTGGGGGCAAGCTTCCACAAACTTACTTTGATGCAGGCGGTGTTGTGCTCGACAATGGCGATTTCGTCAATTCAAAGGGTTGGGGACTTAATGTCCCTGCAGTTCCAAGTTCCGTCGTTGAGACGCCAAACTTTGATCTCTTGGGTCAATTCAACCTCTTTGGTTCTTTTAGCAAAATCGGTGTTGTAACCGTAGTGCTCTTGGTCTTCACACTCCTACTTGCTGACTTCTTCGACACTATGGGCACGATGACCGCTATCGGTCATCAAGCTGGTCTCGTCGACAGCGATGGGAATGTTCCTAACGCGAACAAGATCCTGGTTGTTGACTCTCTTGCCGCTGCAGCAGGTGGCGCGGGAGCTGTTTCATCCAACACTTCCTATATCGAAAGCGCCTCTGGCGTTGGCGAAGGAGCCCGTACCGGTCTTGCCTCTGTTGTTACTGGAGTACTCTTCCTAGTGACAACATTCCTTGCTCCACTCGTCAAGGTAATCCCTTATGAAGCTGCAGTGCCAGCACTCATCATCGTTGGATTCTTAATGATGACTCAGATCAAAGAGATCGATTGGCAGGATTTTGGTATTGCAATGCCAGCCTTCCTAACAATCATCTTGATGCCTTTCACTTACAACATTGCAGTTGGCATTGGTGCAGGCTTTGTCACGCATGTTGTAATAAGGCTCTTCCAGGGTCGCGCCAAAGAGATTCATCCTCTCCTATGGCTCGTCTCAGGCCTCTTCATGGTCTATTTCCTTTCATCACCAATCAACATCTGGCTAGCTTAGGAAGTCGCTAGCAAGCACTGAAACGCCAGAGGAAGAGTTCGAAAGATCCCTTCCTCTGGCGTTTGGCTTCTGTTAAAGCGTTTATAACACCGCTTTCACCATTGGACTGGATCGTCAAGCATCTGGTTGATCCGACTGAAGGGCCTTGACCCGAAGAAACCCCGATGGGCTGATAAGGGGCTTGGATGCACTCCTGTTACTGCGCGATCCCCAAAAAGGTGCTTCAGTTCACCTGCGTTCTTGCCCCACAAAATAGCCGCTCCGCCGGCTTTAGCGATGAACTGACAGATTCGAGTGGTGATCTCCAACCAGCCAAAACTTTCATGAGAGTTGGATTCTCCTTCATTGACGCTGAGCGTTCTATTGAGAAGCATGACACCCTGTTCTTCCCATTCCATCAAATCAGGACTAGGGACCTTGCCGCCGACATCATCCAACTTCTCTTTGATTATGTTCTTCAAAGACGGCGGTAGTTGAGCGCTTTCGCGGGGAACGGCAAATGAACGACCGATTGCGTATCGACGATCTGGGTAGGGATCTTGACCGACAATCACGACCCGAACCTTCTCTGGCGCGATCGAGAGTGCAGCAAAGACCGAATTCTTATCAGGGAGAATTGTTTTTCCCTGACTTACCTGTTTGCCAATCTCGACCTCAATATTGATCAGTTTTTCATGCAAGCCAGAGAGCGCATCCCGCCAGAGAGGCGGAATCAGGTCAACGAGAGAGGGCGAAGTAGCGACCATTGCGAACTTCAAGTTGAATCTCACTGCCATAGAGAGCAGATAAGTTCTCCGAAGTAAGAATCTGGCTGATCGCACCTTGAGCGAATACGGAACCAGATTTCAAAACAAGTAGATGAGTTGTACTTACTGGGATCTCCTCCAAATGATGCGTAACCATAATTGTTGCTGGTGAGGATGGGTCAGAGGCAAATAGCGCGAGGCGATGAAGCAAGTCTTCGCGTCCACCCAGATCTAGACCTGCTGCAGGTTCATCGAGAAGTAGCAGTTCAGGATCAGGCATCAAGGCCCGAGCAATCATCACACGCTTTCGCTCCCCTTCACTCAAGGTTGCAAATGATCGATCCGCCAACTCTCTTATACCAAAGGCATGTAAGAGAGCGCTCGACCTGGATTCGTCCCAGAGGTCATACTCCTCGATCCAACGACCAAAGACCGCGTAAGCGGACGAGAGAATCAAATCTGAAACCTTCTCATCCCCTGGAATGAGATCCAACGTGGAACTCGAAGCAACTCCGATCCGTGTCTTTAGTTCGCTTGTATCGACCTGTCCGAGCTTTGAACCCAAAATTTCTGCACGACCTAAGGTTGGAAAGAGATAACTCGAAAGTATCGCAAGCAGTGTGGTTTTGCCGGCACCGTTTGGTCCGATCACTACCCAGCGTTCACCTGGCATGACTTGCCAAGAGACTTTGGACAAGATCGCTGTGCCCGAACGCAGGACCGTAACGTCATCGAGTGAGATCAACGGCTGCATAGGTGGCAAAGATATCCTGACCGCTAACCTTCATCTGTGAGATATCGCCTCTTGATGATGGATGTCGACTCCACGCTCATAGACCAAGAAGTGATTGATGAGCTTGCCAAAATTGTTGGACATGGCGAAGCTGTAAGTCAGATCACCGCAAGGGCCATGTCGGGGCAGCTAGATTTTGAATCTGCGCTCCGAGAACGGGTCAGATTGCTTGCAGGAGCACCGGTCTCAGTTCTTGCCCAAGTCCAGGAAAAGATCACCTTGACCAACGGCGCAAAGGAAATGATCTCCACTCTTAAGTCTATGAACGTCAAAATTGGAATCGTCAGCGGTAGCTTCGAAGAAGTAATCGCACCACTTGCTCGTAACTTAGGCCTTGATTTCTTTCGTGGAAATCGTTTTGAGATCGTGGGCGGCGTTCTCACTGGCGAACTCACTGGACCGATAATCGGAAGGACGGAGAAAGGCGAGGCGCTCTCTGATTTCGCCTCCTCTCTCGCTATAGATCTAAATGAGACGGTGGCCATCGGAGATGGCGCCAACGATGTTGAGATGATTAAAAGAGCAGGGCTCGGTATCGCCTTCTGTGCGAAGGAGGTCCTAAGGGTTGAGGCAGATGCTTCGATAGAGGTACGAGACCTCAGGCAAGTTCTGGATTTCTTTATCTAGAGTCGACAGGCGTGAATATCCGTAACAAGAATTCCACGTGCTCCCACTTCATAGAGACGGTCCATCACTTGGTGCACTTCGCGACGAGGAACCATCGCTCGCACCGCAACCCAATCTGCTTTTTGAAGCGGTGAGATCGTTGGCGACTCGATACCTGGCGTAATCTCACAAGCACGTTCTAGATTCGAACGGGTGACGTCATAGTCGACAAGGACATATTGTCGCGCAATCACGACTCCTTGAAGTCGTCGAAGAACTAAATCAAACTCCTCCTTCTGCCCACGGGCGATAAGTATTGCCGAACTCTCCAATATGGGCTGTTCAAAGACTGATAGCCCAGCCTGACGCAAAGTACTTCCGGTGGAGACAACATCCGCGATCAGATCCGCCACACCAAGACCTACTGCACTTTCAACAGCGCCATCAAGATGAACGATTTCTGCTCTTACTGCGCGATCCTGTAAGTACTTCGCGAGAAGATTCGGGTAAGCAGTTGCAATTCTTTTTCCTGAAAGGTTTGTGACAGGCAGAGAAGCCAGCGGAGCTGCCAACCTAAACGATGAGCGTCCAAAATCGAGATCGAGAAGCTCAATTGCGACGCTCTCGCTATCGGCTAGCAAGTCTCTTCCGGTCACGCCAAGGTCAAGTTCTCCACTGCCGACATAGGTAGCAATATCCCGCGGTCTTAGGTAATAGAACTCCACATCATTTGAGGGGTCTAGGAATATCAAATCCTTGGCATCATGTCGTTGACGGAATCCAGCCGCTTTGAAGATATCAATCGCCGATTCCGAGAGTGAACCCTTATTGGGTAGTGCAATCTTCAGGGCCATCAGAGACGCTCATAGACTTTTGCTAGAGGAATATTCCGTGCGACCATGATGACTTGTAAGTGATAGAGAAGCTGACTGATTTCCTCCGCCAACCGCTCATCGCTCTCGTGCTCGGCCGCAAGCCAAACTTCGCCTGCTTCTTCGAGGATCTTCTTTCCTATGGCATGGACCCCTGAATCAAGGAGTTCTACAGTCTTGGATTGCTCAGGACGGAATTTGGCGCGCTCACTGACCTCTGAGAAAAGTTGATCGAAGGTTTTCATCCACCGATTCTATCTTCTGGCTTCAATCGCTCGCTTCCGTAATTCTGCGACGATTTCCGCTGGATTATCGCTCTTGTAAACCGCACTTCCCGCAACGAAAGTATCGGCACCGCAAGCGCTGGCCTCCTCGATGGTTGATAGTGCGATTCCTCCATCAACTTGTAGCCAAGTCTGGGATAGGCCTTCGGCTGAAATCCAGGAACTCAAGTCCTTCACTTTCGTCATCATCTCTCCCATGAAACTCTGTCCACCAAATCCTGGCTCAACCGTCATAACAAGAACCATGTCCAATTTTGTAAGCAAGCCTTTCAATACCTCAACCGGCGTTGAAGGTTTAATTGCAACTCCGCACCTAACGCCCTCTGCCTTGATGAGATCTATAGTTCCCGCCACATCTTTCGTAGCTTCATAATGAATCGTCACGGAAAAGACTCCTTCCGGCTTCAACGAAGCATATTTTGGCCCCCAGCGATCTGCTTGCTCGACCATCAGATGCAAATCAATAGGCAGGACAGATTCCATGACAATCTGACGAGTTTGCTCAAACGAGTAGGTAAAGTTAGGGACAAACTTGTCATCCATGATGTCGAGATGAATGAAATCGGCGAAACCCGCTACTCGCTCGATCTCGCTCGCAAGGTGGTTCTGATCTGCATTAAGGACCGAGGGACAGATTCGGACGGTCATTGGTCCTCTCTCTGCACGAGAGCTAGGAACATGCCATCGGTCCCATGCTCTGCGGTCATAAGTTGCATCATTCCATCCGCACCAATCGAGCTTTGATAACTCTTGTCAATCGTATCTCTTTCAACTGGCAGGACTTTGAAATTTGGATGTGTTCGAAGAAAGTCGGCCACTTGAGTTCGCGTCTCGAGCGGATGAGGTGAGCAGGTCACGTAAATGATCACTCCTCCAATTCTCACCAGCTTGGCTGCCGAATCTAAAAGTTCCCGTTGAAGTTTGACTAGCGCTTTGAGGTCCGACTCGCTCCTTCTCCATCTTGCATCTGGTCTTCTTCTCAAGGCGCCAAGTCCGGTACAGGGAGCATCCAAGAGAATGCGATCAAATGATTCACTTGGTAGCCCACTATCTCTCGCATCATCAACCAAAACCTCATATCCCTTAACCCGTCCCCGGATCAGATCGGCACGATGACGATGCAATTCCATACCGATGAGTTGCTCGCTCTGTAAGTGATGGGCGAGGTAGGCGAACTTCCCGCCTGGCCCGGCACAGAGATCAAGCCATTTCATCTCCTTCTCTCGATCAGTCGCAAGTGCCACTTCGCAGACCAGTTGCGAGCCAAAATCTTGTACGAAACTCGCACCGCTCTTGACTGTTGAGATCGCCGAGGGTGGTTTCAGGAATGTATGCCCATACGGTAAGCGCGCATCTCGCAATCCTTCGTCCTCGCTCATGGTCTCGAAAGCGACGCCCTGTACTTCTGCGCCACGGTTGTGACTTAAGAGCTCGTCAGATAACCGCTCACCCTCGAGCAAGAGAGAAAAGGCATCCACAATCCATTTTGGGTGCGAAGCTTTTACCTCTAAAGAAAGCCCATCGTCACTCTGCAGCGATTCTCTCTCTCGACAAGCGCGCCGGAGCACTGCATTGATGAAACTTGAACGTGCCTTTCCTAAAACAGTTTTTGATACTTCCACATACTCATTTACAAGAGCATGGTCGGCAGTAGTCATGAAGATGACCTCGTAGAGCCCTAGCCGCAGCAACTCTCGAACTTCATCTTCGATAGCACGATCAATCAACTTCTCGATTGAGTCATCGAGCCTCAAGCGCATCCGAACACTTCCAAAAATCAGTTCCGTTGCAAAGGCTCGCTCGTTGGGCTTAATCCTTTGATGAAGATTCTCGATTTCAAGATTGATATATGAATCGCGCTTACTACTATCTCGTAAGAACTCCCACGCCGCCCGTCTTGGCTTGATCTCACTCAATGCGAGTAGCCTCTTTTAGATCTCTTCCGCGGACGAATTCAGAACCACTCATCTCCCGCTTTCCTTCCGGGATGATTCGTAGGATCTCAATTGATCCATCCTCGGTACCAAGAAATAGTGAACCATTATGCTCAACCAGATCTCTTGACGGAACTGCTTCGCTCGAGGACTTGACCTTTGAAATGATCATTCTCTGCCCGTTATAAATGAACCAAACACCCGGATTCGAAGTAAAAGCCCGAATCTGCCGCATCATTTCTTCGGTCTTCAACCCCAAGATGAGTCGCAGTTCGTCTTTCGCTATCTTTGCAGCAATGTTCGATATCCCCTCTTGTTCTGTAGGTTCAACGCCTGCCTCGATCATCTCAATCGCTCTCAAAAGTTCATCTGCGCCCAGCAATGACATCTGATCAAGTGCCTCGGAAGCACATTCATCCTCGCCATATCTATAGCTCCTTTGACGGTAGATGGGCCCAGTGTCCATCCCAACATCAAGCTTGAAGATAGTTACGCCAGATTCCCGCTCTCCCGCTAGAAGTGAGCGTTGCACTGGGGCCGCCCCTCGCCATCGAGGAAGCATCGAGAAGTGAATATTGAGCCAACCGTACTTTGGTTTCTCAAGGGCTTCTTCCTTGACCAAACGACCATAGGCCAGAGTTACAACGAGATCAGCTTGCATCTGCCGAAGTGCTTCGAGGAGTTGATCCGCTGAATCGGGTGCGTAACAAGGAATCATCCCTCTCTCACGGGACGCCCATTCTCGAAACTGATTCGGCTTCGCTCTCGAACTTCTTCCTTGTGGACGATCTGGCATGGTGATGAAGCCAACGATTTCATGAGTCGATCTCTCTAGTACATCGAGAGCCCTAACTGCGTACAGTGAAGATGAAGCGAGTGCTATCTTCACCAGCAATACCGATTCTTCACATCACCAATCCACGAGTCGAATGAGGCGAAAGCTTGATCGCCGGCGCGCCTTGTTCCTGAAACCATTCTGAGGAGCGAATTTCCTTCATAGCCGCCTTACGATTCTCGGGCGTCATTCGATCAATAAAAAGAACACCATCGAGATGATCAACCTCATGCTGGAGCGCTCTTGCAAGAAATTCGCTTCCTTCCACCATCAAGGGTTCGCCATGCATAGTGAAGCCCTTGGCTACAGCACGGAGGGCACGAGGCGTATCAAAATGGATCTCGGGGAATGAGAGACACCCTTCCTCTCCATCTTGCATCTCCTCTGAGAGGTCTAGGGTGGGGTTGATCAGATGGCCCAACTCCCCATCAACATGCCAGGTAAAAACTCGCAAGCCAACGCCAATTTGTGGTGCAGCTAAGCCGGCACCGGGGGCATCAAGCATCGTCTCCGTCAAATCCGCAACCAGAGTTCTAAGTTCCTTATCGAAGGATGTCACTTCTGTCGCGCGAGAAGTAAGGACTGGGTCACCGAAATGCCGAATAGGTTGTATCGCCACCCGCGAATCTTACAGATACTCCGGTTCAATGATGAAAGAAATCGGGGCTAGTCGCTTAGAACTTCTGATTCTGATCACACCTTGCAAGAGTTGCGATAGCTCAAATCTATGCTTTCGAGAAACTTTCACCAAGAAGCTTGAATCTCGGACAGGAAAGATTTCACTCTCCGTATCTTTGAAGAGTCTGTCCTCGGCGAGGCTACTTCGCAACCTCGTCAATGCCGAGGGTTCTCCTCGAATCTCAGCGATTAACGAGTAGGGGGGCAAGTTGAGTGAACGTCTCTCTTTCAGAGTATTCCCAAGGTGCTTGGCATGATCTCCACTTCTCATGGCGCGAAACTCTGGGTGTTCCTGATCCAAATCCGCTAATACGACGCCGTTATTCGGTGATAAAAGCCCAAGGGCTCGAGCCCACCTCATCCTCGATGCTTCCTGCATTGAGAATGACGGTGAGTTGAAGATCCCATTTCCTCCGATCAACGCGATTATTTGATAGCCGATTGGCCGTCCCGCTTTATCGACGATTAACGGCTCACACCCATGCGTCGCGACAACAATAAGTGCGCCCGACTTTGATTGAACCAACTCCCCTTTGAATGTATCTGCGTTTGAAAGAACAACTTTCGATCCTGAGATGCTCTTGCCCAGTGTGAGCGCCCATTTCTCAGCGCCTCCCTTATACGAGAGAAAGTGATCGCCTTGGCAGTGTCTGCAGCGAGGAGAAAGAAGCCGCTTAGAGCAGCGAGAACATTCCGGATCGCCATCTCGTTGCTTCGTCCCCATGGGGAAGCCACATTCGCAGCGCAGGACATTCTTGCAACGAGCACAGATCATGGATGAGACGAATGAACGATCGTTGATACTTACCAAGATATTTGCGTTATTCTTCTGAGTAACCAATGCAGAGATGGCCTTGACCATGTCGCGCGAATCCTTAGAGCGAAATTCACGAAGCTCAACTTGACGCTTCCGCGAATAGACAAGTGGTAGGCCGGAGGCGAGCATCTCCATTGTTGGTGCGTGATTGACCACAATGAACTGTTTGCATCCCTGCCAAATGAGCGGTTCATCAACCCGAAAATATGGGTGGCGACGTTCGCGATAGTTGACATCACCAGAATCCAGAACGAGAACGCGCTCTGGTTTGAACGGTACGAGAGCAGCGCTTCGCGTACCAATAAGGAGTTTAATCTTCCCCTGCAGGAGCAGTTGGTGTAGCCAAGCTCTCTCACTCTCGCTCTTCGATGAGTGGATGAGGGCTACATCTGAAATGCCCGCTTCTCTAAGTGCTACCAGTAGGCGATCGATCAAGGACTCTTGGGGTATGAGCACCAGAGTGCTGGCAGAATCACTAGAAATCAATGAAGCGATGATCCTCTCCCAGAGCATCGCTGGAGAGAGAATGAGCGCACTCTGCTTCGCTTCTACCCAATTCGTGCCGAAAGTATCAACCAGAAAGCGACGGTGAATCTCTTGAGGTGAGATCAACCCTTGCAGAACCTTTATTGCAGATCTGCCTTCGAAAGACTTTCTTGGTATGGCGAGATTGAGGATGCTATGAAGAGAACCGCCATAAAGAGAGGCAATTCTCCTCGATCGTTCTAGAAGTCCAACATCAAACCATTTCTGATTGTTCACTGCCTTCTCAATGGCTTTGAGCTGGTTACTTTCTGAGTTTTCCTTGATTGATAGAGGAAGGACCTCGGTGACGTATCCGGTAGTTACTTGTGAACCGAATGGAACTCTCACCATAGATCCAAGCTCTAGTTCCATACCTTCCGGAACTAGATAGCTGTACTCACCATCAAGGTGTGGGACAGGAACCTTGACCGAAACCGAAGCGATTCGATCACAGGGTGGAATCACAGAAGATGCCAGACCCGGTGCGGGTGGGTTCCTTAATTTGAGCGGCTTCACCGCGTTACAGGCTACCCCTTGACGGCGTCAGCGAGTGCCTTTGCCCTATCGGTCTTCTCCCAGGTGAACTCTGGAAGTTCGCGTCCGAAATGGCCGTAAGCAGCAGTTTTGCTATAGATCGGTCGCAGTAAATCTAGATCCGCGATAAGAGCAGCTGGCCGTAGATCGAAGACCTTGGTGATTGCGTCACTGATCTGGGTATCTGGCAACTTCCCGGTGCCGAATGTTTCAACGAAGAGCCCGACAGGTTGCGCTTTTCCTATGGCGTAAGCGACCTGGACTTCACAACGATCTGCAAGTCCTGCTGCCACCACATTCTTTGCCACCCATCGCATTGCATATGCAGCCGATCGGTCGACCTTGGAAGGATCCTTGCCACTAAAAGCTCCACCGCCATGACGGGCCATGCCACCGTAAGTATCGACAATGATTTTCCGACCGGTAAGTCCGGCATCGCCCATAGGGCCACCGATCACAAATCGCCCTGTTGGATTGATCAGGGTGCGAACTTTCGAGGCATCAAGATCAAGATCCCCTAGAACTACATCAATGACATGCTCTTTGATCTCTGGCGCCAACTTGCTTTCCACATCAACCGATGAGGCATGCTGACTCGAAATAACGACGGTATCGATTGCAATCGGCTTATCACCGTCGTATGCGATTGTCACCTGAGTCTTCCCATCGGGACGGAGGTAAGGAAGAAGACCACTCTTTCTTACTAAGGTGAGTCTTTCAGCGAGTCGATGTGCCAACCAGATCGGTAGCGGCATCAAAGTAGGAGTGTCTTTGCTTGCATAGCCAAACATCAAGCCTTGATCGCCAGCACCTTGCAGATCATAAGGATCGCTTGACTGGGTGAGGCGCTTTTCAACGGCGCTATCTACACCTTGCGCAATATCACTTGACTGCTGTCCGATGGAGATCGAGACGCCACAACTATTTCCATCGAAACCTTTCTCGGAACTGTCATAACCAATACTAAGGACGGTATCTCTGACCAGGGACATAACATCAGCAAAGCCATCGGTTGTTACCTCACCAGCAACATGGACTTGTCCAGTGGTTATCAATGTCTCGACCGCGACACGCGATTTTCGGTCTTGGCGCAATAAGTCATCAAGAATTGAGTCAGAGATCTGATCAGCAATCTTGTCAGGATGGCCCTCGGTAACTGATTCAGAGGTGAACAAGCGAACTGCTTTACCCATGACTTACCCTCTCTCTAATCTGGTCCAACAGAGTGTCGGCCAGCATCTCTTTAGAAACTTCCTCAATCGGGATGATTTTTCCCTCTCGAGTGATAATCGCGCCACTGGTCATATCAGAGCCAAAGACCTTGCCACTGGATACGTCGTTGACATAGATGAGGTCAGCACCTTTACGAGCAAGTTTCGACTTCGCTGCACTGACCAAAGCTTCGTGATTGCTCTCTGTCTCTGCGGCGAACCCAGCAATCACTTGGTTCGTTCGCTTCTTGGCCGCAAACTCTGCAAGCAGATCCTGGTTCTCTTCCAATAACAACGACCCCAACATCTCTTTCTTGATCTTCTCATCCGAAACCGATACCGGCCTTGCATCGGCTACAGCCGCGCTCATCACTAAGACATCAATATCATCAAAGCGCGCGAGAATCTCATCTCTCATCTCAGCGGCACTCTCTATTTCCACCGTCTCGATTCCCTCGATCTTCGGTAGCGAATTCGGACCTAGAACAAGGGTGACTTGGGCTCCTCGCATCGCTGCTTGATTCGCAATCGCCCACCCCTGTTTTCCACTCGAACGATTGCCGATGAAGCGAACTGGATCGATTGCTTCTCGCGTACCACCTGCAGTTACTAAGACCCTTGCTCCCAAGAGATCAGCGCAGTAGCCATAACTTTCTTCAACAAAATCGATGATTGCCGAGGAATCAGGGAAACGGCCGACACCAGAATCCGAACCAGTCAATCGTCCAATCGCAGGGTCCATTACGAAAACCCCACGATCTCGCAATGTTTGCACATTCTTCACCGTCGCAGGATTGAGCCACATCTTCGGATGCATGGCGGGAACGATGACTATAGGAGCAGTTGTGCTCAGAATGGTGTTGGTCAATAAATCATCTGCGCGACCGTGAGCGATTCGCGCAATCAGATCAGCTGTGGCTGGTGCGACCAGAATGAGATTCGCCTTATCGCCTAAAGAAACGTGAGGAACGTCAGAGACGTTCTCCCAAAGTTCACTCTGGGCCTTGCGTCCAGATAGCGCTTCCCAGGTCGCCTTGCCAACAAAATTGAGCGAGTTTGGCGTAGGAACGACAGTGACGAGAAAACCCCGATCTTGCAAACGCCGCAAGAGATCTGCAGATTTATAAGCGGCGATACCCGCGCCTACACCAAGGACGAGCTCTCTACCTCGGGGGAAATTCATGGCCACCTACCGTGACCGATTACTTGTTCTGAGTCGGTTCCAATTGCTCGATGGAGAGCAGGTCTTGGTTGATCTCACGGAGCGCGATGGAGAGTGGCTTCTCATGAACATTTGTCTCAACCAGGGGACCTACGTATTCCAAGAGCCCTTCACCGAGCTGCGAGTAATAGGCGTTGATCTGTCGCGCACGCTTTGCTGCGTAGAGGACAAGGCTGTACTTGGAACCTGACTTCTCCAAGAGTTGATCGATAGGAGGATTCGTGATTCCTTCAGTCTTGATTTCCATGTATGCGCTTCCTTCTTTCACATCAGAACCAATGGGTTCAACGCGTATTTGTGCGGGGGCTCCCGGCTAAGAGGTCACTAAGGCTACCAGCCGATCAACCACCTCAGCCACTTCGCTATTTATCAGCACTAAATCGAACTCATCCGAGGCTGCTAACTCCTGCTGGGCCAAAGATAAGCGCTCTGCAATTCGAGAGTCATCATCACTGCCTCGACCACGAATCCTGGCTTCGAGCTCTTCCCACGAGGGTGGCGAGATGAATACCAAGGTTGCCTCGGGATGGCGCTTACGAACCTGGCGCGCGCCTTGAATTTCAATCTCCAGGACAACATGCTTTCCAAGAAGTCTCATCTCGTGAACATCTCGTTCAAGAGTGCCATAGAAATTTCCAGCAAACTCTGCCCACTCCATGAATTCATTATTTGCGATCCGAGATTCGAAATCCGCACGGGATACAAAATGATAAGAGACGCCATCAACCTCCCCATTACGTGGCGACCTCGTTGTAACACTAACACTGACAAAGAAATCATCGAAGCGATTGAGCTCTTTAGTGATTGTGCTCTTGCCGACGCCACCCGGGCCTGATATCACGAAGAGTCTTCCGTATATCGATCCGCTCACGCCCCCAAGGTTACTCAGCAACTTTCTCGAGGGATTCTTTTCGACCAGTTCCAATAGCTTTTGGCGTTGCCGGGTGCCGAGACCAGCAATGCGCCTTCGCGGCGATATTCCCACTCGCTCCATTAGTTCGGTAGCGCGGACTTCGCCCTTGAATGGAAGGGACTCCAACAACTCCATGACCAACATTCGGTCCTTGGCTCCACTCTCTAGAGAAAGAAGCGAGCGAAGATCGAGATCTCCACTCTTGAGTCTCCGCTTTATCTCGGCGCGTTCCTGTCTAGCAGCCACCGCCTTGAGTCCGTTTTCTCGCCGAGTCTGAGAATCAATCTGCGGAGGCGGGTTCTTCATTAATGCACCTTCATTACTAACGGATCGAGGTGAGAATTTCCGCTGCCACTCTCCCTGGATCCTTCGCAGCCGAAATTGGTCTGCCGATAACGAGGTAATCACTGCCTGATTCGATTGCCTCTTTCGGTGTCATCGTTCTAGCTTGATCGTCTTGTGACGACCCTGGAGGACGGATTCCTGGTGTAATCGTTATTGCGGATGGAAACCGTCTCTTGATCTCCGTGACTTCCCGAGCCGAGGAGACGATTGCACGAGCCCCTGAAGCGAGAGCTAGATCGCTCAAACCAATCACTCGCTCCGTTACCGTACCTTCGAATCCAACTCGCTTCATCTCCTTGTCATCGAGCGAGGTCAAAATGGTTACCGCTGCTATTTTCGTATTCGGTAAAGCATCTGCTGCCACCCTAACCATCGCCGCTCCCCCGCTGGCATGAACTGTGAGAAAAAAGGGATCCAAAGATGCGATCGAGCGTGCAGCCCCTGCCACAGTATTTCCAATATCGTGAAGTTTGAGGTCAAGGAAGAGTTTGATACCGAATCGGTCAAGGAGTGATTGAAGGGTTGTGCTACCGAATTTCAGATAGAACTCGAGTCCGAATTTGTAGATGGAAATTGATTCACGCGTTGCTTCGATCAGTGAATCGACGGAGCTCAAGTCAGTGGTGTCAACGGCAAGAATGATGGGTGAGTCTTTAGACATGCGCCACTCCGATTGCATCTCTTATCCGTGAGAAACCGTGACCTTCAAGCAAGGAAGCTAGCTCTTCTTTGATTCGCACGGGAGCAAGTGGATCGCCAAAAGATGCCGTACCAACTGAAACAGCGGAAGCTCCTGCCGCAATGAGCTGCAAGGCATCGCCACCTGATGTGACGCCGCCCATTCCAAGTATTGGAATCTTTGGATATTTGGCGTGGACTTGATAGATGGCGCGTACCGCTACCGGCCTGATTGCAGGTCCAGAAAGTCCGCCAGTCTTACCACCCAGAACTGGTTTCAATGTTTCTGAGTCGATGACCATACCGAGGAGGGTATTAATCAAGGCAAGGCCATCGGCACCGGCATTGATCACCTCACCCGCTATCAGAGAGATATCAGTGACATCTGGTGAAAGTTTGGCAATAATTGGGTATTCACCGCCGATATTGATCCTGACCGTTTCAATAACAGCACGCGCTGATGCTTGGTCACATGCAAAAACCAGACCTCTATTCTCAACATTAGGGCAGGAGATATTTACCTCGATTGCTGAAATTCCCTTAACGCCGCGCAACCGTCTAGAGAGTGCACCGTATTCATCAACACTCTCGCCCGCTATGGAAACTACTGCCCGCGCACCCGTATTGAGTAGCCACGGCAAATCTTCTTCCAGGAAAAGATCGATACCTGGCCCCTGAAGACCTATTGAATTCAACATTCCTGAGGGCGTTTCAGCCATACGAGGAGTCGCTCGACCAGATCTTGGACGGAGCATTATCGACTTAGTGACCATGGCGCCAAGCTCAGTGAGTGGAAAGAACTGAGCAAGTTCTTTTCCTGAAGAAGCGCAACCGCTGGCGGTGAATATGGGATTCTCGAACTTTGCATAGGCAAGTTCTGTAGATAGATCTACATCGCTCATGGAGCTCCCCACGTTCCTTCGGGAATTCCCTTAGACCAGAGGACGCGCTCGCTATCTATCACTGGCCCCTCGATACAGGTTCGCGTCATCTTGACGATTCCCTTTGAATCCTTGATTGGTAGGACACACGTCATGCAGATTCCAATGCCACATGCCATCGCCTCCTCTACCGAGATTAAGTGCGAAATCTGATGTCGCTGGGCCACTTCATCAATTGCCTTCAGCATCGCCATAGGGCCACAGGAATAGATCAAGTCGATTCTCTGACGGTCGATTAATTCATCAAGTACATCGGTGACTCGACCTTGGACTCCCGCACTTCCATCCTCAGTCGTCACCGTCACCGAATTGACCGTTCGCTTTCCATCAAGCGGTGCAAAGATCTTTGATGAAGTCGAGGCTCCGATCACCGCATCAACACGACACCCTCGCGTTTTGAGGTGGTCGGCCAAATCAAAAAGTGGCGCTGAACCATATCCACCACCGACAATCGCAACATTGACGGGCTCCGCTGGCAGTGGAAAGGATGTGCCTAGCGGACCCGTGATACGAAGCTGGCTTCCCTCGCTCTGCTTAACGAGCCATTCACTACCCTTGCCATGCGCTGCAACGATGATCTCGATCGTTGAAGCATGTATACCTTCCGCCTTCGCGCGATAGATCGCGAAGACACGGTGTAATGGCATCGATGAGAAATCGCCACCTACCGCAATAGCGATGAAGTTTCCAGGTTTTGCGTACCTGCCAATCTCCCCCGCCTCGAAGGCAATGTGATGATATGCGCCGACTTTTCGATTGGAAAGTATTCTCGCTTGCGTAACCTCGGCTCGTGGATTGATTGGCACTAGTGACCAACCTTCATCGACAACCACTCCTGAATCGGCCTCGCGGTCATCTCTTCTTCACGAAGCGACTTGATCGCCTCGACTGCAGCACGAAATGCTGGAATCGTAGTTATGCATGGAAGGTTCTTGATGATCGAAGCGGTTCGAATCAGGCGACCATCTTGACGTTCATCTCTTCCGTAAGGAGTGTTTATGACGAGAGACACTGAGCCGTTTCGAATCAAATCAAGTGCATTGATCGATTCTCCGGTGAGATTCGAGCTCTCTGCAGATTGGAAGTGCTTTCGCACTAACACTGATGGAACTCCTATCTCCCGAAGGAATCCATGAGTTCCAGCTGTGGCATATATCGAGAAGCCTAAAGAATGAAGCGCCCTGGCAGATTCCAAGGCAGTGCTCTTGTCCTTGTCGGCCAGAGATAGGAATACCGCTCCCGTTCTTGGAAGCGCACCGAAAGCACTAATCTGACTTTTAGCGAAGGCTGAACCAAAATCCTTAGCGATGCCCATAACTTCGCCAGTTGATTTCATCTCTGGACCAAGGATGGTGTCAACACCTTCGCCACTCTTTCGACGGAATCGGTTCCACGGCAATACCGCCTCTTTTACTGAAATTCCTCGCGCAACTCCACAAGGTGGAAGAAAGCCCGATTCCATCATCTCGGTGATACTCATCCCAATGGCGATGCGCGCCGCTGCCTTTGCCAGGGGAACACCTGTTGCTTTACTGACAAATGGCACGGTTCGTGAAGCACGAGGATTTGCCTCGAGAACGTAGAGTTTCTCGTGATCACCAGCGCTACTTCCTGGTTGACGATGAATCGCGAACTGAATATTGATCAATCCACGAACACCAACAGCTGATGCGATCTTCCTCGTGGCCTCTTCGATCTCTCCTTGCATCCCTGCAGAGAGAGATTGCGGTGGGATGACGCACGCCGAGTCGCCACTGTGAACCCCAGCCTCCTCTATATGTTCCATGATTCCGCCCAGAAAAAGTCGCTCGCCATCGAACAGAGCATCAACATCGACCTCTACCGCTAGATCTAAGAATTTATCAATCAACACTGGTCTATCTGGAGTTATCTCGGTCGCACGGGCAATAAACGATGTCAAGGCTTCATCATCATAAACAATTTCCATGCCTCGCCCACCGAGGACGAAGGAGGGGCGAACCAAGACTGGATAACCCACCCGATGCGCAACTGCAATTGCTTCATCTGCAGTTGTCGCCATTCCAAACTCTGGCGCGCGCAACTCATTTCTTGTTAGAAGTTGGCCAAAAGCGCCACGCTCTTCGGCGAGTTCGATCGCAGCTGGTGAAGTCCCGATTATCTTCACACCCTCCGCCTCAAGAGCTTCGGCAAGTCCGAGCGGAGTCTGTCCGCCAAGTTGGACAATCACACCCTCAATGGGACCTGCAAGTGACTCGGCATGGATCACTTCAAGGACATCTTCAAGGGTCAATGGTTCAAAGTAGAGTCGATCCGAGGTGTCATAATCGGTTGAAACAGTCTCAGGATTGCAGTTAACCATCACCGTTTCGAAGCCTGCTTCACTGAGTGTGAAACATGCATGGACACAGGAATAGTCGAATTCGATACCTTGCCCGATTCGATTTGGACCTGACCCTAAGATAATTACGGCCGGTTTTTCGCGAGGTGCAACCTCACTCTCGTCGTCGTAACTTGAATAGTGGTAGGGAGTGCGAGCCTCGAATTCCGCTGCACAGGTATCGACCGTCTTGTAAACAGGACGGAGTTCGAATCGATATCGAGTCTTTCTGATTTCCGCTTCGGTGGATCCGCGAATCTCGGCTATCTGGAGATCCGAAAAACCATGTCGCTTCAATCTCTTGAGCAAATCACCATCGATCTCGACACTCTCGCGACATTCCTTCGCAAGATGATTGAGGAGCTCTATCTGCGTCAGAAACCAGGGATCAAATCTTGTGATTCTCTGAATCTCTGCCATGGGAATTCCAGCAAAGAGCGCACGTTGAATTCCCACCAATTTTCTCTCGGTCGGCTGGCTAATGAGATCGATGAGTTCAGTTCGACTCTCCGTGACCTCACTCCAGAAGAAGGTGGAACCCTTCTTCTCTAACGATCTCATCGATTTCTGGAGCGCCTCAGTGAAATTCCTGCCAAATGCCATCGCCTCGCCCACCGACTTCATCGTCGTTGTAAGTCGCGAGTCGGCATCGGGAAACTTCTCGAAAGCGAATCGCGGAACCTTGACCACGATGTAATCCAGTGTCGGCTCGAAAGAAGCCGGGGTCGCCTCCGTTATGTCATTAGATATCTCGTCGAGGGAATAACCGATGGCGAGCTTGGTAGCAATCTTTGCAATGGGAAATCCAGTTGCCTTGGACGCCAGAGCTGAAGACCGCGAGACTCGAGGATTCATCTCAATCACGATGATGCGTCCCGAATCTGGATGCACCGCAAACTGAATATTGCACCCACCGGTTGCGACGCCTACTTCTCGGATGATGGATATCGACAGGTCTCGTAAGCGCTGGAGTTCAACATCAGTCAAGGTGAGTGCGGGAGCCACGGTAATGGAATCACCGGTATGCACACCCATGGGATCGATATTTTCGATGCTACAGACGATAACAACGTTATCATTCTTATCACGCATCACTTCAAGTTCGAATTCTTTCCAGCCAATAATGGATTCTTCAAGAAGGACTTCACTGGTCGGCGAATGGCGAAGTCCAGCGCCAGCAATCAATTCCAGCTCAGCTGGGTCATGCGCGATACCGCTACCCAGACCTCCCATCGTGAATGAAGGTCGCACCACAACGGGAAAGTTCAATTCCTTGGCAGCGATATGACACTGTTCCATGGCGTGACAGATGACCGATTTCGCCGACTCGCCACCAACTTTGGTCACTATCTCGCGAAAGAGCTCACGATTCTCACCTCGGGCGATGGCATCGACATCGGCACCAATCAGCTTCACGCCATGCTTTGCAAGGACTCCCTCTTTATGCAAAGCCATAGCGGCATTGAGCGCAGTCTGACCACCGAGGGTGGCGAGGATGGCATCTGGCCTCTCCTTGATGATTATCTTCTCAATGAAATCCGTCGTGATGGGTTCGATGTAGGTTGCATCAGCAAACTCGGGATCGGTCATGATGGTCGCAGGATTGCTATTGATAAGGACTACTCGAATACCTTCGGCTCTAAGAACGCGACAAGCTTGAGTTCCAGAGTAATCGAATTCGCAAGCCTGCCCAATCACTATCGGACCACTTCCGATAACTAAAACAGAATTGATCTTCGGATCCTTAGCCACGCTTAGCACCCCTCATCAACTCAACAAAATCATCGAATAGGTAGTTGGCATCGTGGGGACCTGCGGCTGCCTCGGGATGGTACTGAACCGAGAAAGCGGGTCGTTCAATCAATCGAATTCCCTCAATCACACCGTCATTGAGGCAGATATGAGTCACTTCTCCTGGACCATAAACGGTTGAGAAGTGTCCTTCTGTGGGCGCCTCCAATGCGAATCCATGATTATGCGCGGTGATTTCGATTCTCCCTGAGCGCCTATTGAGCACCGGCTGATTGATCCCTCGATGACCGAATTTCAATTTATAGGTCTCAAAGCCAAGTGCTCGACCTAGGATCTGGTGCCCAAAACAGATTCCAAATACTGGGATCTCGCGATTGAGCATCTCTCGCACAAGCGCCACCGTCTCATTCATCGTCTCTGGATCTCCTGGTCCGTTCGAGAGGAAGAAGCCATCCGGTGAAATGGTCTCGATCTCTTTGAGCAGGTCTTCGTTCTTCCAGGAACTTGGCAATACATGAACCTCTATCCCGCGCTCAGACATATTCCTGGGCGTGGCTGCTTTTACACCGAGATCCAATGCGACGACGGTAAAGAGTTTCTCCCCCTTGGCTGGGACCACATATTTCGAAGGCGTAGTGACCTCATCTGCGAGCATCGAGCCACTCATCTTGGGGGACTGTCGGACAGCTATCACCATCTCTTCCCTGATTTTCGAGCCTGCCGAGAAGATGCCGGCGCGCATAGCGCCTCGATCGCGAAGATGGCGAGTGATTGCTCTGGTATCCAAAGATTTGATACCGACAATTCCCTGCCTTCTCATCTCTTCTTCCAGTGACCCATCTGCACGCCAGTTGCTCACAACGGGTGAAGGATCACGCACCGCAAATCCCGATACCCAGAATCTCGAAGATTCTTGATCTTCGTTGTTGATGCCGGTATTTCCGATATGAGGCGCAGTCATCACAACAACTTGTTTGTGATACGAAGGGTCGGTAAGAGTCTCTTGGTAACCAGTCATTCCTGTGGCAAAGACGGCTTCACCGAATGTCTCGCCTCGCGCTCCCCATGCTTCACCTTTGAATATACGACCGTCATCAAGTACAAGGTATGCAACTTCACTCATCGCAGTATTGCTCCATCGCGCATCACCCATTCGCCCCGGAAGAGCACAGATTCGACTGCTCCCTCTACCTGCAGACCATGAAACGGCGTATTCGAGCTCTTTGATTCAACCCGATCTCGATCGATCACCCATTCCTTCTCAAGATCAATGACGTTCAATGAGGCGGGAGCCCCAACTGTGAGTCCACTCATTCGATCTGAAAGCGAACCAATAACGGCGGGCTTTGTCGTCATAGCTGCCACGAGTGATTGAAGTGAGAGAGAACCACTCTTCACCAGCGCGCGATAGGCGATGGCAAAGGCACTTTCCAGTCCAATCATGCCGAAGGCTGCTGCCGGCCATTCACATTCCTTCGATTCAAGTGGATGCGGGGCATGGTCGGTTGCGATGATGTCGATGGTGCCATCAGCGACGCCATCCCTGAGTGCATGAACATCGCGCTCAGTGCGAAGTGGTGGATTAACTTTGTAAATTGGATCGAAGGTGCTGGCAAGTTCATCGGTAAGCAGAAGGTGGTGCGGTGTGACTTCTGCAGTGACGTGAATACCCCTCGCCTTTGCCCACCGAACAATCTCGACACTTCCTGCAGTACTGAGATGACAGATATGAAGCTTTGAACCAACGTGATCTGCAAGAAGTACGTCGCGAGCGATGATTGCCTCTTCGGCAACGGCGGGCCAACCCTTTAATCCAAGGCGCGACGAGATGATCCCTTCGTTCATCTGAGCATCTTTCGTCAGTTCCGGATCTTGGGCATGCTGAGCGATTACGCCATCAAAAATCTTCACATACTCAAGAGCTCTTCTCATCAAGAGCGGATCGGATACGCAATTTCCATCGTCGCTAAAGACGCGGACGCCTGCACGTGAGTGTGCCATGGCAAGAATCTCGGCAAGTTGCTTTCCTTCTTGTCCGCGAGTCACTGCTCCTATCGGAATGACATCGCATCTGCCCTCTTCTAGGCCGAGAGAGTGAACTTGTTCCACGACGCCGGCTGTGTCGGCAACTGGGTTGGTATTCGGCATGGCGTAGATCGCACCAAAACCACCGCGAACTGCCGCACGAGTCCCGCTGGCGACAGTTTCTGCATTTTCTTTCCCCGGCTCTCTTAGGTGAGTATGCAAATCAACAAAACTAGGAGTGACAAGCTTTCCTTTGAGGTCGATCTCTGTGACGTCGCTCTTTGCGTTCTCACCAATAGAGGTGATGACTCCCGCTTCAACTGTGATCGAACTCTTTTCGCCGGTGGCAAGACGCGCATTCACCAATTTGAAGGTTCTGGTCATCCCTTGACCTCTTCCGCGAGATTTGCCGGCGACCCAGAGAGAAGCAGGTAAAGCACAGCCATTCTGACGAAAACTCCATTAGTCACTTGATCCACGATCACCGAACGTACGCTATCTGCGCTCTTTGCATCGATCTCAACGCCACGATTCATCGGGCCTGGGTGAAGCAGAATGGCTCCACTCTTCAACCGCGAGAGTCGATCACCATTGAGACCGTAATGTCTTGAGTACTCGCGCTCACTTGGAAAGAAAGCCTGCTCCATGCGCTCACGTTGAATACGAAGCGCCATAATCGCATCAAACTTCTCAATCGAATCGTCAAGGTCATAAGAGATCGAACATGGCCAACTCTCGATCCCAACTGGAAGCAGAGTTGCAGGAGCGATGACAGTCACTTTCGCGCCAAGCATCGAAAGCAGAAAAATATTGCTTCGCGCAACTCTCGAATGAAGAATATCCCCGACGATAGCAATCTCAAGGCCGTCGAGTGTTCCGCGATCTTTAGCCAGATGGTGACGAATCGTAAATGCATCTAATAGCGCTTGAGTCGGGTGTTCGTGCGTGCCATCTCCGGCATTTATCACTGGCCCAGCAATCCATCCAGCATCAGCTAATCGTTGTGGCGCACCCGAGGCATGGTGTCGAATGATGACCGCATCGGCGCCCATCGCTTGCAATGTCAACGCTGTGTCTTTGAGACTCTCACCTTTGCTGACGCTCGAACCCTTTGCCACAAAGTTGATGACATCGGCAGAGAGTCGCTTTGCTGCTGTTTCGAAGGAGATTCGCGTTCTTGTGGAATCTTCAAAGAAGAGATTGACCACGGTTCTGCCCCGCAAGGTGGGAAGTTTCTTGATTTGACCATCAGAGATTCGTGCAAGTTCTGCAGCCGTATCCAGGAGTGCGGTTGCGCTTTCGCGGGAGAGGTCACCAATCGAAAGTAGATGTCTAGGAAATTTCATCCCTCTAGCACCACCCCATCCTCACTATCGATGGGTTCGAGCTGCACCTTCACTTGTTCGCTCCGAGATGTCGGAAGGTTCTTACCGACAAAATCAGCACGAATCGGTAGCTCTCGATGACCACGATCGATGAGGACAGCCAACTGAACTGTCGCTGGACGCCCTAACTCTCCAAGAGCATCAAGGGCCGCTCTAATGGTGCGTCCAGAGAAGAAGACATCATCTATCAAGACCACATCTCGTCCCTCTATCCCCCCGGTTGGAATCTCGGTGCGATGAAGTGGCCTTGGGGCTCTAAGTCGAAGATCGTCGCGATGAAGCGTTATGTCGAGTGATCCGAGTGCCACCTCTTTACCTTCGATGGCGGCAATTTCAGCCTGAATTCGCTGGGCGAGGAGCACGCCACGAGTAGGAATACCTAAAAGAAGGAGTGAATCGGCACCTTTGTTACGTTCCAGAATTTCATGGGAAATACGACGGACGGCACGAGATATCTCCTCGCGCGCTAAAACGATACGCGTCATCTTCAGCTCCTTGGCCGCCTCACGGGACGGTCGTTAAAGGGTTGCCGGATTCTAGCCCATAGGCAAGAAAGTTACGGAATCGGCGAAGTTAACGCGGCAGAGTGGGCGCTAGACCCGATATACGGGCGAGTAGGCCGTTGATGAACTTGGAGGATTTATCGGTTGAAAGTAACTCGGCAAGAGCGACTGCCTCGCTAATGGCAACGGCATGATCGAGTGAACCCCAGAGCAATTCGAAAATTCCCACTCGAAGAATGTTTCGATCGACCGCTGGAAGGCGGTCCTTATCCCAATCTTCGGCGTAGGTATGTATCAGCGAGTCGATCTGGTCACGATGTAGCTTCACACCTTCGATCAATGCTTGGGTGTACTCACGGTTCTCTCGGCCAAGCAGGGCTAAGTCATTGAGTGTCGCCTCTTTACCGCGAAGATCGGCGGCAAAGAGAAGATCTACTGCCGCCTTGCGCGCCTTGGTGCGAGCACTCATCACGCTCTTCCCAGGTACTGACCTGTTCGCGTATCGACGAGCACCTTCTCCCCTTGTTTGATGAAAAGAGGGACTTGAACATTGATGCCAGTCTCTAGGGTTGCTGGCTTAGATCCAGCGTTTGATCGATCACCTTGGAGACCGGGTTCGGTATAGGTGATCGTCAACTCGACTGATGCAGGTAACTCAATGAAGAGAGGACTTCCCTCGTGGATTGCAACGATGGCGTTGGTGTTCTCCAACATGTAGTTTGCAGATTCACCGACTGTCTCTCCTGAAACTGTGATCTGGTCATAGCTCGTGGAATCCATAAAGACGAAATCTTCGCCATCCTTATAGAGGAATTGCATCTCTCGACGCTCAAGAATCGCAACATCAACTTTGATTCCGGCGTTGAAGGTCTTCTCTACTACCTTGCCGCTCATGACATTCTTCATCTTTGTGCGAACAAATGCCGGACCCTTACCAGGTTTGACGTGTTGAAACTCGACGACAGTCCAGAGCTGCCCATCAAGGTCAAGTGTCATGCCGTTCTTCAAATCGTTTGTCGTTGCCACGATGCTCTCTATTCCCATAAGGTCGGTTTGAGGACTCCGTAAAGTCAGAGCCTCATTCTATTGGGTAATTTATCTAGAACTGCTTCTATTGATTAGCCTCAATAAGGCCTTTCATCGCGATCAATGCCAGCCGATACGAATCCTCTTTGAATCCCCCAATAGTGCCAGTTGCTACTCCAGCAATCATCGAGGTATGCCTGAACTCTTCTCTCGCCAAGGGATTAGAGAGATGCACTTCGATCAGGGGCGCACGAAGGAGCGCTGCTGCATCTCGTATAGCGACTGAGTAATGGGTGAAAGCAGCCGGGTTGAAGATGACCGGATGAGAATGGTCGGCCGCCTCATGAAGCCAGCCAATAAGTGTTGCTTCGTCATCACTTTGCCGGATATCAACCTTTAGCCCTAACTCTTGCGCGACATCTTCAACCAATTTGTGTAACTGTGGATAGTTAAGTTCGCCATAATGCGTTCTCTCACGGAGGTCGAGGCGAGAGAGATTCGGTCCGTTTAGCACCAAGATTGTCTCTGTGGAACTCAACTCATCACCTCCTGATAAGCCACGCGAAGATTCCCTTCCTTTAACTCTGCGAAGAGGACTGGGTTACCAATCTCGCGCAGCAATACGAATCGAATTATCCCATCCTTATTCTTCTTATCCAGGCGCATCACCGAAAAGAGCGAATCGAAAGCACCAGAATCAAAACGCACTGGAAGGTCATACCGCTCAAGGAGCTCTCGGTGGCGAAGATAAGACTCACGCTCTAAGCCAAGATGTTTGAATCCGAGATGCGCGGCGAAGTTAAGTCCTATAGAGACTGCCTCCCCGTGACGTAGTTGATATCCACTCAGATGCTCAATTGCGTGACCGAGGGTGTGTCCGTAGTTCAGAAATGCGCGTGATCCGCTCTCCCGGAAATCTTCAGAGACTATCTTTGCCTTGACCGCGATACTACGTCGTACCAGATCGCTCAGCTTCGCAATCCCCTGAGGGTTTCTTAACTCCTCAAGCGTTGAGTCTTCCAAGTTCTTCAATATTTCGGGGTCAGCGATAAAGCCGCACTTGATCACTTCTGCAAGGCCTGCTCGAAAGTCCCGATCAGTAAGAGTCGATAGCAGGGCGAGATCAATAATCACTTCCTTCGGCGAATGAAACGAACCAATCAAGTTCTTTCCGCTTCTACCATTGATTCCAGTCTTCCCTCCAACTGATGCATCAACCATCCCGGCCAGAGTTGTCGGAATCGCAATCCAATCGATTCCCCGAAGCCAAGTGGCTGCTGCGAAACCGGCGAAATCGGTAATTGATCCACCACCAATCGCCACTATCAAATCCTGTCGCTCTATTCCATGAGATTCTAAGAATTCCCATGCTGCTTGCAGCGTTACAACATCCTTCGCTGCTTCACCATCTGGAACCAAGAAAAGATCGAAGCCTTCAATGCTTAGTCCAATCGCATCTGCAACCTTCGAAGAAGTGATGAGGACTGACTTTCGCTTCGCCCTAATCTCATTCAATTTTTCGAGCCACGAATCCGCGAAAGTGACCTGGTAAGCGTGTTCGCCGTCGACTGCAATCGTCTTCTTCATGCTGCTTCCAAGAATTTCTCGATCTCGATGGCAACATCTTCGGGACTCTTCTCATTGGTGTCGATTGTTACCGATGCGAGTGAGTGATAAATCGGTCGGCGATGATTCATCAACTCCTGCCATTGCTGACGTGGATTGATCATCAGTAGCGGCCGCTCACGATTGAATCCCACTCGAGGCGCGGCACTTGAAAGCGAAACATCAAGGTAAATCACATCGTCGCGATTATTCAAAGCTCGTTGAACTCGTTCGCTCAGTATCGAACCGCCACCAAGCGCGAGAATGACCGGTTGGTTCGGCTTTGATGCATCCTCTTCAATGCTCTTGAGAACGATTGTCTCCTCGATCTCACGAAACTTCGCTTCACCATCCTCAATGAAGATCTGCGAGACTTTCTTTCCAGTCGATTCCTCAATCATGATGTCTGTATCCAGGAAAGGCAGGCCCATCTCTCTCGCCAGAAGACCTCCGACCGTGCTCTTTCCAGCGCCCGGTGGCCCGATTAAAATGCAGCCTCGCACTCTGGTGGAGACCTCCATTACTTGATCTTCATCGAACTCAAATAGTTCTTAAGGTTTCTTTCCGATTCCTCGAGACTATCGCCACCGAATTTTTCAAGAAAGGCTTCAGCGAGCACGAGAGCAACCATCGCTTCACCGATGACGCCAGCAGCGGGAACTGCGCATACATCCGAGCGCTGATTGATTGCCTTAGCTACTTCCCCCGTGGATACATCAACAGTTGAGAGAGCCTTAGGCACGGTTGAGATGGGCTTCATCGCTGCTCTCACTCGCAACGTCTCGCCATTACTCATACCGCCCTCGGTACCTCCAGAGCGATTCGAAGCTCTCATGAGTCCATCGCTACCGCGTTGGATTTCATCGTGCGCACCCGATCCTCGCCGTGAGGCCGTTACAAAACCATCGCCAACTTCTACGCCTTTGATTGCTTGGATACTCATTAGCGCGCCAGCCAATCGACCATCAATTCGTCGATCCCAATGCACATGCGAACCCAGCCCAATGGGAACATTGAAGGCCAAGACTTCGAAAACCCCGCCGAGTGTATCCCCATCATTATGGGCCGCTTCTATCTCTGCGACCAACTTTGCACTCAAAGTAGGATCTGCTGCACGAACCGCATCCCCATCTATGCTCGCAAGATCACTAAACTTCGGATTGATCTCAAGTTGCAGTGAGTGATCTGAGACTGAACCAATCGCAACAACATGACTGAGAGTCTCTATCCCAGCAACCTGCTTTAAGAAATTCTTTGCGACCTTCC
The DNA here is from genome assembly GCA_016870815.1 of Actinomycetota bacterium. Taxonomy (GTDB): domain Bacteria; phylum Actinomycetota; class Actinomycetes; order Nanopelagicales; family Nanopelagicaceae; genus SYAN01. The sequence goes on from VGAI01000001.1 coordinate 63,544, forward strand.
CTAGGGCAACTCGCATGGCAGTTTCTCGAGCGCTCGCTCGTTCTAAAATCGGCCGCGCGTCGTCGAAACCATATTTCTGCATCCCCACGAGATCTGCATGACCGGGCCGTGGTCTAGTTAGCGCTTCGTTGCGAGCAAGACCCTCAATCTGCTCTTTCGAGACTGGGTCGGCGGACATGACCTTCTCCCACTTCGGCCATTCAGTATTTGCTATTTCGATCGCGACGGGACCGCCTTGGGTCAAACCATGTCTAACGCCACCGAGAATGCGAACTTCATCAACCTCAAACTTTTGGCGAGCCCCTCGACCGAAACCAAGTCGACGACGGGCCAGCTCATTTTCTAAGTCTTTACTTGAGATTGAGACATTAGCTGGCACTCCCTCGAGAATCCCGAGCAGGGCTGGGCCATGAGATTCACCTGCAGTAAGCCAACGCACGCCCGAATTCTCCCACAGCGTTACCTCTCCAAGGAGCGGGTTAGAAAAACACGCCAACGAGGGCGCCCACCCCGAGAAAAGGGGCAAAGGGTAGCGATTGATCAAGAGATCGGCGCAGGAGCTTGAGCACTCCGTTGAGCAGGAGCGATGAGAGGCCGATAGCTAGGAGGAAGGCGATCCAATTCATACCCGCGCCGATCGACCAAATCAGATAGACGAGAAGTTTCACATCCCCCATTCCAAAATTTCGCATAATCCACGGGCCCGAAATTGGGGCAACAACCAAAATGAGGGCAACGAGAAATGCGATCGCCCCGCCTCGATGGTTGAGACCGTCGAGGCGTGCGAATAGAAGGTGGATGGGAAATGCGAAGAGCAGTAACAAATTGGGGATCCTGTGCGTTCTCAGATCAATAATCGCGGCAATCAATAAAACCAGAGAAGCGACTACAAGATGAAAGGATGTTTCGGGCACAGCCTAAAGTACTCGAGAAGAAAGTTGGGACTAGAGAGAAACCTCGCGAGCTGTGGAAACTTTTATTTCTTGGAACATCTTCTCCCGGTCAAAATCTAACCCTGTGAACAAAGCTGCCTGATCAACTGCCTGTGCTACCAAGAGAGAGAGGCCAGAAACCACTTTCCCTTTTATCACGCCGGCCAATGTAGATGGCCATGGAGAATATGTAATGTCAAGCAGCGTTCCCTCAAAGCCTTGAAGTTGCCTTGAGATGCTTGATTGAGCCGCGGAGGGAATGGTGGAGATAATCAATTGTTGGCTGCCATCTGGTTTCAAGTTTTCAATCTCTAGGAAAGTTACCTCTAGTTGGCTCGCACTTCGAAGTAAGGCATCGCCATGTGAACTTCGACGAAAGACTTCCAACTTTCCTATTCCCTTCCCTTGAGTCTTTATCGCTTCAAGAGCAACCATCACTGAGCGCGCTGTTGCACCAGAACCAATAATGGCTACGCTTTCAAATTCTCTTTCCAGCTCGCTCAGCACTCGAACCAACCCAGAGACATCAGTGTTATACCCGCGTCCCTTTGTGATCGTGTTGACACTATGAGCGGCAACGGAAAAGGAATCACAGGCCAAATTCAGCGAAAAAGCCACTTCCTTCAGCGGCATAGTCAGCGAAAAACCGCTCCATTCTTCCGTGGCAAGTGCCTGCTGGATAAATTCAACCGCAGTAAATTGGTCATGCTCTAATCGCTGATAGGAGTATTCAAGCCCCAGTTTCTCGTAAATCTGTCCATGGACCAATGGAGAGAGCGAGTGAGTGACCGGCTTTCCGAGCACCGCAGCCTTAATCATCGAAAAGTCCAGCCCTGTAGTTCTTGCGATACAGCTCTTTCCAGGCCAAGAACTCATCGTAACTATTGGTGAAGCGAGTCTCTTTTGGTGCGACGGTAATGAAATAGAGCCAATCACCAGACTCTGGATCTAGCGCTGCTCGCATAGCCGCGCTGGTAGGGCTTCCGATGGGACCTGGAGGCAAGCCTTGCCTTTGATAGGTGTTGTACGGACTCTTGATCTTCGTTCCAGCCAGAGAAACTGCGATATTTCCTCGCTCGCGTTTGATGTAATGAATCGTCGAATCCATCTGTAGCGCCATCTTTCGCTCAAGACGGTTGTAGATCACTCGCGAGATTTTTGCAAAGACATCCGGCGTGCCCTCCGCCTCCACAATGGATGCAATGACAAGGAACTCATCGGGTGAAATACCTTGAGGTAGGCGTTGCAAGTCGAGCTCACCAAGCGCCTCAGTGAACCTTCGTGTCATTGCATCAATCACTTCATCTGTGCTCGCTCCCGGCTCGAAACTATATCTGGCAGGGTAGAGAAAGCCTTCGAGTGATTTCAGCGTGAAGGGTTTTGCGGGTTTCCGACTCGTAAGGATTTTCGCAACATCCTTGAAGCCATTCGCTTCAAGGATCGCAACGACTTCATCGAGACGCGCACCATCTCGAACCGAGATCAATCCGATAATCCGATCGAGGTCAAGCAACTGCTCAAGGGCCTTTGATGCAGGTATCTTCGTATCTATTCGGTAGGTTCCAGGCGCAATTCGGCTAGAGCGGGGATCACTCACAGCAAGCCTAAAGAAGGTCTCTGCCGATTTGATCACGCCAGCCTCTTCCAATTTCTTCGCAATCTCAGATCCACTTTCACCGGATTCGATCACCAAGGTAATCGAACCTTCACTCACCCCACTCTGAAAATCGGGCAGCACACTTGGTCGATTTGCAATCTCGCGGAGCGTGAAGGTAATCAACCCCATGGCGAGAATGATTACGATGAAGAGAAGGAAATCATTTCTCTTTCGAAGCGGAGTGCGTTCGATCATGAGATTTCACTGCCCGCAAGCTGACCTGTGTTCTTCTCGGTCATCAAAGCCTGCTCGAGAAGAACGCTAGCCGCTACCGCATCAATCTCTTTACGAGCTTCTCTTTCCCTCTTTCCACCATCGCGCAATTGCATGGCAGCACTTTTCGTTGAAAGCCTTTCGTCGATAAGACGTATCGGGCCGTGAAACTTCTCGCTCACTTCAATGGCGAAATCTCTGGCGAGATTAGCAGCGCTCCCCACATTGCCAGTCAAGGTAATGGGGTATCCGATATAGAGCGTCACTGGACTGTACTCAACGATCAGATCACTCAAGCCACTCTCCCAATCCGAACTATCGAGAGTCGTGACTGGGAAAACGAATTGGCCATCGGGATCACTCACTGCCACGCCGATACGAACTAACCCGTAATCAAGAGCAAGCCGGCGACCTTTCGTAATCATGATCTCCGTCCTGAACTCTTACTAACTAAAGAGGGAAGAACGTAGTTCGCTCTCTATCGCGACAAACGCCTTCTTAAGCGCGGTGAGATCTGTTCCGCCTCCTTGGGCAAAATCATCTTTTCCGCCACCGCCGCCGGCAAGGAGATTGGACCCTGATTTCACGAGCGCACCCGCTTTTGCTCCTGCTTTTCGCGCCAGATCATCCACTGCAGAGACCAGCACAACCTTCCCCTCTCGAATACTGGAGAGAACGATCACGGAGTTCGGCCGTTTAGCCCGCAGGACAAGAGATATCTGTCGCAGTTCATCTGCCGTCAAAGATTGATCGAATGAGTGCGCTACAAGCGTAGTCTCACCAATCTTGGGCGCGCTCTCTAGGACCTTGGCCAGCGAATCTAACGCCTTCGCCACACGAACTTCAGTCAACTCTTTCTCTGCACTCTTCAATGACTCAAGGAGGGATTCAATCCGTTGAGGAACTTCCTCACTTCGAGTTACTTTCAATATATCGATAACCCGACCTAAGAGAAGATTCTCTCTGGCTAAGAATGAATAGGCATCTATTCCCACAAGTGCTTCAACTCTTCGAACTCCAGACCCAATGGAGGACTCACCGAGGAACTTAATCAATCCCAACTCTCCTGAAGCCTTGACATGCGTTCCGCCGCAGAGCTCCTTGGCCCACTCACCCACACTCACCACACGGACAATCTCGCCATACTTCTCACCAAAGAGCGCCATAGCGCCGATTCGCTTCGCTTCATCCTGGCTCATTTCGGCTGCAGTAACTGGAAGATTGGATAAAAGCAGATCGTTGACGCGACCTTCCACCTCTTGCATCGTCATCGCAGAGACTGGCCCAGTACTTGGAAAATCGAAACGGAATCGTCCTGGTGCATTCTCTGATCCTGCTTGCGTAGCCGTTTCACCCAAGACTTCGCGAAATGCCTTATGAACCATATGGGTCGCAGTGTGCGCTCTTGAAATTGCAGAACGTCGCTCGCCATCGATGACGGCATGGACTCGACCACCGACACGTAACGCACCGGAAGAAATCTCACCACGATGAACGAAAAGGCCAGGTACTGGAGTTTGAACATCAAAGACCTCAAAGACACTTCCATCATCGAGGAGAATCTCACCGTGGTCGGCAAGTTGTCCGCCGCCTTCGGCATAGAACGGCGTTCGATCAAGGACGAGTTCGGCCATTCCGCTTCCCTCTTTTACCGACTTGCCATCGCTAATGATCGCTAGGACTTTCGCTTCTCCGCTCGTGCTTTGATAGCCAATGAACTCGCTACCTTTGCCACTTTCGAGGAGCTTTCGATACTCGGAGAGGTCGGTGTGCCCAGTCTTCTTAGATTTGGCATCGGCCTTGGCGCGTTCCTTTTGCTCGCGCATCAGTTGGCGGAAGCCAGCTTCATCGACAGCAAGACCTTTCTCGGCGGCCATTTCAAGGGTGAGGTCGAAGGGAAAACCATAAGTGTCATGGAGCATGAAGACATCGGTGGCTGGCAACGTTTTTGATCCAGCGCTCTTAGTTGATTCAGCGGCCACATCAAAGATGCTGGTACCGCTACGTAGCGTTTCTAGGAATGTTCCCTCTTCATTCGCCGTGACCGCTTCAATTCGCTCTCGATCACTTCGAAGTTCTGGATACTGCGGAGCCATTGCCTCAATTGATGACTTGATCAACTCCACAAGAGTCGGCTCTGCGCTTCCTAGTATGCGCATGTTTCTTACGACGCGGCGCATCATTCTTCGCAAAACATATCCCCGACCTTCATTTCCTGGGGTTACACCATCACCAATCAGCATGGCAGCGGTTCGAGCATGATCCGCGATCACTCGAAGTGAGACATCACTTCGCTCATTCCCACCATAGCTAACGCCAGTCAGTTCAGATGCTTTCCTCAAGATGATGCTGGTTGTATCGATTTCGTAGATGTTGTCGACGCCTTGCAATAGGGCTGCAGTCCGCTCTAGTCCTAGCCCAGTATCGATATTCTTTGCTGGTAACTCGCCAAGTATTGGATAGCCCTCTTTCCCAGAACCATCGCCACGAAGATTTTGCATGAAGACAAGATTCCAAATCTCAAGGTAGCGATCCTCATCCGCGATTGGTCCGCCATCGCGACCATATTCCGGTCCTCGATCGAAGTAGATCTCAGAGCAAGGCCCGCACGGTCCTGGGACACCCATCGACCAGAAGTTATCGACCATACCTCGCCGCTGAATTCGATCCTTAGGCACACCTATTTCCCTGTGCCAGATATCTGCCGCTTCGTCATCATCAAGATAGACAGTCACCCAAAGTCGTGCCGGATCGAAACCAAATCCACCATCACTCTGACTTCGTGTCAGTAATTCCCATGCGAGAGAGATCGCACCCTCTTTGAAATAGTCACCAAAAGAAAAGTTGCCGCACATTTGAAAGAAAGAAGCATGTCTCGTCGTCTTGCCAACTTCATCGATATCCAGTGTTCGAACGCATTTCTGAACCGATGTCGCACGAGGATAGGGAGGCGGCAGTTCACCAAGAAAATATGGTTTGAATGGAACCATTCCGGCATTGACTAAGAGGAGATTGGGATCATTAAGGATCAATGATGCCGACGGGACGACAGCATGAGTGAGCCCTTGACGATTACCTGACTCGAAGAAGTCCAGCCACCGCTTTCTTATTTCGGCGGAGTTCACAGCGTTCTAGAACTCCTCATCTTCGTCATAAGTGCTGCGATTAGCCCGACTCTTGGACTTGGCTCGCTTCTTTGGCGCTCCTTTACCTTCTTCCCTGCCCTTACGCCGCTTCGTTGCCGCTTGAACTACAGTCCCTAGGAGTTTGAGAGCAACAGCATTCTTGTCGACAAAACCTGATGCAGCGCCAGCCACTTTGGCGGTCAATTCTTCAGCCGCCTTGGTGATGTTGTTGACGCTTTGAAGCGGACCATTGACCAAGCGAACTGTTGTTGTAGCTTCCTCAAGAAGCGGGGTGGTATCCGCTGTGATCGCTTTGACCGAAGCGCCGACCTCATCAATAGCCCGACCAAGTCGGATGACGGCATAAGCGATTGCGAACGCGATCACCAGTAGAGACGATGCAGCGATGATTCCTGCAATTCCACCTGCAGACATAGCCCGAGTTTACCCTTCCTTGCTCAGCTGGGGTTTCGAGTCATCTGGAGTTGCATCAACGCCACTCTCTTTTCGTTGCACTGGCGTGATGGGAGTGGGAGCGCCAGTGAGCGGGTCGCCACCACTAGCTGTCTTCGGGAATGCGATGACTTCGCGAATGGACTCTGCTCCCGCCAAGAGCGCAGCTACACGATCTAGCCCTAAAGCAATGCCGCCATGAGGTGGTGGTCCATAGTTAAAGGCTTCGAGAAGGAATCCGAACTTCGATTGTGCCTCCTCTTTGCTCAAGCCAATCGTTTTGAAGACACGTTCTTGAATATCTCGTCGATGGATACGGATAGAACCGCCGCCAATCTCATTTCCATTGAGCACGATGTCATAGGCATAAGCCAAGGCATTCGTTGGATCAGTATCGAAAGAACCCTCAAACTCAGGTTTTGGTCCAGTAAAAGGATGATGCACTGCAGTCCAGCCGCCATCCTCAGTCTTCTCAAACATCGGCGCATCTACAACCCAGAGGAGGTTCCATTGAGAGTCATCAATTAAGCCCTTGCGACGACCAATCTCTAGTCGGACAGCACCCAAGAGATTTTGCGAAACGCTTCGCTCTCCGGCGGCGAAGAAAATAGCATCGCCATGGGAAGCGCCTACCTCTTTTGCGATTCCATCTGTTTCCTGCGTCGAAAGGTTCTTTGCGACTGGACCAGTGAGTGATCCGTCTTCACCAACGAGAATGTAGGCAAGGCCCTTCGCACCACGCGACTTTGCCCACTCTTGCCATGCATCTAGTTCACGGCGCGGAGTGTTTGCACCACCTGGCATGAGAACGGCACCGAGGTAAGGTGCTTGAAATACTCGGAATTGAGTATCCCGGAAGAAATCAGTTACTTCTTTGATCTCCAGGCCAAAACGGAGATCTGGCTTATCTGAACCGTAGCGATCCATCGCCTCACGGTATGTCATATGCGGGATCGGTGTTGTGATCTCAGTACCCAAGACGTTTCGAAAGAGATCCTTGAGAATCCTCTCCGTCACCTTGATCACATCATCTTGATCCACAAAAGACATCTCGATATCCAACTGGGTGAATTCTGGCTGGCGATCAGCTCGAAAATCCTCATCTCGAAAACAGCGCGCGATCTGGTAGTACCGCTCCATCCCTGCCACCATGAGCAACTGCTTGAAGAGCTGTGGCGATTGCGGCAATGCATACCAAGAGCCGGGTTGGAGTCGAACCGGCACCAAGAAGTCGCGCGCCCCCTCCGGCGTCGATCGCGTCAAGTAAGGGGTCTCAATTTCCAAGAACTTCAGATCATCCATTGATTTACGTATCGAGGAGGTGATCCTTGATCTCAGACGAAGATTCGCCGCTGGTCCTTCGCGTCGTAGATCGAGATAGCGGTACTTGAATCTGACTTCTTCACTGACATTGATCGTCTCACCACTATCAACTGGGAAAGGGAGAGCAGCGGCTTCACTCAATACTGTCAAAGTCTCACAACGGAGCTCGATCTCACCAGTTGGTATCTCCCTATTTTCATTACCGTCTGGCCTTTTCGAAATCTCGCCGTCGACCAAGACACACCATTCGGCGCGAAGCTGACCCGCGATTTTTTCGTCGCTGATAACTACCTGGACTGAACCTGACGCATCACGCAGATCTATAAATGCAACGCCACCATGATCGCGGCGACGGGCGACCCACCCCGCGAGGCGAACCTTTCGCCCAATATCGCTAGCGCGTAGCGAACCTGCATCAGCTGAACGAAGCAATGCGACACCCTCTACTTTCCATCAATCGGTTCTACTTCCTCGCCGTTACAGCAGTGAGGAGATCTGAGTGCGCGAGTCTAACCGCGCTCTCTTGCCCGGTGCTCATCTCTTTTACCTTCACTGTCCCAGCGTTAAGTTCGTCATCGCCAATTACCGCGACATATCTCGCTCCAAGGCGATCAGCTGCCTTCATCGCTCCCTTAAGACCGCGATCACCGAAGTTGATGTCGCTACAAACACCCGCTTCACGCAGTCCATGAACTAAGGCAAGGACTGCACTCTTGGATTCAGGCGAGAGGGCAATCATGTAAAGATCAAGGCCATCGTCAAATGAACCCGCAACCTTCTCTGCTTCGCAGGCCAAAGCAATTCTGTCGATTCCCATTGCAAAGCCAATGCCACTCAATTCTGCGCCACCAAGTTCTTTCATCAAACCGTCGTAACGACCACCACCGCCAATACCCGATTGCGCGCCAAGCGCGTGATGTTCGAATTCAAAAGTGGTTCTGGTGTAATAATCAAGTCCACGAACCATTCGAGGCTCGATAACAAACTTGATTCGAAGTGTCTTCAACTGCTCTTGAACCGATTCGAAGTTCGACTTTGCTTCTATGGTCAGATAATCCAATAGGAGTGGGGCATCCTTCATCGCACTTGAAATGCTCTCACGCTTGTCATCAAAGAGTCGGAGCGGATTCTTGGATGCTCGCTCTTTTGTCTCCTCATCAAGATTGAGTTTGGCGATGAACTTCACCAGATCCTCTCTATGTTTCGCTCGCGACTCACGGTCACCGAGGGAGGTGATCTTCAAGGTGTAATCACTGAGGCCAAGTGATTTGAGACCCGAGTCCGCTATAGCAATCACCTCAACGTCGAGGGCTGCATCATCGACTCCGATAGCCTCAATACCAAACTGATAAAACTGTCGAAAACGCCCTGCCTGTGGTCGCTCGGCACGAAAGAATGGTCCGACATAGAAGACTTTTAGCGGTAACTGTCCGCGATCCAAACCGTGTTCGATGACGGCTCGCATTGCTCCTGCAGTGCCTTCAGGGCGAAGTGTTATCGAGCGACCACCACGATCTTCAAATGTATACATCTCTTTTGTTACTACATCGGTGGAGTCCCCTACCCCGCGAGTGAAGAGCTCGGTATCTTCAAAGACCGGCAGTTCAATCAATTGATATCCAGCAAGTCGCGCTGGTCTCACTAGCGAATTACGGACCTTTTCGAAGAGCGCGCTACGCGGAGGGTAGTACTCGCTGACACCCTTCGGTGCTTGGAAAGACTTGGCCATTTCCTGTTTTCGCCCTCCGATTTGAAGGCCGAATTCTATCGGCTTACTTCACGAGGATGCGGGAGATACTCGCGCGAAAACGAACCTTTGCTAGAGAAGTCCTTGCAAATATGGATTATTCGCGCGTTCAGCGCCGATGCTGGTCTCATCGCCATGACCTGGCAAGACATGAATCGAATCATCCAGTGTAAGAACTTTCTCCTTCAACGACTTGGTCATATCTTCTGGATCACTTGTTGGGAGATCCGAACGACCAATCGCGCCCTTGAAGAGAACATCTCCCGATAGCAGATTTTCTCCATTGACCATGAACATCGTTGATCCGCGGGTATGACCAGGTGCATGAATCGCCTTAAGACTCATTCCTGCAACTTCAAATTTACTTTCATCCACTAACTCAATAACACGATCGGGTTCCGCCCATTTCTTATTGGGTGCAAGCTCTTTTAGGAGTGCGCGACCTTGTGGCCCCATGCCAATCTCAGGGTTTGCAAGTAGTTCGCGATCTTCGCTATGGACATAACATGTTGCGATGCCTTCAGATTGACTCAATGGAAAGAGAGAGAAAGTGTGATCGAGATGTCCATGGGTAATCAGCACGGCCACTGGTTTCAATTTCGACTCCCGTATGACAGTTGAAATCTCGGGAACGAGATCCGGCTCGGCTATCCCAGGATCGACGATGAAGCACTCCGATCCCACACCGGTGGCTAGAACCCAACAATTCGTGTTGAAGTAAGGCGCGACAAGCCGCTTGATGAACAGAAGAAAACCTCGCGCAATCTGCCCCACCAGCGTTTTCAAGCATGGTCTTGAGTGAAGGGCGGGTCTCAGGGTACCTTTGCCAACCCTCGAGCGGGGGTGGATCGGCTCCCTCGTTCGAAAGTTCAGGTCACTGAACCGCAGATACAAGTTCGCCCTAGCGAAGATCCGAATCATCTGACGCGCAACGCAGGAGGATCACATGTCAGAGAATGCATCACCCGCATCAGCACTTATCGGGGATCCTGCGGCATACGGGCGAGTCGGTGAAGATGGCACGGTCTATGTCATCACGGATTCTGGTGAGCGAGCAGTTGGTTCCTACCCAGGCAAGAGCTCGGAAGAGGCGCTCGCCTACTTTGTAAGAAAGTTCGAAATGGCTGCATCAGAAATCGCGCTCCTTGGCGCGCGTATCAAGAGCGGCGCGATGGTTCCTGACGAGGCAGTGACGGCAGTCAATAAACTTCGCGCTCAACTAGAGAATTTCAATGGTGTCGGAAATCTTCTTGCCCTAAGAGTCTCGCTCGAGCAGCTCCCTTCGCTTATCGAAGCAGGTCGTGGCGCTTACGCCGAGAAGAAGGCGGCAGAACGAGCCGCGAAAGATTCCAAGCGCGCCGAGACACTGGCAGCGAAGGAACGAATCGTTGTTGATGCTGAGGCCCTTGCTAACTCAGAATCCTGGAAGTCCTCGAGTGAGAAATTAAAAGAACTCCTCGATGAATGGAAGAAGGCTCCCCGCCTCGACAAGGCGACCGATGCTGCTCTCTGGAAGAGATTCTCTTCTTCACGAAATCGTTTCGACAAGCGCCGACGTCAGCATTTTGCCCAGCTGATCTCAAAGCAGAGCGAGGTAAAGCAGACCAAGGAATCCATAGTCCTTGAGGCTGAGTCGCTCCGTAACTCACGCGATTGGGTGGCCACAGCGAATAAGTTCAAAGAACTGATGGCGAAGTGGAAAGTCGCTGGTCGTGGAAAACATAGCGATGACACAAAACTTTGGGCCAGATTCAAGGCTGCGCAAGATGAGTTCTTCTTGGCAAAGAAGGCAGATCTAGATAAGCGTGGTGTCGCCATGGATGAGAACTTAAGCAAACGCGAGGCTTTGCTTGCTCAGTACGAAGCACTCGTTCCAGTAAGTGATCATCAAGCGGCACGGAAGAAGTTCCGCGATCTCGATGACCAATGGCGAAAGATCGGCATGACCGATCGTAAGAAGCGCGATGCAATGGAGTCGAGAATCAAGAAGGTTAATGAGGCAATTCGGGAAGTAGAGCAGAGCCACGCTAGAAAGAGTGACCCCACCGCCAAAGCAAGAGCTAATGATGTTGTGACCCAGTTGCAAGCAGCGATTGAGAACTATGACGCTCAGGCTCTGAAAGCTGAGAATGCAGGTAATGCAAAGCGAGCAGCAGAGCTTCGTGAGGCGGCTGAGGCGCGACGAGGATGGCTTGCCGAGGCGCAAAAGGGCCTCGCCGAATTCGCAAACTAAGTTCGTGTAGAAGGGACCTAGGAAGGAATCTCTTCTAGCTATTAGTTACGCGATAGACGTCGTAAACTCCATCGACAGCACGCACAGCGCTCAGAACTGCATCAAGATGTGAAGCATCTGCCATCTCAAAGGTAAACCGCGAATATGCAGTACGGTCTTTTGCCGTATGGACTGATGCGTTGAGGATACTGACATGCTGGTCGGAGAGCGCCTTTGTCACATCAGAGAGAAGTCTGCTTCGATCAAGGGCCTCAACCTGGATATTGACCATGAAGAGCGACCGAGCATCGGCATTCCATCGCACATCGACGAGACGTTCATTCTGATTCTTTCTCAAATCTTCCAGATTGATGCAGTCACTGCGATGAACCGAAACGCCGCTTCCCCGAGTAATGAAACCGGTTATCTCATCGCCTGGAACCGGAGTGCAACATCGTGCCAACTTCACTAAGAGATCATCAACGCCCTCAACATGAACACCCGAATTGCTACGCCGCTCTAACTGCCCGATCGCCGTCTGAGTGACAATCGCAGAATCGATGACATCTTCGAACGGTTCCTCAACGCCTATTGCAACAATCAATTTCTCGACAACAGAGGCGGATGAGATGTGTCCATCACCGATAGCTGAGTAGAGCGAATCCATATCTTCGAACCGAAGGTCATGTGCCAGCTCGAGAAGTGCTTGACCTGAGAGGATTTTCTGAATCGGAAGTCCAGCCTTCCGCATTTGACGTGCAAGAGATGACTTGCCTGCTTCGATTGCCTCTTCACGCCGCTCTTTTGTGAACCATGCCTTTATCTTTGATCTCGCACGTTGCGATTTCGCGAAGGCAAGCCAATCTCGACTAGGAGCAGCTTGCGGACTCTTATTGGTGAGAACCTCGACCGTATCGCCATTACTCAAGGGCACCTCAAGGGAGACTAACTTGCCATTGACTTTCGCCCCCACGCACTTGTTTCCCACTTCGGTATGGACTGCGTAGGCAAAATCAACTGGCGTTGAGCCAAATGGCAAAGCGATGACGCTGCCCTTTGGTGTGAAGACGAAAACTTCGGGGGTACGCAGGTCATACCGAAGCGCATCAAGGAATTCACCAACATCCTTATTCTCTTGCTGGAGTTCGTGGAGCTGTTTGAGCCAGAGCATCTCTGCATCACTCTCGCTCTGAGCGCTCTTACTTTTGCCGCCCTTATATTTCCAATGCGCTGCGATACCGAACTCGGCTCGCGCGTGCATCTCTGTGGTGCGAATCTGAAGTTCCACGGCTTTCCCATTCGGGCCGATCACCGTGGTATGGAGTGATTGATAGAGATTGAATTTCGGCATCGCTATGTAATCCTTAAATCGACCTGGGACTGGACTCCATCGAGCATGGATTGCACCAAGAGTTGCATAGCAATCACGGACATCATCTACTAGAACGCGTATTCCCACCAAGTCGTAGATGTCGTTGAAGTCCCGACCACGAACCACCATCTTCTGGTAGACGCTGTAATGATGCTTCTGTCTACCCCTGACATCTGCCTTGATGCCCTCTTTCTTGAGATCTTCACTGACGATTGCAACAACGTCGCGCGTCAGTTCATCCCGACTTGGATTTCGTTCAGCGATGAGTCGATCAATCTCCTCATACTTCTTCGGCTCTAGCGTCTTGAACGATAGGTCTTCGAGCTCCCATTTAATCGTGTTGATACCAAGTCGATGTGCAAGCGGGGCGTAGATCTCAAGAGTCTCTTTTGCTTTGCGTGTTGCACTCTCTGGCGAGACATATTGCCAAGTTCGTGCATTATGTAGTCGGTCTGCAAGCTTGATGATAAGAACGCGAATATCTCTCGACATCGCTACCACCATCTTTCGAACAGTTTCGGCCTCTGCACTCGGCCCATAGGTGAGTCGATCTAGCTTGGTAACACCATCAACTAACGAAGCGATCTCCTCGCCGAATTCGTCTCTCATTTTCGCTAGTGAGTACTGGGTATCTTCGACGGTGTCATGAAGGAGTGCGGCGCATATCGTGGCGGCATCGAGACCGAGTTCAACGAGGATCTCAGCGACCGCAACTGGGTGGGTGATGTAGGGATCGCCAGATTTTCGCATTTGCCCCTGATGAGCCGAACTTGCGCGTTCGAAGGCTTTTTCTAGAAGTTCGATCTCGCTCTTTTTCCAGGAGCCAGAAAGCCGCTCACGGACCGGCGCGATCAGAGTCATGCCGTGATTTTACTGCTGGGAATTTATTTGCGCTTTTTGCGCTTTGGTTGTGCTCGTTGAACCGGCGCGCTCTCGCTCTCGCCACCGCCTCGCGAATTCACACGCTTTGCCAGGGCGATCATTGCTGGCTCTCGTTCACGTAGCGAGGCCAGAAATGGCGTCGCAATGAAGATCGATGAGAAGGTTCCGATGATCAGACCGACAAAGAGCACGAGCGCTATATCTTTCAGCGTGCCCGCACCAAGCAATCCGGCACCGACAAAGAGGAGCGATGCCACTGGGAGGACCGCGATGATGGAGGTATTGATGGAGCGGATCAAAGTCTGGTTGACCGCCAAGTTCGCTGCCTGCGAGTAAGTCAACCGCGCCACCTGAGTGATGTTCTTGGTGTTCTCACGGACCTTGTCGAAGACCACAACTGTGTCGTAGAGCGAATAAGCGAGAATGGTCAAGAATCCAATCAAAGTCGCAGGCGAGACTTCAAAGCCAACCAAGGCGTAGATACCCACCGTGATAAACACATCGTGAAAGAGCGCAAGAAGCGCAGCAAGGCCCATCTTTGGTTCGAATGTCAGCGCGAGGTAGATAACGACAATAACCAAGAATGCAACAAGACCTATCGTTCCCTTTCGAGTGATTTCTTCGCCCCATGAAGGACCAATCGCTTGTACATCAATCGTCTCCAGTGCTATCGAGTAGCGTGATGCGAGAAGATCCTGCACCTCATTCAACTCACTTGGTTCGAGCGCATCGGTTTGAATACGAACTTTGTCGCTCCCAAGTTCTTGGACGATCAAGCCATTAATGAAAGGCAGTGATTCCAATGTCTGGCGAGCATTGGTCGCATCGGCCTGGGTGGATGAGACGGTGATGACCGTTCCACCTTTGAACTCGATGCCGAGAGTGAGACCTTTGAAGAAGAATGCGCTACAGGAGAGAATGAAGAGAACGAGTGAAACTGTGTACCACTGCCTTCGTCGACCGACTATGTCGAGCGAGACTTCACCGCGATAAAGGCGACCACCAAGTGAACCAACTTCATGACGTTTGGCCATTGCTCACCTCCTTGGTCGCTGCGGGTTTGAGTCCAAGACTCATCGGGGACATTCCGCTCAGCGTCGCGCCTCGCTGGAAGAACTTAAGTCTTGAGAGTAAAACAACGAGTGGCTTCGAGAAGAAGAAGATGACAAGAAGATCAATGAGCGTGCTTAGTCCCAGGGTGAACGCGAATCCACGGACGCCACCGACTGCGAAGATATATAGAAGTACCGCAGCGATCAAAGAGACGACATCTGAGACGATGACGGTACGGCGTGCTCGAATCCATGCAGTTTCTACAGCGGTCTTGATTGATTTCCCTTCACGGACCTCATCTCTAAGTCGTTCAAAGTAGAGAACGAAGGAGTCGGCGGTAATGCCGATTGAGACGATGGCTCCGGCGATTCCGGCGAGGGTTAAGGTGAACCCAATCCACTCGCTCAAGAGGGCGAAAGCGAAGATATTGATGTAGGCAGCCACGACAAGAGATCCGACTGCCACAAGACCAAGTCCTCGGTAATAGAGCACCGAATAAAGGATCACGAGAAGAAGTCCGACGATTCCGGCGAGAAGACCGGCATCAAGCTGTTCTGCACCAAGTGTTGCGGAGATCTGCTGCACCTCTCCTCGTTCAAATGCAAGTGGTAATGATCCATACTTCAAAACGTTAGCCAGATCTTGCGCTTCAAGTTGGGTGAAGTCGCCAGTGATCTGTGCTTGTCCACCCGTTATTGCCTCATTGATGCGAGGAGCAGAGACAACAAGACCATCGAGGACTATCGCCAACTGATTCTGTGGCGAAGGATTATTGACCACTTGACTTGTTACCGCCGCAAATTTCTTTCCGCCTTCACTGGAGAAATCAAGCGATACATACCAACCAAGTGCAGTCGTCGCGTCGTAGACCGCCTGCGCGCCCGAGACATCAGTGCCAAGAACTTCTGCGGGTGCCAGGAGATATTTCACAAATCCATCACGATCGCAAGCAACCATCACTGCTGCGGGGTCATCAAGAATCCCACCGCCACGCTCCGCAGTTAACGCGCAATCAAGGGTTCGAAACTGCTCGGCAATCTCAGGTGTTATCCCGGCGGGAAGAGATGCATCATCAAGAAGATCTTTTGCGGCTGCGTCAGTGGTTTCAATGATCACTTGTCTAAAGCGAAGTTCGGCAGTTTGACCAACTAGGTCGATGATCCTTCGACCAGTCTCGCCAGGCACCGAGATGACGATCTGTCGATTCGTGCCGGTTCCTTGAGCAGAGACTTCACTCTCAGCAACACCGACACCATCAACGCGTTGGCGGATGATGTTGACCGCTTGGTCGATTGATTCCGGAGTAACTCTTCCTTCTTCTCCTGGTTGGACCTTTGGCTGAAGTGTTACCGAAGTACCACCACGGAGGTCAAGACCAAGATTGATTTTCGTTGCACCCTGCGCGAGAGCGACGCCACCAAAGGCGAGGAGCACTAAGAAGAGGATGCTCAAAGTCCGGATCGGATTGGAGGGTTTAGGGGGCTGTGGGAGGGTTGAGCGCGGATTTGTATAACCAGAACGCTCGAAGGACATGGGGCGGGAGTCTAGTTCACTTATTGGTCGTTAATGGTCGTTATTGGTCGAATAGTGTCGGGGACGCAGCAGTTGCTGGCGGGGTTTTTCCGAGATGGCGCCATCCCGCGGCGGTCGCCACGCGACCTCGAGGAGTTCTCGCTATCAAACCTCGTCGGATCAAGAATGGCTCAGAGACGATTTCTACCGTCTCGCTCTCCTCCCCGACCGAGAGTGCAAGGGTGCTTAGTCCAACTGGTCCACCGGCAAAGTTGTCGATCAAAGTCTGCAATATCGCGCGATCAAGTCGATCCAAACCACTCTCATCCACTTCATACATCGTCAAAGCAGCTGTCGCTTCCTGCAATGAAACACTCCCATCATGGTGCACCTGTGAGAAATCACGAACACGCCGCAAAAGTCGGTTTGCGATACGGGGTGTGCCGCGAGATCGAGAGGCGACTTCGTTGATGGAATCTTCATCGATTGTTATCTCAAGGAGTTGCGCACTTCGTTTGATAATACGGGCTAAGAACTCATCATCATAGAAATCAAGGTGCGCAGTAAATCCAAATCGATCACGAAGCGGACTGGTCAAGAGCCCCGAACGAGTAGTCGCACCAACAAGGGTGAAACGCGGAATCTCAAGTGGTATCGCCGTCGCACCTGCACCTTTTCCAACGACAACATCTACTCGAAAATCCTCCATCGCAAGGTAAAGCATCTCCTCGGCGGGGCGTGCAATACGGTGAATCTCATCGATAAAGAGAAGTTCTCCCTCAGCGAGCGATGAGAGGATCGAGGCAAGATCTCCCGCATGATGAATTGCCGGACCCGAGGTAATTCGAATATTTGCACCCATCTCTTTGGCGATGATCATTGCCA
The DNA here is from genome assembly GCA_016870815.1 of Actinomycetota bacterium. Classification (GTDB taxonomy): domain Bacteria; phylum Actinomycetota; class Actinomycetes; order Nanopelagicales; family Nanopelagicaceae; genus SYAN01. Next base: position 80,910 of record VGAI01000001.1, read on the forward strand.
AAGTCGTCTTTCCTAGCCCTGGCGGCCCGGCAAGAAGTATGTGATCGGCAGGGTTCCTTCGAGAGACCGCGGCTTGAATCAAGGTGGAAAGTTGGTCCTTGACCCGATCTTGTCCCACAAATTCAGCGAGCGATTGTGGTCGAAGGGCCTGATCAATCTGCGCTTCATCGCTTCCAATCTCTGCCCGAACTAAGCGTTCGTGGCTCTCTTCACTATTCATTTTTATCCTCTATCGACGAATCGCTGTGAGATGAGTGAGCGCGGCCTTCAAAGCAGAAGAGAGATCACTCTGTTCACCGATCTCTCGAATCGCGCCCTCTGCTTCACGTTCGCCGTAGCCCAGATTTACCAAACCTTGCTTGAGATCGTTTCGCCAATCTTTGCTACGAGCACCGGATGGAAGATCCATCTTCTCTCGAAGTTCAAGGACGATTCGTGAAGCAACCTTTTTTCCGATTCCTGGCAGGCGCTCTAAGAACGCATGATCTCCATCAACAATCGCTGTGATCAGCAGATCACTCTCTGTAGCCGAAATGATTGAGAGCGCTACTTTTGGCCCAACACCGGTCACAGTCTGCAGTGAACGAAAGAGAGATCTTCTTGCGGCGGAGGTGAATCCGTAAAGCACCATCGAATCTTCTCGAACAGCTAGATCGGCATAGAGGTCCACCTCTGTACCAATTGCGTTACCTGTTAGATCACTTACCGGAACCAGAAGTGAATAACCGATGCCGTGCACGTCGATCGTGACCTGAAGATGATTGGCTAACTGTTCTCGTTCGATCAGGATGCCTCGAATTCGGGAGATCATCGACTCTTCGCCCGTTTCAGCGCCGCTTCGATCCGCGCATTCCCAGTGCCGCGCCAGTGATGACAGATCGCGAGCGCAAGGGCATCAGTTGTATCAACGGGCCTGGGCATCTCTTCTAGCCCCAAAATTCTTTTCACCATCGTCGCAACCTGTTTCTTATCCGCTCGCCCAGAACCAGTCACCGCAGCTTTGACCTCACTTGGTGTATGGAGCGCGATCGGCAAACCGCTCTTTGCTGCAAGGAGTATCGCAACTCCTGCTGCTTGACCTGTTGCCATCGCGGTCTTCACATTGAGTTGTGAGAATACTCGCTCAATCGCGATCACATCAGGCTTGGCGCGCTTAATCCAGAGCGCTAGCTCACCATCGAGTTCAAGCAATCTCGCAGCGAGATCTGACTCCTTGGGAGTACGAATGACGCCCAAGTCGACCAGACTCAGTTTCTGTCCATTACGATCAACGACGCCGATGCCACATCTGGTGAGGCCAGGATCCACGCCAAGGACACGCACGAGGTGAGGCTAGCCGAGCGTTGCAAGAACTTCGTTTGAGACATCGAAGTTGGCATAGACATTCTGTACGTCATCTAGCTCTTCGATTGCCTCAATTAACGAAAAGACCTTGGTTGCCCCGGCGCCATCAAGCGGAACTGTGACAGTTGGTAGAAGTGAGAGTTCTGCTGACTCATACTCATACCCTCCCTGCTCAATTGCCCCTCGCACCTGCACCAGATCACTCGGTTCTGTCACTATTTCAAATGAATTCCCTAAGTCATTTATCTCTTCTGCTCCGGCCTCCAAAACGACTTCCATCAATGAATCTTCAGTGACACTTTTCGAAGCTGAGCCTGTCGCCTCTTTATTGATGATCACGACACCTTTTCGACGAAATAGATAGGAAACAGAACCGGGATCGGCCATAGTCCCACCATTTCTAGTGACTGCCACTCTCACTTCCGATGCCGCTCGATTTCGATTATCACTTAAACACTCGATCAATATCGCCACGCCTTGCGGACCATAGCCTTCATAGATGATGGTCTCGTATTGCGCGCCACCGGTTTCAAGCCCTGCCCCGCGCTTAAGGGCACGATCAATATTGTCAGAGGGCACCGAACTCTTTCGAGCTTTTTGAATTGCGTCGTAGAGCGTTGGATTTCCAGCAGGGTCTGCTCCCCCAGTGCGTGCAGAAACTTCAATCGCTTTGATCAGTTTGGCGAACATCTTGGCGCGACGCTTATCAAGGATTGCTTTCTTATGTTTCGTCGTAGCCCATTTGGAATGACCTGACATTTAGCCCTTCACCACCTCTTCCAAGAAGTATTTATGAATTCTTCCATCTGAGGTCAACTCTGGATGAAAAGCGGTTGCGAAAAGGTTGCCTTGGCGCACCGCTACGGGATGACCATCGACTGATGCGAGAATCGAGACGTCCTTTCCCACTTCTTCAACCCAGGGCGCACGAATAAAGACTGCGTGGAAAGTGAAGGGTTTGGCTGAACTGAATTCGAGGTCTGATTCGAATGAATCGACTTGCCTGCCGAAGGCATTTCGCCTCACTGTCACATCAAGTCCACCAAAGGTCTCTTGTCCAGCCATGGCATCATTGACGCGATCGGCGATCAGAATCATTCCGGCACAAGAGCCATAAACAGGTTGGCCCTCTTTGATTTTATTTCGGATTGGCTCGAAAAGTTCGAAGGTCCTCGCCAATTTTGAAATTGTTGTTGATTCGCCACCCGGTATGACTAATCCATCGCACTTTTCAAGGTCTTCCCGGTTTTTCACCCCAAAGGCCCTAGCGCCACACTCTGCGAGAGCTCGCAGATGTTCGGAGACATCTCCTTGAAGTGCGAGAACTCCGATTGAACTCATTGACTCCTGCTTAACATCTTCTGGCCCAAGTTTTTTCGACTCTTTCTCGAGTCGCTACCGCCAGTTAACTACCAACCGCGTTCTGCAAGGCGATGTGGAACCGGAATGTCAGCAACATTGATCCCCACCATTGCCTCGCCAAGACCGCGCGAAGTCTCTGCAACGATCTTTGGGTCGCTGTAATAGGTAGTGGCACGGACAATTGCTTCGGCGCGCTTTGCTGGATTACCGGATTTGAAGATCCCCGAACCGACGAAAACTCCGTCGGCGCCTAGTTGCATCATCATCGCCGCGTCGGCTGGAGTTGCTATCCCTCCTGCTGTGAAGAGTACGACAGGAAGTTTTCCAGTGGTCGCGACCTCTTTCACAAGGTCAAAGGGGGCTTGAAGTTCTTTTGCAGCGACATAGAGCTCGTCTTCGCGCATCGAAGAGAGCCTTCTAATCTCATCTGAAATAGCGCGCATATGGGTTGTCGCATTCGAGACATCGCCGGTGCCCGCTTCGCCCTTGGATCGAATCATCGCCGCTCCCTCATTGATACGCCGCAAAGCTTCGCCCAGATTTGTTGCTCCACAGACGAAGGGGATAGTGAAGTTCCATTTATCTATGTGGTGGGTGTAATCGGCGGGAGTAAGAACTTCTGATTCATCGATGTAGTCGACACCGATCGCTTGCAAGATCTGAGCTTCGACAAAGTGACCAATTCTCGCCTTAGCCATCACAGGGATTGTCACTGACTTCTGGATCTCTTCAATCATGCTCGGATCCGACATGCGCGCAACGCCACCTTGTGCGCGGATATCCGCAGGCACTCGTTCCAAGGCCATAACTGCAACTGCGCCGGCATCTTCAGCGATCTTCGCCTGATGTGCGTCGACGACATCCATGATGACGCCACCTTTAAGCATCTCGGCCATGCCTCGCTTAACACGGGCTGTACCTACAACTCGATCCGCCTGGGACATCTCTTCTCCTTGATGGGTGCGCCCGATTCGATAGATGGTCGACCGTGGGCTTGGTAGAGGCGGATTCTACTTCTGGTTATCGCCCACTGTCGCCTCGGGATATCCGAAGCTGGGCTCGTTTGCCGTCAAAGCGATCCATATCTGGCCCGGTTCGAACGGTGCCGGAGAACCATCCACGAGTTGCCAGATAGTCGGTGTTTCTGGCGAATCACGTCGCCATGAGACCTCAATGGCGAAACCATCACGCAAAAGAAAACCCTTTCCAGAACCCACGACCTCAGACTTAGGCGTCACGCCGCCAAAACGATCGCCGAATTCCGATGGGACTATTGGAACAATCTGAATCACGAAATTGGGCGAACCTAGTTGATAGCCATCGGGATTTACCTTGGGCTTGCCATTGAACGAAATCAACCATCGATCTTCATCCGATGACCAATCGACGCGATACGTGGCATTTGGCCAACGAACCGCTGCGCTCTCGATTTCGATCCCGGTTCCTGGATTCTCGCCGAAACTCCAACCAGGTTTCCTCACCAAATCTATCGACGATGCATTCTCATCAACTTCTAGCAACTTGTCGGGATAGACGAACATATTTGTAGGAGCGTTCCGTAGTGAATCCCTGACATAGACAGTTGGCGGGTTTCGCTGTGCACCAAGATTTGCGATATTGGCGGCATCTAAATAAGGATAGAGACGACTCTGTGCTCCACTGAAGATAAGTCCGACTCTTCCGTATTCGGCAAGAATGTCGATATCGCTGATTCGCGCGGACCTCACTGGGCCAATTCGAATCGGGTACTGCGAAGAATAGAGAGCAAGAAGTCGAGTCAAGCCAGCTTCTACTTGTTCAATGTACACAACATCGGCGCTCTCCACTCCAACTTGTGGCTGCGCAGCATTAGTGTCATCGATCTTCACTCCAAGAATCTGACGATTTGCCCCGGGCAATCCAGTGAGCAGATTTCGCTCGACATCTCTGGCTACTTTCTCCACTGCGTTATCGATTGCACTGCAACCTGTGATGAGAGCGAGCAAAAGAATGAGCAACGTCGCGAATGAATATCGCCGAAGAGTCTCTGCAGCCTTCACAGCGGAACTTCTTCGAACGGGTGAACTACTGGAAGGGGCGCCCTTCCAGCGAGCCTAAAAAATCGAACTACGGGGCGGGATCGTTGAAGTTTCGTCGTCGCCACTGCCTCTCGATGGAGGTCGATGGCAATACGTATCTTCGAAGTCACAACCTCGAGTCTTTCGCTTATCTCTGGGTATTCCTTGTGAAAATCTTCGCTCTCCCCTATCAAGGCGATGGCATTAGTCAAAGATTCCTCGGCCTCCGATCGCTCTGCCATCTCCGCCTCTCGCGCTAGATATGCCGAGCGGGTCAGAACAACCGCTGCTGCTGGATCAAGTGAGGGAATGAACGCTATTTCTAGAGCGATCGCCGCGCGACGTTGTAGGAGCGCATCGAGGGATGCCCAAGAAGTTTCGACTCGATGATGAAGTCGATCCAATCGAGAGGCAGTGAAAGTCAGATACCAAAGGAAGACCAGAGCAAATAGAAGAGCGAACACCCACTCCATCTCACTCACCCCTCCCACGGATCAACTTGTTCCAAGAACGATTACCAGAAGCGAGAACAACCTTTTCGCCCGCTCCAGAGACTAGGTCGTAAACATCCATGATCTTCTCCGCAACAACGGGCCAATCGAATCTCTTTGCACCTTCGCTGCTCATCGATGCGAGCGTTGCCAATCGCGCCGGATCAGATAGCAGCGTGCTTGCCTTTACTGCGAGATCTTCTGCGTTCGAAGCCTCAAAGTGCACGCCCCACTTGCCATCTTCGAGAACATATTTAAATGCGCTGAGATCACTTGCCAATATCGCAACTCCCGTCGCCATCGCTTCGGCCAAAATGATTCCGAAAGACTCACCGCCAATATTCGGCGCAACATAAAGATCTATTGACTTGAAGAACTGTCGCTTCTCCTCTTCGGAGAGAAGTCCAAGAAATGTAAGGCGTGTACGTAATCGAGGATCCACTTGTTTTAGGATCTCTTCGGGATCTCCTGGCCCGGCGATTAGCACCTTGAGATCGGGGTGACTCTCGATAATCTTTGGCAGGGCATCAATTAAGAGCGATAAGCCTTTTCGCTTCTCACCGAATCTTCCGATAAAGCCGATTGTCTTTCCGAGTTGCCACTCCAATCTCGGCCTTGCACCTTGGAAAGAATCCCAGCCGATTCCATTCGGAATGACCACGGCATCCGTCTCAATATGAATCTTCAAAGTCTCCCTGGCGACCTCACTCACTGCTATTCGCGCTCGCAGCCGCTCCACAATCGGCTCAACAATCGGAACTATGGCGAAGGCAACTTTGAATTTTTGCGCCGCGACATGAAAGGTGCCAACGAGTGGACCTTCAGCGATCGAACAAGCAAGCAGCCCGAGGCTAGGAATTGCTGGTTCATGGATGTGAAGAACATCGAAATCACTCTGCGAGATCCACTGTCTGACTCTCGAGGCTGCGACCGGACCGAAGAGGACTCGTGCCACTGCCCCGTTATACGGAATCGCAACTGGTTTTCCGGCCGAGACGACGAAATCCTCCTCAATACCGTCCTCGTCATCCACGGGAGCAAGAACCGAGACTTCATGCCCATTGGCAATCAAGAACTTTGAGAGATCACGAATATGAACTTGAACTCCACCGGGACTATCCCACCCATATGGGGATACCAATCCAATCCGTAACTTCCTTCTCACGAGGATTGGTTCTCTTTAGGGTGCTCTGTACTCGAGTCAATGAAAACTCGTTGGAGCATATGCCAATCCTGCGGGAGTGATCGAATACCGCGTTCAAAATTCCAGGCGATGTCTTGAGTGATTGCCTCTACCTGTTTCGCAATATCTCCACTTCGATTCGAGGTAGCAATGGGCTCGCTGAAATCCACGTGGATGCCCGCTTCGGTATAGGAGACATATGCCGTAATCAGTGACGCGCCAGTCGTTATTGCAAGTTTCGCTGGTCCTGGGGGAAATTTTGCCTTCTTGCCGAAGAAATCAACGAACACGCCGCCTGCAGAGAGATCACGGTCTGCAACGAGGGCGATCAATCGTCCTTCACGAAGTCGCTTCTCCAATTGCGCCGTCACTTTGCCATCGAGATCCAGGACTTCCATTCCCATTGCTTCGCGATAAGCCAAGAATTTTCGAAAGAGCCGCTCTGGTTTGAGATGTTCTGCAACTGTTACGAGTGGAAAGCCTTCGGCACAGAAGAATGCTCCAGCATGATCCCAATTCCCTGCATGCGGCAAAGCAACGATCAGCCCGTTGCCTTGTCCCATCAAATCATCAAATACAGCGCGGTTATGAACCTTCACCGTACTTCGCATCCGATCTCGGCTCCAGTTTGGAAATCGAAATGTGTCGATCCAATATCTCAAGTTCGAGCGCATCGCACTCTCTAACATGCTCTCTAGCTCTCGCTCGGTTGGATTGCCCATAACAATACTTAAATTCTCGCGAAGCCTTCTCACTCGCCTGCCATCACGAGAGATGGCATAGCGTGCGATCCAATCACCGAGACGGTAAGCGCTCTTCTCCGGCATCAGGCGAATCAGGTGCCACGCGAAGCTATAGATAAGAAAGCTCATGAGGCGCGGTAGACAACTACAACTCGCTGGATGACTGTCATGACGTTGATGCACAGTAGAAGTAGTAGCGCTACGGGTAGCGCACTCATCACTCCCAGTCCGTAGAACCCAGTCCCAACAAGAAGGACAATCAGCCTCTCTGGTCGCTCAGCGATCCCAACGTCACAAGAAATTCCAAGACCCTCTGCCTTCGCCCTTACATACGAGATAAGGAATCCCGAGAGCAAGGCAATCAAGAGAAGTGCGACGGTTTGACCGGAATCGAAGAAATTTTCCTCTGCGTTGAAGTTGGCCGACTCCGCCCAGATGATCAAAGCGAAAATGATGAGTGAGTCACTGATGCGATCCAAGGTCGAATCAAGCAGCGCCCCAAAACGTGACCCTTTACTCCCATCAAGTCTTGCCATCGTGCCATCGAAGAGATCGCTCAGAAGGAAGATCGTGACTACGAGGGTGCCGACGAAGAAATAACCTCGAGGGAAGAAGTAGAGAGCGCTGAGCCAGGTGCCAATTGCGCCTGCGACAGTCATCGCATTAGGTGAGATTCCCGCGCGGAGAAGAAAGCGCGCAAGTGGCGTAATCAGACGTGTCACGCCGTCTTTGAGTGGCACGCGCAACATGTCCCGATTCTACTTCTTCACACCAATAAGGTTTGTGCGTGGAGAGACCATCAAATCGAGCCTTAATCTCTGTCGCACTCTTCGCTCCAGAGAATTCGAGGTATCGCCACTCGCTTCAGAGTATGGATGCCATCGGCACCATAATCGATAAATCCCGTCCAGAACTCTTTGGTGAAGTCGATCTTGCGATCTTTCTGATTGAAGCAGATCGGGGCATTTCAAATGAAGAGATCTCTACTTTCCAGCAGATCCGTGAGCTGCAACTTCCAACGTTGATTCTGGTGGCATCGCTCCTGCTCGATTCAAAAGGCTCTGATCAATGGGATTTCGATGATGTCATCATGTTGGTCAATCGAGTCCTAGAACCCGCAATCACACCCTTTCTTGTCCTTCATGGCGACGATGGAACGCCATCCGGATTATTCGATCTTGCTCGAAAGAAAGTAATCGACTATTCAGGTGCAAATCCAAACGAGATTGAACCAGAAAGCGACCTGATGAACCTGACCCAAGAATTCAGAACTGAATATGAAGAGAGTGGTTACTCAGAAAGTGATTTCATCTCAGGACTCACCGTCGTGGCGCTTCCATTTATCCCTGAGCGAGGAATTGGATTGGTCGAAACAGCTCACTTACTTACCAAGCTGCAGCAAGCTCAGATCTGACATCATCAAGTAATCGTGGCAAGACCTTCGTCTGGCCGATCAACGGCATGAAGTTGGCATCTCCGCTCCAGCGCGGGATAACGTGTTGATGGATATGTCCAGCAACTCCTGCACCAGAGATTGCGCCTTGATTCATTCCAAGGTTGAACCCTTGAGGTTTGGAGACTTTGGTCAAGACTCTCATTGCATGGGCCGCCAACTCTGACATCTCATCCCGCTCTTCCTTCTCAAGATCAGGAAGATCTGCGACATGACGATACGAGCAGATCAAGAGATGGCCCGGGTTATAGGGATAGAGGTTGAGCACGACATAGTTGTACTCGGCTCTCGCTACGACTAAACCTTCTTCATCACTTTTCTCGGGTATCTCGCAGAAAGGACAAGTCACTTCATTTCCCGAGAGCGGACGATTCTCGCCTTTCAGATATGCCATTCGGTGTGGGGCCCAAAGCCTCTGCCATCGATCCGGAATTCCTACCGCTGCTATCTCCTGGTTCGAGTCATTCACGATGATGGACTACTTTCACACTTGCGCACGAGAGGAGATAGATTCAAGAATCTCTGCAATTGCTTGTTCCACAGGGATTGCATTCTTCTGCTCACCATTGCGATAACGGAAAGAGACTGCACCAGCGCTCTGGTCCGCCTCGCCCGCAATCATCATGAACGGGATCTTCTCCGCTTGAGCATTCCTGATCTTCTTCTGCATGCGATCATCTGACTCATCTACCTCGGCGCGAATTCCGAGTTTCTTCATTCGAGCGACAATCTCATCGAGATAAGCGGTAAATGCTTCAGCAACAGGAATCGCTCGCACCTGAACTGGGGCAAGCCAGGGCGGAAATGCTCCGGCGTAATGTTCTGTAAGAACACCGAAGAATCTTTCGATGGATCCGAAGAGAGCCCGATGGATCATCACCGGACGCTGTCGCGAACCATCACTCGCCTGATATTCAAGCTCAAATCGTTGCGGGAGTTGGAAATCGACTTGAATCGTCGACATCTGCCAAGTTCTACCGATTGCATCTTTTGCTTGGACAGAGATCTTCGGGCCGTAAAACGCTGCTCCGCCTTTGTCCATGACGAGCTCAAGATCCTGCGCTTTGGCCGCGACTTCGAGAGCCTTAGTAGCGGTATCCCAATCTGCATCGCTTCCGATTGATTTCTCTGGATTGCGAGTAGAGAGTTCAAGGTAGAAATCAGAGAGCCCATAATCACGAAGCAGGTTAAGCACGAAAGTTAAGAGGCCATCCAATTCCCCCGGCATCTGCTCTGCCGTGCAGTAGATATGGGCGTCATCTTGCGTGAATCCTCGTGCACGGGTGATCCCGTGAATCACTCCCGACTTCTCATATCGATAGACAGTGCCAAACTCGAAAAGTCTGAGCGGCAGCTCGCGATAGGAGCGACCACGTGATTGAAAGACCAGATTATGGAATGGGCAGTTCATCGGTTTCATGTAGTACTGCTGACCGACACGTTTGATTGTTCCATCTTCATGGCGTTCTTCATCGAGAATCATGGGTGGATACATGCCATCGGCATACCACTGCAAATGTCCTGACTTCTCGAAGAGAGTTGATTTCGTCAAATGTGGTGAATACACGAATTCATAGCCCGCTTCAATGTGACGCTTTCGTGAGTAGTCCTCCATCGCAAGTCGGATGATTCCCCCTTTTGGATGAAAGACCGCAAGACCGCTTCCAACTTCTTCCGGAAATGAAAAGAGATCAAGTTCCTGGCCGAGCCTTCGGTGATCTCTCTTCTCCGCCTCTGCCAGAAGTTGCAAATATGCATCGAGTGCCTCTGCGGTTGGCCATGCCGTCCCATAAATGCGTTGCAACATGGGGTTCTTCTCTGATCCTCGCCAGTACGCACCAGCCGAACGCATCAACTTGAAAGCTGGAATGTATTTAGTTGATGGAAGGTGCGGTCCCCGGCAAAGGTCTCCCCAGACTGCCTTGCCTTCACGATCGAGATTGTCATAGATCGTCAATTCGCCGCCGCCGACTTCGACACTTGCACCCTCAGTATCGGACGCTCCGGATTTCAAACCAATCAGTTCACATTTGTAGGGCTCGTCCTTGAGTTCGGCGAGAGCCGAGCTCTCCTCGACAACACGGCGCTTGAATCGCTGACCATCTTTGATTATTCGCTTCATCACCTTTTCAAGTTCAGCCAGATCCTCTGGAGTGAAAGGTTTTTCAGGATCAAAGTCGTAATAGAAGCCATCTTTGATGGGCGGACCAATTCCAAGGCGCGTCTGACTATTGAGACTTTGGACTGCTTGCGCGAGAACGTGGGCGGTCGAGTGGCGAAGGACATTAAGGCCTTCGGGTGAATCTATCGTTACACCTTCTATAACATCTCCTGATTTGATATCGCTCCATAGATCCTTGAGTTCACCATTGATGCGGCAGACCACGACCGCGCTTGCTCCTGACTTCGTTCGTTCACCGAAGAGATGGTGCGCCTTCTGCTCTGAAGTGGCGGTGACGCTTGAACCATCGACGGTCACCGTGAACTGAGAGGACATGAAGTAAGGCTAGCAAAGTAAGAATCTATGAAGAGTTAGCCGTGAGCGGAAGATTAGTCGCGACTAGCCTTGATTGAAGGTGATATGCACCCAATATCCAACTGCGAAAAGTGAAATCACTAGACCCACCGGAATCAAAGTCTTCATCTTGAGAAAGGGCGCTCGCTCCCCGGCCGAGGTAGCGGCCTCTTTCGCCCTCGCGACAGCGCGTTTAGCCCAAGCGAATTCAGTTGCCAAGATCGCGAGCCCAATCACTAATACTGGGATTCCGGGACCCGGGGTTAACATGAATATCAATCCAAGGAAAGTGATGATGCCACCAAGAAATGCGATGAAAAGACGCCAAGCAAGTTTTCCGCCCGATGTGGACTTGATCCACGTCACGACATTCACGGGTCGACCTTTTCCCTTCTCCATCTTTGGAAATCTGCACGAAGTCTATCAACTTCACTGAGAGCAAGATAGGAGTCTTCTTCGAATTTGCTGACTGCCTGAATATCGCGAAGTGATGAGGTGAGGGCGATCGCTTTCATCTCGCCAAGGTCACGCCTAAGAATTACTCTCTCGTTCACTTCAAAGTTAGAGAGCAGGAGTTCTCTTGTGACGCCAGGAAGAGCTCCCGAAGTTAAAGGAGGTGTCCACCACCTCGACCCATCAAAGAGCAGGAGGTTTGCCAGAGCACTTTCACTCACTTCGCCTCGTTGATTGAGGAAAAGCACGTCGTCGCTCCCTCTCTCACGCGCGTAACGAAGGGCATGGGCATTCTCACCATACGAGAGCGTCTTCACTCCGGCGAGTATCGAATCTTGATTTTTTGGATAGGGATAAAGCAAAAGCGTCAGGGGGTTCTCGGGGATTTCATGTACACGTCCGATCACCAAGCAATCGCCCGATGAGAGGAGAGAAATCCGAATCTGACCAGTTCTGCCCGATAACGACTTCACAGCCAAGTCGAGCCCCCAATCAATGGCCGCATCGAGCCAATCGGTTGTAACACCAACTTTTCCGGCTGCATCATGCAATCTCTCTAGATGGCGCCTCAGAGCAAAGATCGAGCCATTCTCAACCAACAAGGTTTCAAAGACTCCATCGCCAAGCCAGAAGCCAGAAGATGTTCGATCTCGCGACGGCGAAATTGAAAAGGCAGGAACCACTTCACCGTTTTGCCAGAGAAAATCAGTACTCATAAGAGTCCAGAAGCAATTTTCATCAATCGCTCTGCCTTTAATTCGGTCTCACTCCACTCGCTTTCGGCATCACTTCCCCATGTGATTCCCGCGCCCGTACCGAAACGAGTCTTACTCGGTGATCTACGGAGATCCTTGAAGAAAGTTCTAATCGCAACCGAGAAGTGTGCCCTACCACCATAGATCCATCCCACGGTTCCACAGTAGATACCCCGATACGGTTCGAACCGAGAGATCACCTCCCTTGCCGAACTCTTTGGCGCACCTGTAATTGATCCGGCCGGGCAAAGGCGGGTCAACAAATCGGCGTAACTAACTGACTCTTTCAACGTGCCCTGGACATCAGAGACTAAATGAAAGAGACCAGGATGTTCTTCAACGCCAAGAAGACGGGGGACTTCAACGCTTCCTATCTCGCAGAGCGGAGAGATGTCGTTTCGCATCAGGTCGACAATCATCACATTTTCGGCTCTGTCCTTCTCTAGGAATTTCCCGTCTCGCGAAGTTCCCTTAATCGGGCTCGCTGTGATTTTTCGACTTTGGGCACTTGAATCAACTCGAAAGAAAGTCTCAGGAGAAGCACTTGCCACTTCCCAATTCTCACTCTTGAAGTAGGCCGCAGCCGGGGCAGGATGATGAGATTGAATTCGCTGAAAGAGAGATCTCAAATCTATTTCACTTTCACTTTCGAGAAGGCGGCATGCATTTACCTGATAGACCCAACCATTCTTGATTTCCTGACGAATCTCATCAACGTAGCTTCGATATTGCCCGTGACTGAGAGTGCTTGCCCACTTCGCACTCTGGTTGTTCACTGAATCCGAATCGATATCGACGCGATCCCTCGATTCAACCTGAGCGAAACGAACTACCTGCCACTCTCCTTCATAACTGCCTACAACCGCCCAGAAGTCAGTGTCATTGAGTGGGTGAGATAGAGGTTGAAGTGAGTCAAAAGACTCGACGGCATCACTTGCCTTATATCCATCCATCCAGAAAAGGGCATCAGCCATATCGCAACGCTAGCGAGAATGCTCTCTCTTGTAGCGCTTTTGAGCCTTTCAAATGGTTGCGATAGCCTTCGCCCCACTCTGGCTAGTCGTTGGTGACTTCGACTCGTTGGAGTTTTTGCGGACGTAGCGCAGCTGGTAGCGCGGAACCTTGCCAAGGTTCAGGTCGCGGGTTCGATCCCCGTCGTCCGCTCCATTTTGCTCGACGTGAGCGCAATGTTTGCCAACTGATTTTGGTGGAGTGGCCGAGAGGCGAGGCTCGGGACTGCAAATCCCGCTACACGGGTTCAAATCCCGTCTCCACCTCCAAAGCCTTATGGTTTTGTGGATAGTGATGGGATGTGAATAAAGATGGTCCATAGTCAAACCAATGGCGATGATTCAGTACGCCCGTGGGGACGTTATGAAGTCCTTCAAGAATCCTCCAGTCATAAAGTGAAGGCGATCCACGTTCTGCCTGGAAAGCGCCTCTCCTATCAAAGACATGAGAAGCGAGCAGAGCATTGGTTCATCGTCAAAGGTTCTGCTGAAGTGACCCTCGATGGCGCCATCAAACATTTAGAAGCCGGTGACACCGTCGATATTCCGATCCGAGCTCTGCATCGAATAGCGAACTCAGGGGTAGACGAATTGCTCTTTGTGGAAGTTCAAACCGGTACCTATTTCGGAGAAGACGATATTGAGCGTGTGGAGGATGACTTCGGGAGATAAATTCCTTGCTCTGAAGTTTGCGGGTAGCATCTGCGCCTTCGGACGATTAGCGCAGCGGTAGCGCACTTCCTTGACATGGAAGGGGTCACTGGTTCGATCCCAGTATCGTCCACATGTAGTTAGACGTAGAACTTGTCTAACGGAAATTCCGTCACTAGGTGTGAAGA
>VGAI01000002.1 GCA_016870815.1 Actinomycetota bacterium
AAAAAGAGATGTCATTAGATCACCTACCTTCTCGCCGAAGAGCCGAGATGTTCAAGGCCATCAAAGTCGCTGGTTTATTGATCATCGGCTATATCGCTGTGACGCTCTCGGTAGTTCTTGATTCACCAGTAAGAACGTTTGATCAGTGGGTACATCGGGTCGATATGCCCGATTACCCATGGTTCTGGGAATTCTTAGTGCGAAGAGTTGATGATCTTGGCCTTCGTGGTTTGACTGCGCCACTGCTTCTGATTGTTGCGATTGTGATTGGGCGACGGTTTCAATCATGGCGACCTTTCAATCTCGCTCTTCTTGCTTTAGTGATGCTTAATCTTGTTGTTGGCGCATCGAAACTCTTCTTTGGTCGGACAAAACCTCGATTGAAGATCGATGAGCTCTTTGCTGATGGCCTGAGTTATCCCTCGGGACATTCCTCTAATGCGCTCTTAACGTGGGGGCTGATGGCATATCTCATCTATCGCTACACCCATAAAGAGCCGTTCCAAGGTTTTCGCCTTACCTGGGCGGTGGCTGGAATCTCTGTTGCAGTCTGCGGTGCATCAATCCTTCGTGATACACATTGGGTATCTGATCTCGTTGGGGGATTATTTGTTGGTGGCGCGCTTCTCGTTCTCACCATCGCGTTAGATCGCGCGTGGCCATCGACTCGGCAACCCTCTTAGTCAGATCATCAAGAATTATTGAAAAGTATTGTCGAGTAGAAAAGAGAGATGATGATCGAAGGAATCGGAATCGATCTTGTCGATGTCGCGCGGTTTAAGGCAACATTGGAGCGAACTCCTGCAGTAGGAAAGCGCCTCTTTACTGAACGAGAATTGACCGGTAATCAATTGAGCGGCGCGAGTAGTGAGCGAGCTTTGGTTTCCCTTGCGGGAAAGTTTGCGGCGAAGGAGGCGCTTTACAAGGCGCTACATATTGATGGAAGCGTCCGCCATGCGCTCTCATTTCATGAAGCCGAGATCTTCAATGAATCAAATGGCAGGCCGGCATTCCTTTTCTATGGCGCACTCGCCACACTTCTCTCTGGGACGAAAGTGCACCTTTCTATCTCGCACGATGGCGCACTTGCTTCGGCCTTCGTGATCATCGAACGGGCTTGAGAAGAACGGATTGGGAAAGAGGAGGGGAGAGATATGACTATGCGTGCTTTCGCAGAGATTGATCTCGCCGCTCTTCGTGCAAATGTCGCGAAAATCCGAGAGCGAGCTGGAACTTCGCGGGTGATGGCTGTGGTGAAGGCCGATGCCTATGGTCATGGATTGGTTCCCTGTGCGAGGGCTGCGATCTCTGGCGGTGCGCAATGGCTTGGCGTGGCGCTGTTGGAAGAAGCAGTTGCCATTCGAAGCGCCGGAATCAAAGCGCGCACCATTGCCTGGTTGGTGCCACCAAAGAGTGATCTCGATCTGGCGATTCGAGAAGATATCGACCTTTCTATTCCTTCGCGCGAACATCTTTTCGATGTGATCGCATCAGGGCGAAATGTCGGGGTAGTGCCGCGAGTTCATCTTGAGATTGATACCGGGATGAGTCGTGGTGGGGTATTGAAGGATTTCAAAGAACTGGTGACTGCGCTCAAGTCAGCAAGTGATCGTTCACAGATTGAAGTCGTTGGCGTTTGGTCGCATTTTGCCCGCGCTGATGAACCGGGCGAGGCGATGAACCTCGATCAACTCGCGAAATATCGAGAGGCCCTTGATCATCTGCTGGTTTCGGGGTTCGAAGTGAAGATGCAACATATGGCAAATAGTGCGGCGATATTCAATGATTCACTGACATCTCTTGCTCGCTTTGACATGGTGCGCGGTGGGATTGCGACCTATGGGTTAAGTCCTGATTTAAAGATGATGGGGGATTCAAAATCTTTGGGATTGAAGCCGGTGATGACATTGAAAGCACAACTGCAATTAGTGAAGGAAGTTCCTGCCGGTTCATCGGTTGGTTATGGCGGGACATATACAGTTAAAAGTGATACCAAACTCGGTGTGATTGCAATGGGTTATGGCGATGGTATTCCGAGATCGAGTGATGATCGTGCAGGTGTATTCGTTGATGGAAAGCGTGCACCGATTGCGGGACGGGTATCGATGGATCAATTCGTGGTTGACCTTGGTATTGATTCAACTGCTAAATCTGGGGATTTAGTGACAGTTTTTGGCGATGGCAGTACTGGGGAGTACACAGCCGATGATTGGGCTTTGGCCTCAGGGACAATTAATTACGAGATCGTCACCCGAATCGGTCCGCGAGTGCCTAGAATCCACCTTCACCATGAGTCAGACAATTCTTGAGATCGACTCACTCTCTGTAAATTTTGGTGGCCTTAAAGCGCTGAGTAATGTCTCGGTAAACCTTCGCGAAGGTGAAATTCTTGGCCTCATCGGGCCGAACGGCGCTGGTAAGACCACGCTCTTCAACGCGCTCAGTGGCTTTGTCCCCGCGGCGACTGGCTCGCTCAAACTATTTGGCAGCAATCATAAGTGGCCGCGTCCTGATCAACTTGTCCATCTTGGTATTGCGAGGACTTTGCAAGGTGTCGGACTTTTTCCTGAACTCACTGTTCTTGAGAATGTGATGCTCGGTGCGGACTCGTTAGCAAAGACAGGGTTAGTTCGCGCAGCGATTGGATTGACGAGGCGTGATGAAGAGCGTCTTGCGCAGAAGGCGCAGACGATGCTCGGTCGGGTATATGCCGGACATCTTGCAGATAGAAGAGCTGACACTCTTTCGTATCCAGATACAAAGCGGGTTGCTATCGCGAGGGCGCTCGTCAGTGAACCGAAGATATTGCTTCTTGATGAACCAGCAGGTGGCCTCGGGGCGCAAGATATCGCTTGGCTCAATGGATTGATTCGAAATCTCACCTCGAGCTGTTCGATTATTCTAGTTGAGCACCATATGGATGTTGTGATGAGCGTCTGTAATCGAATCTACGTCTTGAACTTTGGTGAAGTGATTGCCAATGGCACGTCAGAAGAAGTCCGAAATGATGATGATGTGATTGCCGCTTACCTTGGTGCGAGTGCGGCACATGGCGGTGGCAAATGACACTTAAAGTAGAGCGACTTGTCGTAGAACATGGCGCGATCCGTGCGATTGATGGAATCTCATTCGAAGTCGCCGAAGGGTCTCTCGCTGCAGTGATCGGCTCAAATGGCGCCGGAAAGACCACTCTGCTTCGCACGCTCTCTGGACTTAAAGATGCAAAGCTCGGCAAAGTGAGTTGGATGGGGCGAGATATCACAGGTATGAAGCCCGAGGATTTAGTACGGCGTGGCCTTTCGCATGTATCCGAAGGCAAGTCGGTAATCCCAGAGTTAACTGTGAAAGAGAATCTCGCGCTCGGCGGGCTCTGGCGAAATAACAAGAGTGAACTTGCGCAATCAATAGAAGAGGTAGTCGAACTCTTTCCAAGGCTTGGTGAGCGAATGAGCCAACGAGCCGACACCCTCTCAGGTGGTGAGCGACAGATGCTTGCTATTGGTCGTGCCCACGTCTCAAAGCCATCGCTCTTGCTTCTTGATGAGCCATCACTTGGGCTTGCACCCCTAGTGGTCGAGCAGATATTTCAAACCATCTCGATGCTCTGTCGAGATCGCGGAATCACAGTTCTCTTGGTTGAGCAGAATGCGCTCGGTGCGCTCGCCATCGCAGATACAGGAATCATCGTCAATCTTGGCACGGTAGTTGCTCAAGGTGATGCGAAAGAGTTAATCGACGATCCGGCGCTGCGGTCAGCGTATTTGGGGTACTGATGCAACAGGTAATCAACGTATTCCTTATTGGAATCAGTATCGGTTCGATCTATGCCTTGATGTCCTTGGCGCTCGTTCTGGTATGGCGTTCGACGCGGGTGGTCAACTTCGCTCAGGCAGGTCAAGCAATCGTGACCACTTATATTGCCTGGGAGGTAGTCAATCGAAGTGGTTCATTCTTGATGGCATTTATTTTGGCGGTAGCGATTGGTGGCTTGATCGGTGGATTAGTTGAGAGCGGGATGATGCGCACGCTCTTCAAACATGCAAGTGATGGGCCAGTCGCTGCTGTTGCACCCGTGATCGCAACCCTTGGTCTTTTAGGTGTGATTCGTGCTCTCGTTGGCCTTATCTGGACAAATGAAGGAAAGCGATTTGAATCTCCAGTAAGCACTGCTGGATTTGTCATCGGCGATACCACACTTCCATTTTCCAGGCTCAATCTCTTGATTATCTTCACTGCGGCTTTTGTGATGATCGTCTTCTCTATCGTCTTTCAGCGAACCAACCTTGGCCTGGCACTTCGCGCTGCCGCATATAACCCAGAGATAGCTCGGTTATCTGGTGTGAAAGTTTCGATGACACGAACGATTGGTTGGGTTTTTGCCGGCGCTGCGGGAGCGGTCGCTGGAATCTTGCTCTCACCCAATGATTCGCTCACTCCTTATTCACTTGATGTCCTCTTTGTTTTTGGTTTTGTGGCGGCGGTGATTGGCGGCCTTGAGAGTTTGGTTGGCGCGGTGGTCGGCGGATTAGTTCTTGGCGTAGGCCTCTCTTTCATTACCTTCTATTTAGGTACCTCCTTGGTTTTCCCGACGGCATTTATCGTCCTCGTCGTTGTGCTCTTGGTGAGACCTTCGGGACTCTTTGGTGTGAAGGGGGCGAGAAGTGCTTAAGCAAAAGCGCGACAAAAGTTCGAAGCGCGAACATAATCCCTATCGTCGACGACTCCTCTTCTTCATTCTCCTGGGTTGGGGGCTGCTACTTCTTGGTGATCGAGTCAGTGAGCTTCGCGTTTATCAAGGCGCCCTCATTGCTATCTACGCACTTGCAATCGGTTCATTAATTCTCTTAACCGGATATTCGGGGCAATTGTCACTGGGTCAAGGCGCCTTCATGGCAATCGGTGCTTATGCGGCTGCGCTGACGCAAATCTATTTACAGCCACCGTTGATAGTCACATTCATCGCTGCAGTCGTTGTCGCTGCACTCTTCGGCGCAATCATCGGCGGTGGTGCGGCGCGACTGAGTGGTCCGTATCTTGCCGGAACAACTCTCGCTCTTGCACTCGGACTTCCAACTCTTGCAAACCTCTTTTCATTTCTTGGTGGTGAGACAGGACTTTATTTTGATGTGGGTATTGCACCCGAAAGATTTGGCGCAGAGTTCACTCTCTATAAATGGTTCTTCTGGATTGCTGCTCTTGCAACATTGATCATGCTCTTCTTTATTCAGAACATTTTGAAGAGTCGTTACGGTCGGGCATGGAAAGCTGGTCGATCAAATCCGGCAGCGGCGCAATTGGTTGGCCTTCAGGTCGGAAGACGGAAGGTTCTGGCATTCACGATCAGCGCTGGGGTAGCGGGGCTCGCTGGGGCTTTGCTGGGGATGGTTTCCCTCGTTGCGCCCTCTACTTTCACGCTTAGCCTCTCTTTTGCCATCATTACTGGTGCTGTACTTGCGGGTCTGACCAGCCTTACGGGTAGCATTTTGGGCGGTTTAGTCCTTGTGGTCATCCCCGAGATCGCAGAGATGGTTTCAGGCAACTTCGGTGAGTCTGAAGCGGTCACTGCGAACTTCCCAGGGCTCATCACCAGCCTGCTCTTGATCCTGACGGTGCTCTTCACACCGAATGGACCAGCGGAGCAGTGGCACCACCATAAGGAGAAGAAGAAACAGAAGGCGTTAGAGAAGGCGCACTAATTTTTTTTCACCGAGAGGTGAACGGCTCGAAAAGTACAAGTGAATATCGGACAACTTAATAAGGATGAAGTTCGTTTTACCCCCTAACGGAAGGAAAAAGGAATGATCGGTTCATTTCGCAAGAAGGGCCTCGTTGCTGCTTCTGCGATTGTGGCGATAGCTGGCCTCGCGCTTGCAGCAGTACCTGCACAGGCGAGAGAAGTTGGCGTCACCGCGACCTCAATCAAGATCGGAACCACAGTGCCATTGACCGGTATTGCGGGCCCTGGTTACGCGAAGGTCGCCCCTGCTATGAAGGCTTACTTCGACTATGTGAACGCCAATGGCGGAATCAATGGTCGCAAGATCGAATTCATCATCAAAGATGATCGATACCTCCCTCCAGTCTCGGTAGAGAAGACAAACGAATTGATCCTCAAGGACAAAGTCTTTGCGATTGTCGGAGCACTGGGTACTGCGAATAACCTCGCAGTCAATAGCCGTGTTCGACTTGGATCACGTGGCGTTCCTTCTCTCTTCGTCAACACTGGTTTCAGCGGATTCGCTGATAAGAAGAAGTTCCCAACTCTTTTCCCACTCTTCTCTTCCTATCGAATGGAAGCGAAGATCATGGGTCAGTACATCAAAGAGAACTTCGCCGGCAAGAAGATTGGTCTGATCTATCAGAACGATGACTTCGGTGCAGATGCCCTCAAAGGTTTTGAGAGCGCTGGCGTTAAGTTCGATGTGAGCCTTCCATATGTATCTGGAACTCAAGGCGCAGCAACTGCGACAACATGGATCCAGAAGATGGCAGCAGCGAAGGTTGAAGTTGTCTACATCTTCGGCGTTACCACAGCGACTGCAGCAGCAGTTGGTGTTGCAGCAGCAGCTGGCTATAAGCCACAGTGGATCTTTGGATCAGTTGGTGCGGATGCGACGACAATCGTCGGTCAGACCACTGTCCCAGTAGCACTTCTCAACGGCGCTCTCTCCATGTCATTCATGCCTGATGCGGCAGATACGACAGATGAGTACGTCAAGTTCTTCCGAGAGGTGAACACCACGTACAACAACAACGCGACCTTTGATAACAACATCATGGCCGGTATGAATGGCGCGATGATGGTGGCACAGGCGCTCAAAGCTGCGGGTGCAAACCCAACTCGTAAGAGTCTGATTGCAGCGATTGAGAGCAAGGGTTCAACATGGGCAAGCGCGGGATATCCGCCTATCGGATTCTCATCTACCAGCCGCGTGGGTTATACCGGTTTCTGGATCGGTAAGTACAACCTGACCGGTTCGCTTATCCCAGTGGAAGCTAAAGGAACGATCTTCACAACTGATTCCGGTAACGGTCCAGTCGTGAAGACGACCTCGAAGCGTCCAGCACTTCCAGCGAAGGGATTGCCAAACTAATGAAAACCAATATCGGCAAGAAGACTTTCGTAGGTCTTGTCTCATCTGCGCTGGTAGCGCTCTCGCTCTTCGTCATTCCGACGTCGGCTAGTGCAAATCCAGTCTGCGCAACTGCGGGCGGAATCAAGTCCTGTCAAGGAAAGACCTCTGATGGCGCTGGATATGTTCTCCAAGCACCATTGAATTTCAATGGCACTGCATTTATCTACTCCAAGGGCTATCGATATCCGATCAGCATCCCTGGCGTTTGGGATGTTGCTGCTTCAAGCGTTGCTGAGCAGGTCCCCGGACCATCAGCTGCTATCAAGCAGACAACTGCAGTCGCACTTCTTTCGAAGGGTTACGGACTCTTCTCGTCGGCTTATGCCAAGACGGGTTGGAATGCTGATGGAGCCCTCAAGACAAATGTCGAGTTGATCGCCATCTGGAAGAAAGAATTCCCGACAACAAAGAAGATCGTCGCGTGGGGAGAATCCCAAGGTGGATTCATCACACAGGCTCTCGCAGAGAACAACCCCGGGTTGATCGATGCTGCTGTTCCACTCTGCATGGTTGGTGGATCAGTCGAAGCAGCGTTGAAGATGGCCGGAGATGCTCTCTGGGGCGTCAAGACATTCTTCGATCCAACGATCAAGGGTGGTGGCTACTCTGCTGGCGCTGCTGGAGTTGGAGAACAGCTCATTGATATCGGCAAGGTTGCTGCAGCGCTAACCGCGTTACAAGGTGGACTTGCAACCGGTGCATGGCCTGCAACATCGAAGGTGCCAGATGCAATCAAAGCCGCAATTCCATCGCGCTCTGCATTGACGATGGTCGGTCAGATGGCCGGATTGCCGAGCATCAGCTCGCACGTTGACGGTGTATCAGGTCCTGGAGATGAGAAGTCGCTGGCACACGCACAGTTTGTCGCTGGTGCAGCGCCTGCTATCGCAACTCTCCAAAACTTGAGCGATGCCGCAGTCCTTGGAATCCTCTTGATCGCAGATCTTGAGGGAATCAATGGCGGCCGTGTCTTTGACAATAACGGTGTCGATTATGAGAAGCAGTTGGGTGATGCGAAGTTCGTATTCTCCTCAGCGCTCTCTGGCTTCGATGCGACCGACATTCTCCTTGGTGTCTTGAAGGCTGCTCCTCGCGATACCGCGAATCCAGCAGCTCTTACCAAGTTGCGCGCAATGGCCTCGCATAAAGGCGTGGTCAATGTCCCAACAATCGCAATGACTGCACCGTTTGAGACCGTCACACCTGGCGGTCACGTCCAGTGGTTGATCAATGCGAACAAGGCAAATGTTGCAGCCGCAAAGGCAGCAGCAGTCAAGGCAATCGCTTCTGGCAAGCCAGCGACAACGCCTAAGGACAACTTGATGGTTATTTGGAACCTCCCACCAGCGAAGTACACGACTTTCACTGCAACTGGTTCTCCAGATACATCAGGTCCGGCAGCGAATGGAACGAAGCACTGTAACTACACCAGCAAGCAGTTAGTTGCTATGGCAGAGATCGGCGCTCTTGCAGCAGCCGACGGTAAGTTGCCAAACGCTGGCACAGTTCGTTCGCTTATGCGAAAAGCAGGAGGACTCTCCTTCGATCGCACATTCGAAGCAGCGCTACTCAAGTTCTACGCGACTGAATAGTCTCGAGAACATCTCATCGAGCGCCGTAGGGCGTTCGAAGGGATAAAGAACCGATCTATAAGGACCGGGGCTCGTCATCGAGTCTCGGTCCTTATTAATTTCGCCACCGATCTCTCGACTTCTCACTCGATGCCTCTGGTCAAGATTAGGCTCGTCCCATGTCTCTGAATCTTCCTCAGACTCACCTCGTTGCAGATGCAGAGGCGATGAGAGAAGTCGGTGCACACCTTGGCAGAGAACTTCGTGCAGGCGATGTCGTGATCTTGCAGGGACCTTTAGGTGCCGGAAAGACGACATTTACGCAAGGGATCGGAAGTTCGCTAGGAATCTTAGATATCTCATCTCCAACCTTCGTGATCTCGAGAGTCCATAAAAGCCGTCCGCCACTGGTGCATGTCGATGCTTATCGTCTCTTAGGAAGTGGTGATTCTTCGATTCAATTTGATGATCTCGACCTTGAGACGAGCCGGGCGGAATCAATTACGGTAATCGAATGGGGTAGTGAATTAGCGCATCGCTTCGTAGAGAGTTATCTTCTCGTTGATATTGCTTTTGCCGACGAACTCGATCCGTCAAATCAGATGAGGAAAGTGGTGATCGAGCAGCGATGACAACCCTAGTTATCGATACCGCTACATCACGGACATCGGTTGGTCTCTTTGATGGCGCGGTGCCACTCTTTGCTGGAAGGCATGATGGCGCGACCGAGCATGGCGAAGCGCTTCCAAGACTTGTATCTGGTGCACTCAATCTCGGCCGACCAATCACCCAAGTTCTTGTTGGGATGGGTCCAGGACCGTTCACGGGACTTCGAGTGGGAATCACTTTCGCAGAAGTCTTTGCACGATCGAAGGGAATTCCCTGGGCAGGGATTTGCTCGTTAGATGGAATCGTCTCTGGCGTCACAGGTGAGTACATCGTCGCAACTGATGCACGGCGCAAAGAGATCTATTGGGCGAAGTTTGATTCGGGAAAGCGGATCACCGAACCGCAAGTCTCTTTGCCAGAGGAAGTACAAGCATTGGGTTTGCCGGTCTATGGCGAGGGCGCCTCGAAGTATGGATTTGAAGCCGATATCGACATGATCTACCCGCATCCACTTTTTATGCTGGCGTCACTTGAATGGGCCGATGGTGTGCATCAACCGATGTACTTAAGAAAACCAGATGCAATACCAACAAGTGAGCGATGATGATCACCTATAAAAATCTCACTCTGGTCGATGCGATTGAAGTATTCGATCTTGAGAAAGAGATCTTTGGTACGCATGCCTGGACTTTGACTCAAGTGAAGGAAGAACTCTCGGGTTCACGACGGCTCTACGTAGGGGCGATTGATGGCGAGAAGATTGTTGGGTACGCAGGGATTGCAGCCAATGGAGAGAGTGCTGATATCCATAATGTTGCGGTGCAGAGCGGGTATCGGCGACAAGGAATCGCACGGCGATTAATCGCGCGGCTTGAAAGTTGGGCCTCAAATCAAGGTGCATCGAATGCACTTCTTGAGATGCGAGTTGGGAATATAGAGGCGCTTCCGCTCTACCTATCCCTTGGCTATAAAGAGATCTCTCGGCGAAAGGATTATTACGGGGCTGGCATCGATGCGATTGTGATGAAGAAGGATCTCCTTAGCAGTGAGGTTAAATCGTGACGCAATCTCAGCCCCTTGTCTTGGGTATCGAAACCTCCTGTGATGAGACTGCTGTCGGAATCGTTGCTGGTCGCAACTTGCTCTCGAATGTCATCGCATCAAGTGTTGATGAGCATGAGCGATTTGGCGGGGTAGTTCCTGAAATAGCAAGTCGCGCGCACTTAGAAGCTATTTGGCCAGCGATCGAACGTGCTGCGAGAGAAGCGAAGATTTCGTTAGATGATCTAGATGCGATTTCAGTGACTGCAGGACCTGGATTAGTCGGTGCGCTTCTTGTCGGAGTCTCTGCTGCAAATGGATTAGCGCTTGCCCTTGATAAACCGCTCTATGGCGTCAATCATCTTGCGTCACATGTTGCGGTTGATTTATTGACGCATGAGAAACCTGTTGGACCTGCGATTGCGCTCTTGGTTAGTGGTGGACATTCATCGATATTGAAGCTGGAATCACTCACTGGTTCATATGAACAGTTAGGCCGAACGTTGGATGATGCAGCGGGGGAGGCCTTCGACAAAATTGCCAGGCTTCTTGGCCTTGGATTTCCAGGTGGCCCGCTCATAGATCGCGAAGCAAAGTCAGGAAAAGTTGCAATCGATTTTCCGCGAGGGATGACCGCCGCAAAGGACCAGGGCGATCATCGCTTCGACTTCTCCTTCTCAGGGCTTAAGACGGCAGTCTCTCGCTATCTCAAGGCAACACCTCAATACCTGCGAGCTGATGTAGCCACTTCGTTTCAAGAAGCGGTTGTTGATGTGCTCACCATGAAGTCGATTGATGCATGTAAAGCGAGTGGAATCGAGACGCTACTTATCGGTGGTGGAGTGGCGGCAAATTCGCGGCTTCGCGAGCTGGCAGGTGAACGCGCTAAGAAAGCCGGACTCGAATTGCGCATTCCACCAGCATCACTCTGCACTGATAATGGCGCAATGGTGGCAGCCTTAGGTGCTCAGTTACTTTCTGATGGGGTGTCTCCCTCAGAACTCGGTATTGCCGTTGATAGTTCGGCTAGCGTTTCGACAACTTCCTGGATCTAGATAAAGACTCACAGTCACTGGCTATTCACATTGGTCACCTAGCCATGAGAGGATATGCGTCATGACGCATATTGTTCGAGGGTGCCTTGGCGAGTGGTCTTTCACCCATCAGTTGTTGAGTGGTTGCAATCGCTTGAACCCCGAGAACTGGAATCTTTCATGAGGGCTGTCATGATGCTAGAAGATTTTGGACCCTCCCTTGGGCGCCCAATCGTGGGTACTTTGAAAGGATCAAGATTCAATAACTTGAAAGAGTTGAGACCCTTATCCACCAGCCTACGATGCCTATTTGCTTTTGATCTGAAAAGAACTGCCATTTTGCTGGTTGCGGGTGATAAAAGCCTTGCTTGGAAAAGTTGGTATCAGAGTTCAATCCCGATTGCCGAAAAGCGCTTTCTTGCTCATCTAGAAGAGAGGTCAGATTAGAGCTATGGAAAAATTTATTGATTTTGACGAGATTAAAGAAAAGTTTCCGATAGATCCTATTCAGTATCGGAGGTACTCACGACAGGTACAAGACCTCATGGGCGGAGTTAAGTTGGCGGAGTTGAGAAGAGCTAAGAAGATGACTCAGATTCAGATGGCGAAGAAACTGAAGATTGATCAATCTAATGTCTCTCGAATCGAGCGAGGTGCGTTTTCTAAGGTAGAACTTCGAACGCTGCGTCGTTACGTCGAGGCGATGGGGGGCGAGCTAGAGATACGAATCCGAATCAATGATTCCTCGCAGCAGCTGATTGATTCCGAATATGAAAAAAAGTGGGCCAGAAAGTTGGCTCGCGAATCAGAGTCTCTACCTGTCGAAAAGTCTGTAGCAAGGCGGGCCAAAAGAAAGAGTCCGCGCCGAGCCAGCGTCGCCAAGTCTCGTGGTAGGTCCAAAGCCCGAAAGCGGGTCCACTAGCGCTCTGTTCGGGCGGACCCCTTTGTCGCTATGTGGGGACCTCGCCACCCCCCTAGCAACACGAGGGGGGCCGCATCGGACCTCGCCCCCGCTCGATTTGAGGTTCGGGAATACGCCCCCTAGGGTTCGCGTTGGCACTCGCGGGCTGACACTGCTAACGGCCCCAAGAAGTGAAACCCGTTCAATCAAGAACGATTAGACGAGTAATGACGAGTAATAAAGGAGCGAAACGATGGCCATTGCCATTAAGCCACTTGAAGATCGAGTCGTAGTAAAGCCACTCGATGCTGAGACCACCACCGCATCAGGTCTCGTTATCCCAGATACCGCCAAGGAGAAGCCACAGGAAGGCAAAGTCG
Source organism: Actinomycetota bacterium (assembly GCA_016870815.1). Classification (GTDB taxonomy): domain Bacteria; phylum Actinomycetota; class Actinomycetes; order Nanopelagicales; family Nanopelagicaceae; genus SYAN01. The sequence continues at coordinate 12,673 of VGAI01000002.1, forward strand.
TCGCTGTCGGCCCAGGCCGTTTCGATGACGGAGTGCGCGTTCCGATGGACGTGAAGGAAGGCGATGTCGTCCTCTACAGCAAGTACGGCGGCACCGAAGTGAAGTCTGGCGGCGAGGAATTCCTCGTCCTCTCAGCACGCGACATCCTCGCGATCATCACCAAGTAACCCGGAAGTCGGTAACTAGTCATGGGTAAGAGTCTGCATTTCGACGAGAACGCTCGTCGCGGAATGGAACGAGGAGTCAACATCCTCGCTGACACCGTCAAGGTGACACTTGGACCAAAGGGACGCAATGTCGTTATCGGCAAGTCCTTTGGTGCACCAGTGATCACAAATGATGGCGTCACCATTGCAAAGGAAATTGAACTCTCTGATCCGGCCGAGAATATGGGCGCTCAGTTGGTCAAGCAGGTAGCAGAGAAGACAAACGATGTTGCTGGTGATGGAACCACAACAGCAACCGTCTTGGCACAAGCGATGGTCAAAGAGGGCCTTCGCAATCTCGCTGCTGGCGCACAACCAATGGGCATCAAGGTTGGTATCGAGCGCGGTGTCGAAGCTATCGTCGAGAAGTTGCATGCCAATGCAACTCCAGTCGCTGGCAAAGATCAGATCGCAAATGTCGCAACAATTTCTGCGCAGGATCGCAATATCGGCGAGCTGATCGCAGAAGCGATGGACAAAGTCGGAAAAGACGGTGTCATCACCGTTGAAGAATCATCAACGACCGGTCTTGAACTCGAGTTCACCGAGGGTATGCAGTTCGATAAGGGCTATATCTCGCCATATTTCGTCACTGATGCCGATCGCATGGAGGCAGTCCTTGAAGATGCCTACATCCTTATCTCGGCTGGGAAGATCTCTGCATTGCCAGACATCCTTCCGGTCCTTGAGAAGGTAGCGCAGGCAAGCAAGCCGCTTCTGATCATCGCTGAAGATGTAGAGGGTGAAGCACTCTCGACTCTCGTGGTCAATAAGGTTCGAGGCACATTTGCATCTGTCGCAGTGAAGGCCCCAGGGTTCGGAGATCGCCGCAAGGCGATGCTCCAAGACATGGCGATCCTTACTGGCGCAACGGTCATTTCAACTGAGGTCGGTCTCAAGCTCGATCAGGTCACTGTCGACATGCTCGGTCGCGCTCGTCGCGTCGTTGTCGATAAAGATGACACCACCATCGTTGATGGTGCCGGAGATCGCAAGGCGGTTGAAGGTCGAATCGGTGAGATTCGCCGTGAGATTGAAGTCGCTGATTCGGATTGGGATCGCGAGAAGTTGCAAGAGCGTCTTGCAAAGCTTGCTGGTGGCGTCTGTGTTATCAAGGTCGGCGCTCACACTGAGGTTGAGTTGAAGGAGAAGAAGCATCGTCTTGAGGATGCGATCTCTGCTACTCGCGCAGCAGTCGAAGAGGGAATCGTCGTTGGTGGTGGTGCAGCACTCGTGCATGCATCAACCGTTCTCGACAATGACCTCGGTTATGAAGGCGATGCTGCAGTCGGTGTTCGACTTGTCCGAAAGGCATGCGAAGAGCCACTTCGTTGGATCGCAGAGAATGCGGGCCAAGAAGGTTACGTTGTCGTCTCAAAGGTGAAGGCGTTGAAGAAGGATGAAGGATTCAATGCCGCAACCGATGAATATGGCGATCTCGTTAAAGCGGGCGTCATTGATCCAGTGAAGGTGACGCGTTCTGCGCTCGCCAACGCTGCTTCGATCGCAGCGATGTTCATCACCACAGAAGCGCTCGTATTCGAGACGCCTGAGGAGAAGAAGGAAGAGGCTGCAGGACATGGCCATAGCCATGGTCCAGGAGGACATAGCCACTAGTTGGCTCTAGGCTCCTAAAAAAGCGATGAGTTCAAAAATATTCTGAACTCCTTGAAGTAGATTAAGCGGGTTCTTGCGAAGGCAAGGATCCGCTTAATCAATTAGGCAATAAGTAGCGAGATATTCGAGAAATGCGAGTGAGATGAACGCCTTCTGGGCATCAACTGAGGCAAGTGAACTTCCGACTCGTATTTCAAATACGACTCCAACTATCTGGGCCATTACCGGTATCGCAGTTGGCATAGTCATCATCTTTGATCTGATCTGGGCTTGGCTTCGCAGGAATCATGAAACTTCGCTCAAAGAAGCGGCAGGGTGGACCTTTATTTATGTCTCGGCCGCAATCATCTTTGGCGTCACGATGCGAAATTGGGAGAGCTCAGCAGCAAGTGCAGAATTCTTCGCAGGTTGGATCACCGAGTACTCACTCTCGATAGATAACTTGTTTGTTTTTATCATCATTCTCTCTCGTCTCAAGGTGAAGAAAGAACAAGAGCAGATGGTTCTGCTCCTTGGCATCTTGATGGCACTCCTCTTTCGCGGGATATTCATCATCATTGGCGCTGCTGTGATCGAGAGATTCGTCGCGGTCTTCTTCCTCTTTGGCGCGATATTGCTCTGGACCGCTTACAAACTCATCTCAGGCGATCCCGATGAGGATGAGTGGGATGAATCGAAGTTAATCAAGAAATTGCGTACACGGGGTTGGTCGACCTTTACTGTGGCACTTGTTGCCTTGGGGACAACAGATATTCTCTTTGCGCTCGATTCGATTCCCGCGATTTTTGGATTGACTCGCGATCCTTACATTGTTTTCATGGCCAATGCTTTTGCTCTGATGGGTCTTCGCCAGCTTTACTTCCTTGTTGGGATCCTGCTTCGAAGGTTGATCTATCTCTCCAAGGGCCTCGCCGTTGTTCTCGGGTTTATCGGGGTCAAGCTAGTGATCGAAGCCCTTCATGGCATAGGGGTCGATGAGATTGGGCCGGTGACGGTTCCACATATCTCACTCAACTTCTCACTTGGCGTCATTGTTAGCGCTCTGGCAGTCACGACAGTTATAAGCCTGCGCAAGAACCCGAAAGAGCCAGACCCTCGCAGCCACGAATAGAAGGCTTAGTTTCACTCTAGATTGTCGGACAAGACTGACCTAGAATCTCAGGGCATGAAGCGCCTGGTCGCTCTTTTTACGACCGTGACATTGTCGGTATCAGTTTTTGCCAATCTTCCATCACAAGCGGCTACCGAAGAAGGTGTCGCGTGGCAAGCGCCATTACTTCCACCTAGTTCAACTTTGATCAATCGCTTCGCAGACTTTGGCCAATCCTCGACCACGCCACTTGTCTCAGAGATGGATCCAGAAGCGCCTGCAACAAGCTCCATGAGTTTCACAGCTCGCAACTACACAGCGGTCCTGCCATTTTGCGATAGCAAGAACACCTTCGCCTGCATCAAGTCGGTGGAGGTATCGACAGATGGGAAGAATTGGGTGACGTCCTCTGCGCCTAAAGAGTATGGAGCAATCGACATTCTCGGAACGAATTACAAACCCACGGGTGTAGAGCAACGAAGATCATCGACATGGGAGGGAAATCCAGCACAGAATCTTCCACCGGGCTCAAATAGCCAAGTCGTCGAATTCACTACGGCACCACACAAAGGCGGATCGAGTTATCTCGTTGAAGTTGCAATCAAAGCAGCCATGATCCCGGCAAATATCAGTGATGCAATGAAAGCCTTTCTCCCTGCAAACGTGAAGGATGGACTCTTCAACTCCGTTCAGTTTCGAGTCATTCCCGTGAAGGTAGTACCAGGAACATGTGCAGAAGCGAATTTCGCTCGGGGCATCAGCTCGTCAAAGGAGAGTTGGAAGGGATACTGTCCCGTCGCTTATAACTTCCCTGACGATGTTCAATTCAGAATGACCGTTGAACTTGGCAAGTACATCAACAGTTTCAAAGGTTGGTTCCAAGGTCGAATCGGCGATCCATTCGTCTCTCAGGACAATCAAACTGGAACTATCGTCATCTCGGGAAAGCCTGTAAAAGTCTCTGTTGCCAAAGCGGTAGTCCCCGGTCCGATTCCAGCCGAGGTGGACAACTTCAGGATGCCAAAGGGATTTACGATGTTTGGCGCGAACAATATTCCCGATTTCATATCCGACTCCACGGAGTATGAAGTTATTGCCTGGTGGAAATTGCTCGAAAAGTACATGACGGAGAATGCTGAGGCAGAGACTTTGGTTTGGCGCATGTCCACTTTGGAAAATTCGAAGCTGGAGGGGTACAACTCCCCTAGGGGCTACATCGCTCCGGCAATGAACAACTGCTTGAAAGATGCGCGTGGTGTCACCGGCATCATGACCACAAATGCCACTGTTTATGACGCGGCGGCTCCGGTCTATGACAAGGCAGACCAATCGCTGAGCTATGCCGTTGCCGCGCCACATAAAGACTCGAAGGGCGTGAAGAAATCTGGAGAATACGATTTAGTAATCCGCGAAGACATCGCTACCTGCGTCTGGGGCAAGGGATTTCCGAAAGCCACAGCAAGAGTTGAAGTGACAAACGATAGTGGTGAACAGCAAGTAGCGACCACGGTCATGAATACCCGATCCGGGTGGGTTTCGTTTAGCGCTAAGAATTTCCATTACTCAGCGCCAAAAATAAAGGTGAAGCTGGACATTCCCCCTGAACCGACTCCAACTCCAACTCCTTCACCGACCGTTGCAGTCGCGGTCGCAACGCCAACCCCATCAGCAACTGCAACTCCCGCTGCGGTGATTCCGACTTCTAAGAAGATCACTATTACCTGCGTCAAAGGAAAGAGCTCTAAAAAGGTGACTGGCGAGAATCCGAAGTGCCCGAGAGGTTTCAAAAAGAAATAGTCATTCTGTTCTCAAGAGAAAAGCAAAAGGGCCGGGACTCGACTTCCCGGCCCTTTTTTCCTTAGGAGGATATGAAGGAAAGATTCTTATCTGGGTACTAGTTCGTCTGTGTTAAGAGACGGAGTAGATACCTCGTCGTTGAGAACGCGAGATGATCTCGAGCCGCTCTTCTTCAGAGAGTCCGCCCCAAATGCCATACGGCTCTTGAACGGCGAGCGCATGTGCTCGACATTGCGCGATCACTGGGCATGAGTTGCAGACTGCTTTGGCCGCCATCTCGCGTGCCTTGCGTCGTGGACCCCGCTCGTTTTCTGGGTGGAAGAACATGTCAGTGGGAAGGGCACGGCAGGCGCCTTGTTGCTGCCACTCCCAAGATGCTGCTACTGGCTTGGGAAGTCTTGATACTTCACTCATTGGTATTCCTGCTTCCTTTTAGCGTTTTCCGAACAGGCGGGAGATTAGCAATCGCTTCATAGGTTGTTCAAGCCCCCCTTTCGGCGTGGCGGGCTGTGAAAATGCCCAGAGATTGAGCGGGGGCTTGTCGAGGTCGTGATGGGCTCAAGGCCTCGGGACTTTCAAGTGGCAGGGCTAGGTCCTTTACCGCACTCTTAGGGCGTGAAGCCTTCTGCTGGAAAGTCTGGGAGCGCCTCGGTGGCCTCGACCGCTAAAGACGAATCGCTAACCGTGGCAGCCGTTGCCAGGCGCCTCGGTGTGGCCCCAGCGACGCTTCGGACCTGGGATCGCCGTTACGGGTTAGGGCCTTCAGGTCATACCCAGGGTGAACATCGACGGTACAACTCAATCGATCTTGCTCGCCTGACATTGATGCGAAAGCTCGTCATCGCAGGTGTCCCACCAGTACAAGCAGCCGGACAAGCCATGCATCTAAATGACGAGAACATTAGTAAGGCCAGCTTCATTGAGTTGATGCCGAATGAATTTGAAGTTCGTGAAGAGCTCGTCGAATCTCTGATGCGCGCCGCACAGGCGATGGATCGTCAGTTCGTCAAGGAATTGCTTGCTGCTGAAGTCAAGAAGAACGGAATCATTCGCGTGTGGAGTGAGGTGATAGTTCCATCGCTGATTTTGATTGGTGATGACTGGGCTGTGACTGGCTCTGGAATCGAAGTCGAGCATATGTTCTCAGAGATCATCAAGAGCATCCTGCAGAGTGAAGTCAAAGAGATTACGAATGCAAAGAACTCTCGGCCAGTTCTCCTTGCTTGTGTCGGTGAGGAGACACACTCACTAGCTCTCTTTGCGCTACAAGTGGCGCTCTCTCAGATGGATATTGAGACTCAATTCCTTGGCGCCCGGACACCACTCGAGGCGGTTGTGGCAACAGTGAAGCGAACTGCGCCACCTGCAGTATTCCTCTGGGCACAGATTTCGCGCCACGGAGACATTGAAGCGCTCGCCGAAATCCCAGCGGTTCGTCCTGCACCACGAATCGTCTTAGGTGGACCCGGTTGGTATCGAGAAGGTATCGGATTTCCGACTCAGACCCCATCAAAACAAAAAGTCGTGCATGTTGATGATCTCCCTCGTGCTGTGCAGGAGATCATTCACGCGATTGGTGAATGACCTTCCTTTTCAGCAAACAAAGTGAGTGATCCTGGCGGAAAATCGCGGATTTCTGGTGGCTAGAATGACCAAGTGTTTGAGGCTCATAGATCCGATGCGTTAAAGCCGGATTTCAACGAGAAAGTCTCGATGCTTGGCCTCACTTATGACGATGTCCTGCTACTTCCTGATGCCTCAGATGTGGTTCCGAGTGAGGTAGAGACTGCCACCCAGTTGACCCGAAAAATTCGACTCTCCGTTCCACTCGTCTCATCGGCGATGGATACCGTCACCGAATCTGCGATGGCGATCGCCATGGCGAAAGCTGGTGGGATAGGGATCATCCACCGAAACCTCGCAGTGGATGAACAAGTCACTCACGTCAAGCTCGTCAAAGGCGCCTCACTTCTTGTTGGCGCAGCGGTCGGGGTGGGTGATGATGGATTTGAACGTGCCCAGGCTCTCATCGAAGTTGGCGTAGATGTTGTTGTCGTCGATACCGCGCACGGTCATCACCGAGCAGTCCTTGATGCGATTGAGCGAATCAAGAAGGCATTTCCAGAGCAAGAAGTTGTTGGTGGAAATGTTGCGACGAGGGCCGGTGCGCAGGCACTAATTAATGCCGGTGCGGATGCAGTCAAAGTGGGAGTTGGGCCAGGATCGATTTGTACGACGCGAGTTGTTGCTGGAGTTGGCGTCCCTCAGATCACAGCAATCATGGAAGCTGCAAAGGCCTGTTTGAAATCCGATGTCCCTTTGATTGCTGATGGCGGATTGCAATACTCAGGTGATATCGCAAAGGCAATTGTGGCGGGTGCAGATTCGGTGATGCTTGGTTCACTTCTTGCAGGGTGTGATGAGTCGCCAGGGGAATTGATTGAGATTGATGGAAGAAAGTACAAGTCATATCGCGGCATGGGTTCCCTTGGTGCGATGCAAAGCCGTGGTGAGAAGAAGAGTTACTCCAAGGATCGCTACATGCAAGATGATGTCTTAGCCGAAGATAAGTTGGTACCAGAGGGAATTGAAGGAAAAGTCCCGCATCGTGGAAGCGTTGGTGAAGTGGTGCATCAACTCGTTGGCGGACTTCGAAGTGGGATGGGATATGCAGGTGCTCAGGATATTTCGCATCTCAAGCGAGATGGCCGACTTGTACAAATTACCTACGCTGGCTTGCAAGAGAGTCACCCGCATGATGTCGCCCATGTAGCCGATGCCCCGAATTACCGACAAGCTCAGAGTTGAAATAAGAATTAAGCCCAGACTTACACCAAGAGTTGTAGCGAAATCAGGAGAGTGAGCGATAGATGGCCGATATTGAGCTAGCCCCCGGAAAACGCTCTCGAACCGCGTACTCCTTTGACGATATTGCGATCGTCCCAAGTCGTCGAACCCGAGACCATGAAGAGGCATCAACTGCCTGGCAGATCGATGCCTATAAATTCGATATGCCACTTATCGCAGCTCCTATGGATTCAGTTGTTTCACCTGAGACTGCGATTGCGATCGGAAAGTTAGGTGGACTTGCGGTACTTAATCTTGAGGGACTCTGGACTCGATATGAGAATCCGAAGATTCAGTTAGGTGAGATTTCATCGCTTCCAGCTGAGCAGGCAACGAAGCGAATGCAAGAAATCTATCGCGCACCGATTCGCCCTGAATTGATAAAGGCGCGATTGAAAGAGATCCGAGATGCTGGCGTGACGGTTGCTGGCGCGCTTTCCCCGCAACGCACTCAGGAATTCCATAAGAGCGTAGTCGAAGCTGGCGTTGATATCTTTGTGATTCGCGGGACGACAGTCTCGGCTGAACATGTCTCGGCAAAACATGAACCACTTAACCTCAAGAAGTTCATTCAAGATTTGGATGTTCCCGTGATCGTGGGTGGTTGTGCCACAACTCAAGGAGCGCTTCACTTGATGCGCTCAGGGGCTGCTGGTGTCTTAGTTGGTTTTGGTGGCGGTGCTGCGCATACCACTCGTCAAGTGTTGGGCATCTCAGTGCCGATGGCATCTGCCGTCGCTGAAGTTGCGGCTGCGCGCCGAGAGTATCTCGATGAATCTGGCGGCCGTTATGTGCATGTCATTGCTGATGGGTCGGTAGGAAAGAGTGGCGATATCGCCAAAGCAATCGCATGTGGCGCAGATGCTGTGATGATGGGTTCTCCACTTGCAAAAGCAGAGGAGGCACCGGGGCGAGGATTCCATTGGGGTAGCGAGGCTCATCATGATCAACTTCCTCGCGGCACACGTGTTCAAGTAGGAACTGTGGGCACACTTGCTGAAATTCTTCATGGGCCATCAAAGAGTTCAGATGGTTCGATGAATCTCTTCGGCGCCTTGAAGCGCGCGATGGCCATTAGCGGCTATTCAGAGTTGAAGGAATTCCAGAAGGTGGAGATCGTCATCCATCGTGGCTGATTCCACGGAAAGTGCTTCAGAAGTGAGAACTTCGATCAATCGCCCGCTCGTCCTTGTCGTAGATTTTGGCGCGCAATATGCGCAGCTGATTGCCAGACGGGTACGACAAGCCGGGATCTTCAGTGAGATCGTGGGATTTGATCTTGCGATGAAGGCGATCGATGAGAAAAAACCTGACGCAATAGTCCTCTCGGGCGGCCCATCGTCAGTTTATGAAACTGGCGCTCCTAAATTGAATCCTCAAGTCTTGCAGGGCGAGATTCCAGTCTTCGGTATCTGTTATGGATTTCAAGTGATGGCAGGGCTTCTTGGTGGTGAGGTCGGAAAAACTGGTCTCTCTGAGTTCGGTCGAACAGATTTTCAGGCAAGTGAGTCGCGACTCTTCGATGACCTGCCACGAGATTTTCGCGTATGGATGTCACATGGCGATAGCGTCTCGAAAGCGCCAGTTGGTTTTAAGGCAATTGGTTCAACTCTAAAGACCGCTATTGCCGCCTTCGAAGATGAGAGTGGCCTTCGTGCCGGAGTTCAATTTCATCCTGAGGTGCTTCATTCCGAGCATGGTCAAGTGATTCTTGAAAACTGGCTTCTCAATGTTGTAGCCCTCAAGCCATCATGGAGCACCGAGAGCATCATTGATAGTGAAATTGCGCGGATCAAGAGAGAAGTTGGAAGTGAGCGAGTTATCTGTGGACTCTCGGGTGGCGTCGACTCAGCGGTTGCGGCAGCGCTCGTGCAGCGGGCGGTTGGATCACAACTCACCTGTGTCTTTGTCGATCATGGCCTACTTCGCGAAGGTGAGGCGGAACAGGTAGAGAAGGATTTCGTTGCTGCAACTGGTGTCTCCCTTGTCATCGTCGACAAGCGAGAGAAGTTCTTAACTGCGCTCAAAGGAGTGACCGATCCCGAAGCGAAACGAAAGATCATCGGACGTGAATTCATCCGTGCATTTGAAGAAGCTGCTCGTGAGATTTCATCGGATGCAGAAGTAAAGTTTCTGGTTCAAGGCACGCTCTATCCCGATGTCGTTGAATCAGGTGGCGGAACGGGAACGGCAAATATCAAGTCGCATCACAATGTAGGTGGATTGCCGGATGACCTTGATTTCACCTTGATTGAGCCGCTTCGAACCCTCTTCAAAGATGAGGTCCGCGAAGTTGGAAGCCGTCTCGGGCTTGCTGATGAGATCGTCTGGCGTCAACCATTCCCAGGTCCAGGTCTTGGGATACGAATCGTCGGTGAAGTTACTGAAGAAAGACTTAGAATCCTTCGTAAAGCCGATTTCATCGCACGAGAAGAACTAAAATCTGCCTCGCTGGATCGCAAGATCTGGCAATGCCCAGTCGTACTACTTGCAGATGTTCGAAGCGTAGGAGTGCAAGGTGATGGCAGAAGTTACGGCCATCCAATCGTCCTTCGTCCGGTAACTAGCGAGGATGCGATGACGGCAGATTGGGCGCGAATCCCTTACGAAGTTCTAGAGCGGATCTCAACTCGGATAACAAACGAGGTGCGAGAAGTGAATCGAGTGGTCCTCGATCTCACAAGTAAACCGCCGGGAACAATCGAGTGGGAGTGAAAAGTTGTGAGAGGAGAACATTCAGAATGTGCAAGAACTTTTCGGCATCTCTAGTTCTCGCTCTACTCAGCGGGCTCGTCACCTTTCTCCCAGTAAATCCTGCTACTGCTGATGATTCACCGCGCGGAAAGAACAGCAAGTTCGTCAAGGGGCCAAAGTGTCAATCGACTGATGTCGTTGGCCGAGCACCTACTGAAGTTATGGCGCCAGATCGAGTACTTGCATCGAGGACTTTGAAGCGAACTATGCGAACAATTGTTTTTGATACTAACTGTGGCGAGATTGTCATTGAACCTTTCCATGATGATGCGCCTATGGCTCTGACCGCAATCCGTGCCTTGATTCGTGGTGGTTACTATGACGAAACGCTCTGTCATCGATTGACTACCGAAGGACTTTTTGTCTTGCAATGCGGAGATCCAACAGCGAGTGGATATGGTGGGCCAAACTTCACCTTCGGTCTTGAGAATCTCCCGGAGAATAAGGTCGCTAACTACCCAGCAGGAATCGTCGCCATGGCGAATTCAGGGCGACCACCAGTAAATGGCAGTCAATTCTTCTTTGTCTATGAAGATACAACACTCGCACCCTCATACACGATTTGGGGGAGAGTCACCAAAGGTTTCGACATCATCAAGATGATCGCTAAGGCAGGAACTAAGGATGGATCGAATAATGGAATGCCGAAGCAGACTATTGCCATTGAGCGAGCGTTGATTCGCTAACCTGGAAGCGCCGACGCTTGAAAAAGGCCGACTGACAAGAAATGTAGAACTGCTTACCGATGTTCGGCTAAGTCCTAACTTAGACTGAGTAAATGAAGAGACTCTTTAGTGATCGACTCCTTATCGCCCTTGCAATCGTCCTGGTTATCCCATTTACCTTCTATTGGAGTACCAGCGACTACTACGGCTATGGCGGAACACTCTTTGGTTTAGATGCAGTTTCCAGAGCTAGTGAGTACTTCACCTCAGATTTGATCACTACTTTTTCTGTATCGAGTTATCTCTCCCTCTTCTTTGCACTTTTCATACGTCGAAGCAAAGGGCTACAAGCGAGCCTCATTGCCCTTTCTTTCCTTTTTCATCTTTTGATGATTTCACAATATTCTCTTTTTCTGGCAACGAATGAAACTCCTTTTCTAGAGATTCTAAGAAATGTCTTTCTCAACATTCCAGATAGATTCCCATTTCAAGCGCTATTGACCATCGCGCTGATTCCTTGGCTGATGCTCCTGGTTCGTCACTTTGATTATCTTCGTCAGTCAGTAAAGACATTCTTCTCTGGATTGACCAGTACCAATCGGGTCATGGGAATCTTCACCTTGGTGCTCTGGGTAGTAGCTTCTCTATTCCTACTAGCTTTGGGTGTCTCGCAATATCTTGATTTGGCAAGAGGATTTGATAGGGGTTTCCAGTTCTCACTTCTTTTAGCCGCAGTTGCACTCCTGTTCAAGGCAGTGCTATTTATTTTTATCTTGGCCATTGTGGCTGTTGCTTTTGTCGTGACAGTTCCCAAGTGGAAGAGTGAAATTGCTGAGTTAAATGAGACTCTCAAGGACTTTCGCCTGACCCACTATGTGACCAGACTGATCTCGGGATACCTCTATTGGATCTATTTCACTCTGATTGTTGCTGTCATGGCTGTAGTCACACCGATGCAGACCTTGATCTCTTATGAGAGTCAAAGAGTTGATTCTGGACTCCAACCAGCAACCTTCTTAGTCCTTGTCGTTGGACCATTGATTGGGGCCTTCGTTGGCTACTTGATCATCCTGGCACTCCGATTGGTTTTTGAACTATTGATTGCCCTCGTGCACATCGCACAGAACACCAGAAGCCGAAATCAACTCACCTGATAGAGAGTCCGTCGCTCTAATCAGTGTTAATCACGCGGAAGATCTCTGCGTAACGCCCCTTATCTAGCCCCATTGCTTCAGCATTTCGTTCACCCCAACTTCGCACCATCTCCTCCATCTTGGGATTATGTGCAGTCTGGCTGACATGGGCGTGAAGAGCATTGATCTTGAGATCAATTGTCGCAGTGATATCAACGAAGTGATTGGGTGAAGCGGCAGACATCACCCAGACTTCCCGAACTCGATGAGGTTCAAGCCCCTCTTCCTTCAAGAGGTCTTCGAAGGCAAATGCGTTACGAGAATCAGGATAGACGGCTTGGATCGCAGCTTCGCCTGCAGCAAGATGATCTGGGTGCGAACTAAAGAGACGATCCCAGTTGCGATCGGGTGATGGGATCACCATTCGATCTGGTTTATGGATGCGAATCTGTCTCACAATCTCCTTACGGAGAGCAATTGTTGGCTCAAGCCAACCATCGCGATAGCCAAGAAAAGTTAATTTCTCAACGCCAATGACCTTTCCTGCATCGCGTTGTTCCTTCTGTCTGATCTTTGGCATCTCCTCGCGTGGCACCGTGGGGTCCTCACCACCTTGGTCGCCATTGGTGCAGATAACGTAAGAGACTTCAATTCCGGCTCGAGTCCAGAGCGCAATCGATCCGGAGCAGCCAAAGTCGAGATCATCAGGATGAGCCGTAACCACGAGAATCCGCTTTATCTCAGAGTCGGGCAGTGGTTGATAGGTATCGGCCATGCGCAGATTCTGGCAGAACCTTCGCGTGACCCCGTTCGACTCTAGACTCGCAGGCTATGCCTCAGAGAATTCGCTCGAATTGACTCCGCATCTTGAGTCCACTGCTGTGATCCGACCGATATGAGCCACGAAGAAATTCTTGAAGGACTCAATCCTTCACAAACCGAAGCAGTGATCCATCAAGGAACCCCGTTACTCATTGTTGCCGGTGCTGGATCAGGAAAGACTCGAGTTCTCACTCGAAGAATCGTCTATCTTCTCGAGAAAAGAGGAGTTGCTCCGTGGGAGATTCTCGCGATCACCTTCACTAACAAAGCCGCAGGAGAGATGAAGGAGAGAGTTGCAGAGCTAGTCGGGCCACGATCGAAAAATATGTGGGTAGCTACTTTCCACTCAGCTTGCGTTCGAATCCTTAGAAATGAAGCAGAGCATCTGGGTTACTCCCGCCAATTCACTATCTACGACAGTTCGGATTCACTTCGACTGATCACTTTGGTGATGAAGGATCTCAATCTTGATTCTAAACGGTATGCGCCCCGGACTTTTCAGGCGGCGATATCGAAGGCAAAGAATGAACTGATGGGACCTGCTGATTATCGGAATGCCACCACCAACTATATGGAAGAAGTTGTAGCGGAAGTTTATGCACTTTATCAGAAGCGTCTAGTCGATGCTAATGCGATGGACTTCGATGATTTGATCGGCAAGACAGTAGAGCTGCTGCAGAGGTTTCCTCAAGTAAGGGAGCGTTATCGAACTCGTTTCAAACATGTATTGGTCGATGAATATCAAGATACAAACCATGCCCAGTACATCTTGGTCCGCTATCTGGTCGGAGACCTAAGTGAGGGGATACTGCCGGCAGAACTCTGCGTTGTTGGCGATGCTGATCAATCAATCTATGCATTCCGTGGGGCAACGATTCGAAACATCATGCAATTTGAAGAGGATTATCTCGATGCCCGAACCATCCTCTTGGAACAGAACTATCGATCGACACAGAACATTCTGACTGCCGCAAATGCGGTGATCTCACAGAACTCTTCAAGGAAAGAGAAGAAACTCTGGTCTGACTCTGGCGATGGCGAGAAGATCATTGGCTACATTGCCGAGAGTGAGCATGACGAGGCACAGTTTGTCGCCGATACCTTGAAATCACTCGCACGTGAAGGCAAGTCGAGATACGGGGAGAGTGCGATCTTCTATCGGACAAACGCCCAATCTCGTGTCTTTGAAGAGATCTTCCTCCGTGAATCCATCCCGTACAAAGTCGTTGGCGGTGTGCGCTTTTACGAGCGTCGAGAAGTCAAAGACCTTCTTGCTTACTTGAGATTACTGACTAACCCGAGTGATGAAGTCTCACTCCGACGAATCATCAATACTCCAAAACGTGGCATCGGCGATCGTGCGTTGGATCAGGTCGATGCATTTGCTCAGACTAATTCGATCACTTTTTGGCGCGCGCTCGAGCAAGTCAGTGAGATCGAGGGGATGCAGGCGCGCAGTGTTAGTGCAATAAATGGCTTCACGGATTTGATTGCAACCTTGATGACTCTGGTCGAAGCAAAGTCTTCGCCAGCATCAATTGCAGCTGCCGTCCTCGAACAGAGCGGGATATTGCGAGAGTTTCAGGAGAGCGATGATCCACAAGATGAATCTCGACTTGAGAATGTGCAAGAACTTGTAGCAGTCGCTGAGGAGTTCGCGCAGGCTCGGGTTGAGGCAGGTGAAGAATCGAGTTTGAGCGCATTCATAGAAGAAGTGGCCCTGGTTGCTGATGCTGATGAAATTCCAGAAGGAGAAGATCATGGCGGCGTCATTACATTGATGACCCTGCATACCGCTAAGGGACTCGAATTTCCGACAGTCTTTCTTACTGGGATGGAGGAGAATGTATTTCCACACTCGCGCTCTATCGGTGAGAAAGATGAACTTGAAGAGGAGCGACGTCTTGCTTATGTGGGAATAACTCGCGCGCAGCGCAGACTCTTTCTCTCTCGAGCTGAATATCGAAGCTCTTGGGGTGCGCCGAATTACAATCCACCTTCTCGATTCTTAGATGAAATTCCAAGTGAAGTCATCGAGTGGAGCGGCGAATCAATTCATGGTTCACCGCAGATCAGCGAGTATCGCCGTGCCGTCTCTGGTTCATCTTCATTTCGTGCGCCGCGTCCGTTGGCTAGACCGAGTGCAACCGGCAGAAAAGTGGCCGATGGTGGTGGAATCACACTCGCACTAGGTGATCGCGTCAGTCATGACACCTTTGGGCTTGGGACTGTGGTTTTAGTCTCAGGTGAGGGCGAGAAAGCCGAGGCGACCATTGATTTCGGCAGCTTCGGTGAGAAGCGCTTGTTGCTTCGATATGCCCCGGTAGCTAAGTTATGAATGTGAGTGGCCAGATGATTCGTGTCGTCGTCGCAAAACCAGGACTTGATGGACATGATCGAGGCGCAAAGATCGTTGCACGCGCTCTCCGTGATGCTGGAATGGAAGTGATCTACACAGGTCTGCATCAAACACCAGAGCAGATTGTTGCTACCGCAATCCAAGAGGATGTCGATGCAATAGGGCTTTCCATTCTCTCGGGCGCGCATATCCCGCTCTTTTCACGAACGCTTGAACTTCTCAAAGCAGAAGGCGCAAAAGATGTCTTGCTCTTTGGCGGCGGCATCATCCCGGATGCCGATATCGCTACGTTAAAAGATATGGGTGTCTCTGAGATTTTCACACCCGGAACACCGTCAGAGAAGATCGTTGAATGGGTACGAGCTAATGTGAAAGGGCGTAACTAAAGAGTGGACCTCTACGAATACCAAGCACGAGATCTATTCGAGTCGATGGGGGTTCCAGTCCTCAAAGGCGCTGTGGCAACCACGGCGCAAGAGGCAGCAACAGCGGCGGCCTCAATGGGTGGACGCGTAGTAGTCAAAGCCCAGGTAAAGGTCGGCGGCCGTGGCAAAGCTGGTGGCGTGAAGCTCGCTGAGAACGCAGATGAAGCGCGTGAGAAGGCGGCGGCGATTCTCGGGATGGATATCAAAGGTCACACTGTCCATAAAGTGATGATCGCTCAAGCAGCGCCAATCGAATCCGAGTATTACCTCGCCATACTTCTTGATCGCGCTAATCGTTCGTTCTTGGTGATGGCCTCGGTATCGGGTGGAATGGATATCGAACAGGTGGCACAGGAGACGCCAGAGAAACTAGCTAAGGTCAATATCGATCCCTACAAGGGACTTTCATTAGATGAAGCCAAGCAGATTGTCCTAAAAGGTGGATTTCCATCTGATGTGGCTGATGAGGTAGCGAAGGTATTAGTGACGCTCTGGGATGTATTTAAGAAATCTGATGCGACATTGGTTGAGGTCAATCCGCTAGTCAAGACAAAAGATGGTCGAGTCATTGCCCTTGATGGAAAAGTCACGCTCGATGACAATGCGGGATTTCGACATCCAGATCATGAATCATTGATTGATACTTCGGCGACAGATCCGCTAGAGGCCCTCGCCAAAGAGAAGGATCTCAACTACGTCAAACTTGACGGCGAAGTGGGAATCATCGGCAATGGCGCAGGGCTAGTGATGAGCACTCTTGATGTCGTTGCCTACGCTGGCGAAAAATTCGGCGGAGTAAAGCCAGCGAACTTCCTTGATATCGGTGGTGGTGCATCAGCTCAGGTGATGGCAGATGGCCTCTCAATAATCCTTGGCGATCCGGCAGTGAAGAGCGTATTCGTCAATGTCTTTGGCGGAATCACCGCATGTGATGCTGTCGCAAATGGAATCGTGCAAGCGCTTGAGATTCTTGGTGGCAAAGCGACAAAACCGATTGTGGTGCGCCTTGATGGAAACAATGTTGCCGAAGGACGTCGCATCCTGAATCAGGCTGCTCACCCACTAGTTCAACAACTGGAGACGATGGATGGCGCAGCTGCAAAGGCCGCAGAGTTGGCGGCAAAGTAAATGGCGATCTTTCTTGATGAGAAGAGCAAAGTAATCGTCCAAGGTATGACTGGTTCTGAAGGAACCAAGCACACCAAGCGGATGCTCGCTGCAGGAACCAAGATTGTTGGTGGCGTCACGCCAGGCAAAGGTGGCCAAAGCGTTGAGATCGATGGACATACGCTTCCAGTCTTCAACTCAGTGAAAGAGGCGATGACAGCGACTGGGGCCGATGTCTCAGTGGTCTTCGTTCCACCGAAGTTCGCTAAAGCAGCAGCGATAGATGCGATTGACGCTGAGATCCGTCTTATGGTTGTCATCACCGAAGGAATCCCAGTGCATGACACCGCTGAGTTCTTTGCCTATGCCCAGAGCAAAGGTAAGACGAGAATCATCGGACCGAACTGTCCTGGATTGATCAGCCCCGGAAAATCGAATGTAGGAATCATCCCATCCGATATCACTGGTAAAGGCAAGATCGGTTTAGTTTCAAAATCAGGAACGCTTACCTATCAGATGATGTATGAACTTCGAGATTTTGGCTTCACTACCGCTGTTGGTATCGGTGGCGATCCTGTCATCGGAACAACACATATCGACTGTTTCAAGGCTTTCCAAGACGACCCCGAGACTGCAGCGATTGTGATGATTGGTGAGATTGGCGGCGACGCCGAAGAACGAGCTGCTGCGTTCATCAAAGAGTATGTACGAAAGCCAGTTGTCGGCTATGTCGCAGGCTTTACTGCGCCTGAGGGCAAAACAATGGGCCATGCCGGTGCGATCGTCTCAGGATCTTCAGGGACTGCAGAGGCAAAGAAGGTTGCGCTTGAAGCGGCTGGGGTGAAAGTGGGCAAGACTCCAAGCGAGACTGCGGAGTTGATGAGAAAGATCTTGAGCTAACTCTCCCTTACTCACTTATTCGTTCGCTTGGGGCAAGATTTGCTGGTGGATATGCCAGCGATCACGCTCATCTTCAAGCAGGTGATTCGAAGTGTGGTCTTGGTTCTACTTCCCATCGCATTCATCTCATTGATCGTCTGGGCGACAGCGGGCAGTAGCCAAGGAAGTACATCAGATCCGATATTCGCAGCGCTCTGGATCTGGCTCGCCTCTCATCAAGTTCCGCTCTATATCGAAGGTTCGATGGCTGGTGCAAAACTCACTCTGCTTCCACTCGGCGCGTTAGCGCTGGTCTTCTTCGCCATCAAGTCCTCGTATCTTCGCCTCGTTGCAAAAGGCGTGAGCCCTCGAGCATCTGCTCCGATATTTGCGCTTTTTTATAGCACTGTTGCGGTTCTTCTCTCGGTAGTTGCAACGCTGGCTAACTCTGCGGTTGAGGTTCGCTGGTATTTTGCCTTTCCGATCACTTTCATCATCGCGCTCGCCTTCACACTTTTCTCAGGAGAGCTAATCCCAAAACGTCAGAGAAGCGAATGGGAAATTGCTGCAGCATGGGCAGCGGCAGGAGTCGCTCTACTGATGTCACTTGCTGCCCTAGTCTTGCTTGCATCTCTTATCTTTCACTTTCGGGTGGTTATCGATCTCACAACAGTGATCGCGCCGGGCATCTTTGGTGGATTTGCTTTGATCTTGATCCAAGTTCTTTATCTGCCAAATCTGATTGCTGCCACGCTTGGCTACATCTCTGGAGCGGGCGCACATATTGGTGACGACTCGATAGTGGCGCCATTTGTACATCGTCTCGATCAGATTCCTGCGATTCCGCTTCTTGGTGCGCTGCCACGTGGGAATTTTCCTTATGCCATCGCTGGGGCGATTCTTGTTCTGGCGCTCGGCTTCTACATTCACTTCAAACTGAGTCAGCGCTTTGGTGGCGATCGCTCCTCGGCAATAGCCATCGGATTCTTCGCCCTCTTTTCTCTTGTTCTTGCTCTACTTTCGAGCGGCCAGCTAGTCAGCGACACCCTCTCCCAGGTCGGACTCTCTTGGTGGCGCTTTCCGCTAGTTCTTACTGGAGAACTTGCTTTAGGAATGGCTCTCTCCAAGGCCTTGATGCTTCTGCGCCTTCGTCGAAGCAGCGCAGGAGACCTTGACGTAGATTCCGTGCCATGAAGCGACGGGCGCTTATCTCAGTCACAAATAAGGATGCACTAGTTGATCTTTCCAAGGCATTGATCCAATCGAATTATGAAATTGTGGCAACGACTGGAACCGCAAAGAGCTTGAAGGGAATGGGTTTACCAGTAACCGCAATTGAAGAAGTGACCGGAGTCGAAGAATTGGCCGGCGGTCGAGTCAAATCACTTCACCCGAATATCTTCGCAGGAATCCTTGCTGATCGAGATTCGAAATCTGAGATGGAGCAGTTAGAGCGCTCTCACATCGCGCCAGTAGATGTGGTTGTGGTCAATCTTTACGACTTTGCTTCGAATCCAAAGAGTGATGAGATTGATATCGGTGGTTCGGCTTTAATGAGAGCAGCAGCAAAGAACCATCGCTTCGTCACTCTACTTACTAATCCAAAGTTCTACCAAGAATTCATTGATTCACTTCCGCTAGGAATCTCAGATCAGCGACGCGAAGAACTTGCCGGAATTGCCTTCGCAACATCGCTGCGTTATGAGATGGAGATAGCGCGTCATCTGGCTCCCTCGCTTCGATACGGCGAGAATCCACATCAGAAGGGTGCTCTTGTAGCTTTCTCTGGCGATAACTCTGGCGCAAAGCGAGTGGACCTTAATACGCAGAAGGCTCTCTCCTATAACAATCTCCTTGATGCAGATGCCGCGTGGCGTGCCGTCTTGGACCACGAAAGAAATAGCTGCGCCATCATCAAACATGGAAATCCCTGCGGGATTGCATCCGCAGACTCCATGCTTGTTGCTTTCAAGAAGGCCTTGGAGTCTGATCCCGTTTCGAGTTTTGGCGGAGTCGTGGCGCTCAACGGCACTGTCGATGAGGATCTAGCGAAGGATTTAAGTGAGATCTTCCTCGAAGTGATCATTGCACCAGCATTTACACCAAGGTCGATAGAAGTCTTATCGAATAAGCGCGAGCTGAGATTGCTTGAAGTGGAGCGAAGCAAGCCAAAATTCACCGGACATCTGATTTCAGGAGGTCTCTTGCTCCAAGAGATGGATGATGTTCAATCTGATCCCTCAGAGTGGGAATTAGTTGCCGGAAATGCACTTTCGGACGAGATGATGCAAGAGCTCCGTTTCGCTTGGCGTTGTGTACGCTCGGTAAAGAGTAATGCAATTGTCATCGCAAAGAATCAAGCGACGGTTGGTATCGGTATGGGGCAAGTGAGCCGTGTTGATGCGGCACGGTTAGCAGTCAGCCATGCCGGTGATCGAGCCAGAGGTGCCTTCGCCGCGAGTGATGGCTTCTTTCCATTCGCAGATGGCGCGGTAGAACTTGCTCGCGCTGGAGTCAGTGCGATAGTCCAACCTGGCGGAAGCAAACGAGATAACGAAGTAATCGAAGCCGTGGCAAGTATGGGTGTGACAATGTATTTTACTGGTAGAAGACACTTCTCTCATTAATCAATGAAATAGACTCACCAGGTGTTCACACTCGATGGAAAGTCAATCGCTGCTCAAATCAGAAGCGATATCAAGACTTATATCGACGGTCTCAAAGATAATCCGGGGGCAAGCATCCCTGGACTTGGCACGATCCTGGTGGGAGATGACCCGGCATCCAAGAGTTATGTCGCAGCCAAACATCGTGACTGTAGCGAGGTCGGGATCAATTCACTTCGTATTGATCTGCCTGCCACTGCATCTGATGGGGAAATTGGCGAAGCAATTGCCTCGCTTAATTCAGATGCTCGCTGTACTGGATTTCTCTTGCAACTTCCGCTCCCAGGAAATCAAAACCATCATCGCTTCCTTGAGGCGATAGATCCAAAGAAGGACTGTGATGGCTTGCATCCGGTCAATCTCGGCAATTTAGTATCTGGCGTAGTGGCGCCTCGGCCATGTACTCCACTGGGAATCATTCGCCTCCTTCGTGCCTACAAGATTGAACTATCGGGTGCACGAGTCGTCATCGTTGGACGAGGCGTAACGGTAGGAAGACCACTTGCTTTGATGATGAGTGATCGCGAGGTCAATGCAACAGTAAGCGTGGTACATACGGGAACAAAGAATCCGCAGGAGATCATCAAGAGCGCCGATATAGTTATTGCAGCTGCTGGTCGTAAATGGATGATCACTAAAGAGATGATCTCTGCAGGAGCTACCGTTGTTGATGTAGGTCTGACTCGAGATGGGTCAAAGCTTGTTGGCGATGTGCATCCTGATGTCTCGCATCTCGCAGGTGCACTCTCGCCAGTACCTGGGGGAGTGGGACCAATGACTCGTGCGATGCTTCTTGAAAATATCATTCGGAGTCATCGCGGCGAGTTTGAGGGAGCGCCCAAGTAGATGATACGCGCGATACGAGCTGGATTGACGCTGGTTCGAAATCTTGGTTTAGCGGTGATTCTGCTCGGAATTTTCCTGGCGATTTTTGTCAACGTTCGCTACGGATCAGTTGCAATCGGCCTCGGACTTGGTGCTCGGACCGTTGCTGAGATATCGGCTCAAGGGGAGAAGCGTCGACTCCAGTTGATAATCCCGTTGATCATCGCTGTGGCGCTGGTTACAGTGGCTTTGGCCCTGCCCGACTCCTCTGCCTGATGATTTTCTCTCACCATTGAGCGGCAATCCTTCGATTCTTCGTGCTTCTGATCCGCAGGTAACATTGCCCTCACTTCAAGGTTCTGTAACTTGGTGATTTTCTGTACTGATGTAACGGTGTAACTGTGTAATGGAAAGGTGTGACCATAGATGGCCCGCAAAGGAAAAGTCACAGTAGTCGGAAGCGGTTTCTACGGATCGACGACTGCGCTACGGCTCGCTGAATACGACATCTTCGAGACGGTCGTCTTGACCGATATCGTCGAAGGTAAGCCAGAGGGTATTGCGCTCGATATCAATCAATCTCGATCTATCGAGGGATTTGAAACCAAAGTAATTGGTCAGAGCACCACCGCTGAGGGCGCAGGTTACGAAGCAATTGCGGGTTCAGATGTCGTTGTCATCACCGCAGGTCTGCCACGAAAGCCGGGAATGAGTCGAATGGATCTCATCGGCGTAAATGCTGGAATCGTTCGTGGAGTTGCGGAAAATGTCGCAAGGCACGCACCGAATGCAGTTGTCATTGTGGTCTCCAATCCCCTTGATGAGATGACAGCTCTCGCACAGATCGCAACTAAGTTTCCACATAATCGCGTGATGGGTCAGGCTGGAATGCTTGATACCGCACGCTTCACACATTTCGTCGCAGAGAAGTTGAATGTTCCGGTTTCCTCCGTCGCAACGCTCACACTTGGTTCTCATGGTGAGACGATGGTTCCTGTCCCAAGTCGCTGTACCGTCAATGGCAAGCCATTAAATGAGCTCTTGTCACAAGAGGATATTGCGGGCCTTGTCGATCGGACTAGAAATGGTGGCGCAGAGATAGTCGCGCTTTTGAAGACGGGCTCTGCGTACTACGCACCTTCAGCTGCCGCAGCGAGAATGGCTAAGGCAGTGATCGAAGACTCTGGCGCAGTGATGCCGGTCTGTGCCTGGGTTGAAGGTCAATATGGAATCTCAGGCGTCTATCTTGGGGTCGAAGCCGCTATCGGTCGCGAGGGAGTGAATAAGGTAGTTGAAACTGAGTTAGATCAAAGTGAGCGTGATGCGCTCTTGGTTGCGGCCGAGGCAGTCCGTGCCAAGCAGAACGATGTGAAGGATCTCTAATTGAATAAGATTAAAGTCGCTGGCACCGTCGTCGAACTCGATGGTGATGAGATGACCCGAATCATCTGGGCTTTCATCAAAGAACAGTTGATCCTGCCTTATCTAGATGTCAACCTTGAGTATTACGACCTCGGTATCGAATATCGCGATAAGACCGATGATCAAGTGACTATTGATAGCGCAAACGCAATCAAGAAGCATGGCGTCGGCGTCAAATGCGCGACTATCACTCCTGATGAGGCGCGAGTCAAAGAATTCAGCCTTGAGAAGATGTGGAAATCTCCGAATGGAACGATCAGGAACATCCTCGGCGGCGTTATCTTCCGCGAGCCGATCATCATCAAGAATGTCCCAAGGTTGATTCCACACTGGACGAAGCCAATCGTCATTGGTCGTCACGCATTCGGCGATCAATACCGCGCGACAGATTTCAAGGTTCCAGGCGCTGGAACTCTCACTGTGACTTTCACTCCAGAGGATGGCTCGGCTCCCATGGAGTTTGAGGTCTTCAAGTTCCCTGGCTCTGGCGTTGTGATGACGATGTACAACCTCGATGAATCAATCAGAGATTTTGCTCGTGCATCATTTAATTACGGTCTTGCTCGCAAGTATCCAGTATTTCTCTCGACGAAGAACACGATTCTCAAGGCCTATGACGGTCGATTCAAGGATATTTTTGCTGAAGTCTTCGAGAAGGAGTTCAAGGCCGAGTTTCAGAAGAATGGTCTTGAATATGACCATCGATTGATCGATGACATGGTTGCCACCTCACTTCGTTGGGAAGGTGGATACATCTGGGCTTGTAAGAATTACGATGGCGATGTCCAGTCAGACACTGTCGCTCAAGGCTATGGCTCACTTGGTCTGATGACTTCGGTCTTGATGTCACCTGATGGCAGGACGGTTGAAGCAGAGGCAGCGCACGGAACTGTGACGCGTCATTATCGTGATCATCAAGCAGGTAAGCCGACCTCCACCAATCCGATCGCTTCCATCTTCGCCTGGACTCGTGGACTAGCCCACCGCGCTAAGTTGGATAACAACCCAGCGCTAGCAAACTTTGCCGAGGCATTGGAGAAAGTCTGTATCGAGACTGTCGAGAGCGGAAAGATGACCAAAGATCTCGCGCTCTTGATCTCACCAGATGCGCCATGGCTCAACACCCAAGATTTCTTGGATGCGATAAACACCAATCTCAAAGCGAAGATGGGTTGAGTTCTTAGAGCGCTTTCCCGCTTGCTTGATCGAAGAAGTGAACCGCACCAGGTTGTGGTTGCACAGAGATGCGATCTCCAGGACGAGGTGGGTTCTTCGGATCCCAACGGACGATGACTTGCGCGCCCTCATCCGCTGAGTTGTAGAACTTCACACTGCTATCTGCAGGCTTGCCATATACGTAAGCATCTGCCCCGAGTTCTTCTACCACTTCTACATTGATCTCGAATCCTGAGGAAGATGGAGTGAAGCCCTCTGGGCGAACGCCGACGATGACGCTACCGCTCGCGCTTGTTGGGATTGAGAGCGAACCAAGTTTCGCATTACCGGCTTCTACCGGAGCAATAAGTAGGTTCATCGCAGGTGAGCCAATGAATCCAGCGACGAAAGCATTTGCTGGCTTGTCATAGAGATTTCGTGGTGAATCACATTGCTGTAGCAGGCCATCCTTCAAGACTGCTACGCGATCGCCCATAGTCATCGCCTCTACCTGATCATGAGTGACATAGACGGTGGTGATGCCAAGTCGGCGCTGTAGCGCTGCGATCTGGGTACGTGTTGCTACGCGAAGCTTTGCATCAAGATTCGATAATGGCTCATCCATCAAGAAGACCTGTGGTTCGCGAACGATTGCACGTCCCATAGCAACGCGCTGACGTTGTCCACCAGAGAGCGCCTTCGGCTTTCGCTCAAGATATGCCTCGAGGTCAAGGAGTTTTGCTGCTTCGCGAACGCGTCGATCGCGTTCTTCTTTCGCAACACCTGCGATCTTGAGTGCGAATCCCATATTTTCGGCAACAGTCATATGCGGATAAAGGGCGTATGACTGGAAGACCATCGCTATATCGCGATCTTTTGGTGCGACATTTGTTACGTCGCGATCACCGATGAAGATTGCTCCGTTATCGATCTCTTCAAGACCTGCCAACATGCGAAGCGAAGTTGACTTGCCACAACCTGATGGACCGACGAGAACTAAGAACTCACCGTCATTGACTGTGAGATTGAGTTTGTCGACTGCAGGAACCGTGGTGCCTGGATAGATGCGCGAAGCGCTTTCGAATCTAACTGATGCCATGAGTTACTCCCTTAACCGAGCAGGTACGTGCTCGACGATCCGTTGGAAAAAGGTGCCAGCGAACTGGCTTGGGCGGAGGGTACGCGAGGTGGGGCCTTCTTGCTAGGTTGCCATTGAGGGCGAAAACGCGGTGTACTCCTTCATCGTGAGCGTAGGCTAAACCCCAGGTTTAGGTTTCCTCCTCGGCTCAGTTAGAATCCGTTTTCCCATGGACCCCGACCCGAGTTTGTCGATCCTCAGTCTCTCGCTGGACATCCTCCTTGTCTTCTTCTTCATAGGTCTCAGCACAATATTTGTGGCAGCAGAGATTGCCCTAGTCACGCTTCGTGAAGGGCAGGTCCGCCAGCTCGCCGGCAAAGGAAAGCGCGGCAGTCGCGTCGCAGAGCTCGCCAAAGACCCCAATAGATTCTTGGCGGCAGTCCAAGTTGGCGTCACACTCTTTGGATTTCTCTCAGCGGCAGTCGGCGCAGATCAGATTGGCGCATACCTCATCCCGTATCTGATTGATGCAGGTCTATCCGAGGGCGCAGCCGACACGGTTTCCCTGATCGGGCTCACCTTGGTGATTGCATATTTTTCGCTCGTCTTCGGCGAGTTAGTGCCAAAGCGAGTTGCGCTCGCCAAAGCAGAAGCGATTGCCCCCACCCTTGCATTTATCGTGGACAAGGTGGCAAAAGTCTTTCGCCCATTCATCTGGCTGCTCTCCAAGTCAACTAATGCTGTACTCAAACTTCTTCGAATCGACCCGACTGCTGGCCGTCAAGATATCTCTGAAGAGGAATTGATGGATCTCGTCTCTGGCCATGCTGCGCTCACTGAAGAGGAGCGCGACATTGTAGAAGAGGTCTTCGCAGCGAGTGAGACGCAAGTACATGAAGTGATGCGTCCGCGCACTGAAGTGGACTTTCTTGATTCAACGTTAACGGTTGAAGAATCAATTTCAATAGCGGTAGACAAAGCGCACTCACGATATCCGGTGGTCAGGGGATCAAGTGATGAGGTGCTTGGCTTCATCCATGTTCGCGACTTGCTCGATCCAGAACATAAACGAAGTACGGTGATTCGCGAGTTAGTGCGTCCGATACTTTTCTTGCCGGGCACAAAAGGTGTCTTGCCTGCGCTGACTGAGATGCGCGCTGGTCGACAACAGATCGCTATCGTCCTTGATGAGTATGGTGGTACTGATGGAATAGTCACGCTCGAAGATCTCGTTGAGACGATGATTGGCGATATTCATGATGAATACGATGAAAGCACCAGTGAGATTTCGACAGAAGAGAAGACTGGTGAATTGGAAGTCGATGGGCTCGTCGCCCTCGATGACCTCGCAGAAGAGATGGGTAAATCACTTCCAGATGGACCCTACGAAACCTTAAGTGGGCTCGT
Organism: Actinomycetota bacterium; assembly: GCA_016870815.1. Taxonomy (GTDB): domain Bacteria; phylum Actinomycetota; class Actinomycetes; order Nanopelagicales; family Nanopelagicaceae; genus SYAN01. Next base: position 38,927 of record VGAI01000002.1, read on the forward strand.
GATGCACCACTTGGGGCGAATGCCAAGCGCTCATGATGTGATCCATCTTGATGGCTTTCGTATCACCGTCCTCGAGATGGAAGGAAAGCGCGTAGGAAAAGCGCTAATTTCACTTCACTAATGGTCAGGGTTGGCCAATTCAATCCCCGATAAACTAACGAGATGAAGCGCGTCCTCTCTGGGATTCAGCCGACTGCTGATTCATTTCATCTCGGTAATTATCTCGGCGCCATCAAACAGTGGGTGGCTCTGCAAGATACCCACGACGCCTTCTATTGCGTAGTCGATCTACATTCACTAACCGTCGATGTTGATCCGAAGTTGATGACCGAGCGAACGCTCAAGTCAGTCGCCCAACTGATCGCGCTAGGTCTCGACCCAAATCGTTGCACTATCTTCGTACAATCCCATATCCACCAACACAATCAACTTGCCTGGATCATGGAATGTCTTGCCGGATTTGGTGAGGCAAGTCGAATGACTCAGTTCAAAGATAAATCCCAGAAGGCGGGATCGGATCGAACCACTGTCGGACTCTTCACCTATCCATTGCTACAAGCCGCCGACATCATGCTCTATCAAGCAAACCTGGTTCCAGTCGGTGAAGATCAGCGACAACATATCGAGTTGACTCGTGATCTCGGTCAGAGATTCAACTCGCGTTATGGCGACACTTTGGTCGTACCTGAGCCTTACATCATGAAAGCGGGGGCCAAGATCAATGATCTTCAAGATCCCACTGCGAAGATGAGCAAATCTGCTGCCTCACAATCTGGTGTGATCGATATTCTCGATGAACCCTCAATCAACATCAAGAAGATAAAGTCCGCCGTCACCGATACTGGTCGCGAAGTGACCTTTGATGAAGCTGAGAAGCCAGGCATATCGAACTTGATCACGATTCTCTCAAGCCTGACGAGCAAGTCGCAGAGTGAGATAGAGAAGGAATTCTCAGGTAAGGGTTATGGGGATTTCAAGGGTGAGGTAGCGCAGGCAGTCGCTGATTACTTCTCACCGATTCGAAATAGAAGTTTAGAACTTCTTACTAGCAAGAGCGAACTTGCCGAGATTATAAAAGCTGGTGCGAAGAAGGCCGAAGTGGTCGCTGAAGCGACGCTGGCAAAGGTCTATAAGAATCTCGGATTGCTACCTCGCAAAGGATCAGAGTGAGTTCTTCCGATAAGGATCAGAGCATGGAGTCGGCGGGTGAGTTCCCGTTCACTCGAGGAATTCACCCCACCATGTATCAATCCAAACCATGGACGATTCGACAGTACGCGGGATTTGGCACGGCTGCAGAGTCGAACCAACGCTATAAAGAATTGGTGGCGCGCGGGACGGGTGGACTTTCAGTCGCCTTTGATCTTCCCACTCAGATGGGTATGGATTCAGATCATCCACTCGCAGTCGATGAAGTCGGCAAAGTTGGTGTTGCGATCGACACCATCGACGATATGCGAGAGCTTTTCGATGGGATTCCCCTGGGAGAGATCTCAACCTCAATGACCATCAATGCTCCGGCTGCGATTTTGCTTTTGATGTATCAAGTCGTTGCTGAAGAAAAAGGTGTCAGTAGCGAGAGTCTGCAAGGCACCATCCAAAATGACATTCTCAAGGAGTACATAGCTCGCGGTACCTACATCTTCCCGCCACAACCTTCTCTCCGATTAATCACAGATATCTTCAAGTATTGCAAGGTTCACTTGCCGAAATGGAACACGATTTCGATCTCGGGATATCACATCGGCGAGGCAGGGGCAGATGCAGTACAAGAGGTTGCATTCACCTTGAGCAACGCCATTGCATATGTCGATGCGGCGGTGAAGGCCGGAATGGATGTCGACGAATTCGCGCCTAGGCTCTCTTTCTTCTTTGTTTCGCGGACTTCATTCCTTGAAGAGGTCGCGAAATTCCGTGCCGCACGACGCGTCTGGGCAAAGATCATGAAAGAGCGCTTTGGAGCGAAGCAGGCAAAGTCGATGCAACTTCGTTTCCATACTCAGACCGCAGGTGTTCAACTCACCGCCCAACAACCTGAGGTCAACATAGTTCGAGTGACTATTCAAGCCCTTGCCGCAGTGCTCGGTGGCACGCAGTCACTTCACACCAATTCATTCGATGAAGCTCTTGCCTTACCGAGTTCAAAGGCGGCCCAGTTGGCGCTTAGAACCCAACAGGTTATCGCCAGCGAATCGGGAATCACCGAAGGAGTCGATCCATTTGGTGGCGCTGAGTTCATCGAGAAAATGACGGATGACCTGGAGCAAAGAATTGCCGAGCAGATCACGAAGATAGATGAGATGGGCGGAGCAGTGATTGCGATCGAACATGGCTATCAGAAGAGTGAGATCGAAGATACCGCTTACAAAATCGCGAACGAGATAGATGCGAAGAAACGAATAGTTGTGGGGGTCAATGAGTTCACTGATGGTGCTAGCGCATCGCCACCGTTGATGGTGATTGATCCAGAACTCGGCCGATCTCAACGGGCACGACTTGCAGAGCGAAAAGCCTCGAGAGATCAAACGGCATTGAGCGCATCACTCGATGAGATCGAGCGTATTGCCGCAACCGATGAGAATCTCTTGCCTGCGATGAAGAGCGCAATCGTCCTTGGGGCGAGCGTTGGCGAGATTTGCGATCGACTCCGCAAAGTTTGGGGAGTGCATCGACAACATGATCCGTTCTAAAGGGCTATCACTTCTCGTAGCGCTAGCGCTTTCTTTCACAATCGTCCCTTCTGCTCTCCACGCCGATGAGGTAAATAGAGAGCGAAAGATCGCGCTCCTCTTTGATACCGGGGGACCCGGGGATGGTTCTTATAACGATGCAGCGCGCAAGGCGCTGGCGATAGCTAAGAAGAAGTACGGTCTCTTTGATCCCAATGTCCGTGAATTGGTTACCGATGGAACTGTTGGTGACCGGATTTATCGGTTGAGATTGATGGCACGCAGTGGCTACTTCATGATGATCGCGATTGGACCGGCAAATGCAGAGGCGGTGCGCCGTGTTTCACAGGAGTACCCCGATCTCGAGTTTGCCATCATCAATGATGGAACAGTGAGTGGACTCAATGTCTTCTCACATGTATTTGACGATAAACAATCTGCCTATATCGCGGGATTTTCTGCTGCGCTAGCATCACGATCAAAACGTGTCCTCTTTGTAGCGACTGACACTCCAGAGATGAATCGACTTGGCCCATATTTCGAGGCAGGAGTTCGATCGGCAGAGAAACGAGCGATCAAAGGAGCAAGCGAAGGTCAATATCAAGTAGGTATTACCTCAGACCCTTCTGGCTATAAAGCCTTGATGGATCAAGGCGCGGATGTCCTCTACTCGACCTGGAATTTGGATTCTGCGGTTCTCAATGACGTGATAAAGCGTAACCGCGAGCGAAATCGAGTCTCTCAGATCAAGATAATCGGAAATGTCCCAGACCAGTATTACCTCAATCTTGCTATCGCTAAGCCCCACCTCTTGCTTTCAATAGAGCGCAATATCACGAAGGCCATGGATATGACTATTCGCACTGCGGTATTGGGCGAGTATCTTCTAGATTCAATTGATGCAAAGAACAGCATCTTTGGCAAACGACACACTTTCTATAATCAAGGTCTTACCATCAAGTATCACAACAGCGCTGCGCGCTCCTATAGAGCGGCGATAGATAGAGAGATCGCCCGACTCAAGAGCGAGAAAGCGAAGTTTTGATGATGTTGCGAGCCATCGATCGAGACTTGGTTCAGGTATCACTCTGTTGAGAAGTTAGGATGAGGTTATGAGTAGCGAGATTCCGTGGCATACCTTGAGAGAACGTGCGATTGAAGTCATGGCAAATGCCTATGCGCCTTATTCGAAATTCAAGGTAGGGGTCGCAGGTCTTGTCGATGATGGTCGCATCGTCTCTGGATGCAATGTAGAGAATGCAAGTTATGGCGTGACGCTCTGCGCTGAATGTGGGATGGTCTCGGATCTTCATGCCACAGGTGGTGGAAGATTGGTTGCAGTGGTCTGCGTTGATGTCGAGGGAAATCCACTACAGCCTTGCGGCAGATGTAGACAACTTCTCTTTGAATTCGGTGGCAATGAGCTATTGATTCAAACTCCTACTGGACCTCAGACGCTTGCCTCACTTCTTCCATGGGCATTCGGTCCCCGAGAGTTGAGGTAGTAAGGCATGAGCGATCGTCGAGAAGTAGCGCTCTCTGCCTCGATTCAGGCGAACCCTAATCTCGCCAAGAGCCCGAAACCCGATTCAATCAAGCGTCTGCCAAAGGCGCTCTTGCATGATCATCTAGATGGCGGACTTCGTCCAGCGACAATAATCGAGTTGGCCGAAGAGATCGGCTACGAGAAGTTGCCGACTCAGGATGCCGCGGAGTTAGCAAGGTGGTTTGAGGATGCATGTAACTCAAAATCCTTAGTGCGCTATCTCGAGACTTTCGATCACACCATCGCTGTGATGCAACGGCCAGAGGCGTTGCGAAGAGTTGCCCGCGAATGTGCCATCGATCTTGCTCGAGATGGCGTGGTCTATGCCGAGGTCCGTGGCGCACCAGAGCTCTTCACTCGTGGTTCGATGTCACTGTCGGATGTGGTCCGCGAGACAGTCGAAGGCTTTCGCGAAGGTATGGCTGAAGCGCGTAATGAAGGAAATGAAATTCGCGTCGAATCGCTTCTCTGTGGCATGCGCCAAAACAACCGATCGCGCGAAGCGGCAGAAGAGGTGGTTGCCTTTCGAGATAAGGGCGTAGTTGGCTTTGATATCGCAGGTCCTGAAGATGGCTTTCCGCCGACGTTGCAACAAGATGTCTTCGACTATCTACGAAGAGAGAATGCGCACTTCACGATTCATGCTGGCGAGGCATATGGCCTTCCTTCGATTTGGGAGGCGATACAACTCTGCGGTGCAGAGCGACTAGGTCATGGCGTGCGGATCATTGACGATATCGACCTCACCTCACGAGAGCCGAAACTTGGGCGACTTGCAGCATATGTCCGTGATCGTCGTATCCCGCTTGAGCTCTGTCCGACTTCGAATCTGCAAACTGGGGCCGTATCTACTTATTCGGACCATCCAATCGGAATACTGAATCGGCTGAGGTTTCGAGTGACGCTTAATACTGATAACCGACTAATGAGCGCTACCTCAATGACACACGAGATGACGCAGTGCGTCAAGCACTTCAATTGGAACTTTGCTGACCTTCAACGAGTGACAATTAATGCACTCAAGAGCGCCTTCATTCCATTTGAAGACCGTCTTGAAATCATCGAGAGCGTCATCAAGCCACGTTTCGCCGAAGTTGCTGCCGCTGCTGAGTAGTACTAGATCCCGATGGGGTGCCAGATAGTCTTCTGATCCATTAGCGCCAAGATTCGATTCGGCGATGTTGAAGAATCAAAATCTGCGATTCGCTTGAGATTCTCTGTCGCAAGTGCACGTATCTCTCCACTCCCAGATTTCACCCCAGAGATATCCAGGCCATCTACCTCCATATGGGATGCAAGCCATGAGCTCAGTTCGCTTCTGATACCAGTGAGGATATTTATCACGCCTGCAGGTACATCTGAAGTCGCAATCACTTCGCCAAAGGTGATCGCAGAGAGCGGATGTTTCTCACTTGCGAGAACAACGAGAGTATTGCCACCGACTAGTGCCGGCGCCATTGCTCTAACTAGACCCAGTAGGGGCGAATCCGGCGCAGCAAAGACTCCCACCACGCCAACAGGTTCAGGGCTCGTAAAGTTATAGAACGGACCATTGATCGGGTTATTTGCACCAGAGATCTGCCCGATCTTGTCGCACCACCCGGCATACCAGACCCAGAGATCTATCGCTTCACTTACCTCTTTCTCTGCCACGCTCTTTGATGCAGATGTTTGCGCCATGATCTCTTCGACGAATTGTGAACGTCGACCTTCCATCATCTCAGCAAGGCGATAGAGAATCTGACTTCGGTTATAAGCGCTAGCGCTATGCCATTTAGAACGAGCTTCACGGGCAGCGCGAACCGCATCGCGTAGATCTTTTCGTGACGCTTGCGCCGGTTGCGCCAAGAGAACCTTCGAACCTTTACGGTAGATCGGGTATGACCTTCCTGATTCGCTTCGTGGGAATGCGCCGTTGATGAATAGTTTGTAGGTCTTCTTCACATCGATACGTTCTTTACTCACCTTCGCACCCCCTTGCCCGATTTCACGCGGGGAGTAGATGAATGAGTGAGATAGGGAAGAAGTCCGTGTCTTCCACCTTCGCGACCCCATCCAGATTCTTTATAGCCACCGAAGGGGCTCGCTGCATCGAACTTGTTGTAGGTGTTTGCCCAGATGACACCTGCCTTTAGCTCGCGACTAGCCCAGAGTATTCGCGAACCCTTCTCACTCCAGACCCCCGCAGCAAGACCATAAGGAGTGTTATTGGCTTTCTCGATCGCTTCTTGCGGAGTGCGGAAGGTGAGGACTGAAAGGACTGGACCAAAGATCTCCTCGCGCGCGATTCGATGGGCACCGGTGACGTTGGTAAATATCGTGGGACGAAACCAGAAGCCACGTGAAGGAAGAGCGCAATCAGGTTGCCAGGCTTTTGCTCCTTCGACCTCACCAGATTGCGTCAATTCGATGATCTTCGCTAACTGCTCCTTCGAATTGATGGCACCAAGATCTGTGTTCTTATCCATGGGGTCACCGACTCGAATCTCTTCGATTCTTCGCTCTAACTTCTCGATGAAGAGGTCGTGGATGTTCTCTTGGATCAACAGTCGCGAGCCGGCACAACAGACATGACCTTGGTTGAAGAAGATTCCTTGAACGATTCCTTCGATCGCCTGATCTATCGCAGCATCTTCAAAGACGATATTGGCGCCCTTTCCACCGAGTTCAAGGGTCACTGGCCTCGCACTTGCTGCCAGAGTGCGATTTATTGCTTTTCCAACTTCAGTCGATCCGGTGAAAGCGAATTTATCTACACCTTTATGGGCTACAAGTGATGCACCGGTACTTCCGTCACCAGTCACAATGTTGACGACTCCGGCTGGTAGCCCTGCGTCAAGACAGAGTTGAGCGAAGAGAAGAGCGGTCAATGAAGTGGTCTCTGCAGGCTTGAGTACCACAGTGTTTCCGGTAGCGAGTGCTGGTGCGACTTTCCATGCCAACATCAGTAACGGGAAATTCCAGGGGATGATCTGTCCGACTACGCCATGTGGCTTTGGATGTGAACCAGCTCCGGCATATTCAAGTTTGTCGGCCCAACCTGCGTGGTAGAAGAAATGCTGGATTGCAAGTGGAATATCGGTATCTCGGGTTTCTCGAATTGGTTTGCCGTTATCGAGGGTTTCAAGGACGGCGAACTCGCGAGCGCGTTCTTGCATCAATCGCGCGATTCGATAGAGGTACTTTCCGCGCTCCTTTCCTGGCAACTTAGACCAGACTCTCTCATAGGCGCGTCTCGCTGCTTTAACGGCAAGGTCGACATCCTCTTTTCCGCCAAGAGAGATCTTGCTCAGGACTTCTTCAGTCGCAGGATTGATGGTGGGAAATCGCTTCTTCGATTTTGGCGCTACGAACTTGCCATCTATGAAGAGGTCATAGCTCGATTCAATTGAAACCAACTCTCGAGACTCAGGCGCCGGTGCGTAGGTGAAAGGGTTCGAATTTTCGCTCACAGGTCGCCCCCTCTAACTAAGCTACTCGACTGATACATAGTTACTGCTCGCATAGTAGCCGTCACGCATCTTGAACCTCTGCATCAGAAGATCATTGAGTAAAGCACTGGCCCCGATGCGGAAATATGCTGGGCTTAGCCACTGCGCTCCGGCAATTTCATTGACTAGGACGAGTTGCTTGATGGCATCTTTGCTTGTCCTGATTCCACCAGCCGGTTTGACGCCGATTTGAATTCCGGTGCGGTCGAAGAAATCACGGACTGCCTGCAACATGACGAGGACAACCGGAGCAGTTGCTGCTGGAGTGACTTTACCGGTACTGGTCTTGATGAAATCTGCTCCAGCGATCATTGCAAGATAAGAGGCGCGTCTGACATTGTCATAGGTGACAAGTTCGCCCGTTTCAAGGATCACCTTCAAATGAGCCTTCGTGCCACACTCTTGCTTAATGGCAACAATCTCATCGAAGACGCTCTTGTAATGACCAGAGAGAAATGCGCCACGATCAATCACCATATCTATCTCGCTAGCTCCAGCCTCAATCGCATCTCTGGTATCGCGAAGCTTTACCTCCATTGATGCTCGCCCGGAAGGAAATGCGGTGGATACTGCGGCAACAGGGATATCGGTAGCGCCGATTGAATCAAGATGAGTGCGAGCGATTCCCACCATGTCGTTATAGACACAGACTGCGCCAACATGAGGAACATCTGGGTCAGTGGGGTCGGGGCGATGTGCCTTGTTGCAGAGTGAGCGGACCTTTCCTTCGGTATCTGCTCCCTCCAAGGTAGTGAGATCGACCATCGAGATCGCCATATCGATAGCCCAGGACTTACTCTCTTTCTTGATACTTCGAGTCGCGAGTTCGGCGGCTCGAGCCTCCGCCCCTACTTGATCCACTCCTGGGAGAGTTTTGAGGAAAAGGGCGAGCGAACGATCATCAGTGATACCAAAATCTCGCGCGAGGTTAGAAGATGAAGCGTGAAGTTGGTTCATATCTCCTAATCCCTCTGGTGAATCTTCTGACGGCAAATTGCCTTACTTTGAATCCACTCGTCAGCCTAACTGAGCAAGGCGAGAATCATTCCATTGACTTTCTCACCAATCTCATCGACCGCTCGTTCTGCAAGGTCTCTCGCTCCTATCGCTTCGAGATAGCACTTGAGTTTCGCTTCAGTACCACTGGGGCGAATGATCAAGCGAACCGTCAACGCCTCTCGCTCAAGCCAGAGACGAATGCCTTCGGTTGGTGGCAGGGATGAGGTCGGGGATGAGAGATCATCGATGCCTTGAAGGCGAAAGCCCGCGATCTCCGTGATGGATCCGTGCTTGAAGTGATCGATTGCTCGAGGGATTACCGCCATATCACTCAGGCGAATCGAGATCTGCTTTGTGGCATGGAATCCATAGCGCTGCCAAATTCCATCAAGATAGGTAAGGAGATCAGAGCCAGACTCTTTGAGAGTCGCGGCGATATCGGTGATAAGAAGTCCGGCACTGATTCCATCTTTGTCATTGACAGTTCCTGGATCAACCGCATAACCGAGCGCCTCTTCGTAACCGAAGGTGAGTCCTTTGACCTTTGCAAGCCACTTAAATCCAGTGAGAGTCTCCGTGAATGCGATCTGATGTTCTTTGGCGATCTTTGCAAGTATCGACGATGAGACGATCGAGTTGGCAAGGACTGCTCCTTCTTTCCTATCGCGATTGAGGTTGGAAGCGATGTGTTCACCAAGGATCGCGCCTACTTCATCTCCCCGAAGAGTGCGCCAGTTGGATTCGCTCCCTAGATGATGATCTTTGACGGCGATTGCACAACGATCTGCATCAGGGTCATTAGCGACAACAAGATCAGCATCGAAACTTTTTGCCGTTTCGAGAGCGAGATCCATCGCACCTTTCTCTTCGGGATTTGGGAATGCAACGGTAGGAAAGTCAGGGTCAGGGTGAGCCTGGGCATCAACCAGGATTGGCTCTGCAAACCCTGCCGCATGAAAAACCGAACGAAAAGTCTCTGTCCCAACACCGTGCATTGCCGTGTAGACGACTTTGATATCTCTGGGTTTGGAAACTATTCGCGCAGTCGCATGGATATAGCGACGAATCACAGCCTCATCAAGTACCTTCCAGAGACGTTTTCGAGCAAGCGCCTTAACCGACTCAACTGCCTTGATCTCATTGAAAATGGCCTTATCAGTTGGAGCGATGATTTGAGATCCATTGAAATCTATTCCGTCGACGCTTCCTCCGAGATAGACCTTGTATCCATTATCTGAGGCGGGATTATGGCTAGCTGTCACCATCACACCAACATCAAGGGAGAAATCTCGAAGTGCAAAGGCCAAGATTGGTGTCGGCAATGGCCTTGGCAGGATGAAAACATCGAATCCAGCGCCACTGAAAATTTCTGCACTATCTTCTGCAAATCTTTCTGAACCATGTCTGCTATCGCGCCCAATAACTACAGATTTCAAACCACGATCTTTCATGTAACGAGCAATCCCACCGGCGGCTCGACTAACTACGGCCCGGTTCATCTGCGAGGGACCAGGACCCATTCGGCCTCTAAGACCGGCGGTGCCGAATTCAAGAAGTCCTTGGAAGCAAGTTCGCAGCGCTGCTTCATCACCACTTTGCAACATCGATTTAAGTTCAGCTGCACTCTGCGGATCGGGATCATCATCAATCCACTTTCGGCACTCTGCAACGAGAGAGGGATCAATAGCCATCTTCACTCGTCATCCAAAGTTGGTCTGGCGCGCAATTGATCTACATACTCTGTCGGCGCTCCAGCTATCTCGGCAGAGTCGGCCATGATTCGAAGGTATCGATAACTAGGAAATCCTCCTTCGTAGGAATTGAGAACATAGAACCAGCAGAGCTCACTGCCTGAAAGCGTCTCTACTCTGAGTTTGACCTTTGAATAGAGCCCAAGCTCGGCGCCTTCCCATTGATCGAGTGCACTCTCATCTTCACGAGTCAGGTCGTAGATGGCGACAAATACATCTGAGGTTGGATCCTCGACGATAGTTGCAACCGAACCTTCCCAACCAAGCTCAAAACCGCCGAAAGTTATCCGCCAGCCGCGAAGCCAACCATGTCCGCGATGAGGTGAATGTGGCGCACGAAGGCGCATCTGATCAGGATCGAGATTTGACCCGTAGGCGCCGTAAAGAGTCATCGCTCACTCTAATCAGAGTTCTTCGATGATGGCTAGCAGTGCGCCAGTCGTGACGGAATCTCCGATTGCAAGTGAGAGAGATGAGATCTTACCTGCCCGATGAGCCGTTAGTGGTTGTTCCATCTTCATAGCTTCCAAGACAAAGAGGAGTGTCCCAGCCTCGACGACATCCCCCTCCTTCACTTCTATTTTCACAACTGTTCCCTGCATTGGCGAATGGACTGCGCCTGTCTTAGCACCGGCAAATGATGAGTTCTGGGTATTGCGCTTTCTTGCCTTTCGTGGCGCCTCTTGGTGGATCGTCACATCAAATCGCTTGCCATCAACTTCGATAACTAGTTGTTCGCTCATCGTTGAATCACCTCGCTGATTCGCACTTGCTTCGAATGGCCTTATCTCATTTCTGAATTCACTCTCGATGTAACTGGTGTAGACCTTGAAATCTTGCGTAAAGCTTCTTTCTTGCAATATCGCTCGGTGGAAGGGGAGTGCTGTAGCCATTCCTCCTACATTGAATTCATCGAGGGCTCGCTTGGCTCGCTCAATCGCTTCTTCTCGGGTGGATCCAGTGACAATGAGCTTGGCGAGAAGTGAGTCGAAGTTTCCACCTATCTCATCACCGGCACCAAAGCCAGCGTCGATTCGAATACCTGGACCACTTGGAACTTCCCATTGAGTGATCACGCCCGGTGCAGGGAGGAATGATCGTCCGGGATCCTCGCCGTTTATTCGAAACTCGATGGAGTGGCCCCTAATCTCTGGGTCTTTTGCCGATATCTCCTCGCCCATAGCAATTCGAAATTGTTCGCGAACAAGATCCAGCCCTGTGACTTCTTCGCTGACTGGGTGTTCGACTTGAAGACGAGTATTGACTTCAAGGAATGAGATCGTGCCATCACTTCCAACCAAGAACTCACATGTTCCTGCCCCTACATAGCCTGCTTCTTTAATTAGTGCCTTACTCGATTCATAGAGCGTCGCAACTTGTTCGTGAGAAAGGAATGGGGCCGGCGCCTCTTCAACGAGCTTCTGGTGGCGCCGCTGAAGCGAGCAATCTCTCGTGCTGACCACGATGACATTGCCGTGAGTATCTGCAAGCACTTGTGTTTCAACATGGCGCGGTTTATCTAAATATCGCTCGACAAAACACTCACCTCGCCCAAAGCCGGAAATTGCCTCTCGCGTCGCTGAGTCGAATAACTGTGGGATCTCTTCGAGAGTGCGTGCGACTTTCAAGCCACGGCCGCCGCCACCGAATGCGGCCTTGATAGCAACAGGAAGTCCATGCTCTTTGGCAAAGGCAACAACCTCCTCTGCTCGTGCGACTGGGTCCTCGGTACCTGCGACTAGGGGAGCACCCACCTTCGCTGCGATCTTTCGTGCTGAGACTTTATCGCCAAGAGCTTTGATTGCCTCGGGTGGTGGTCCAATCCAAATCAATCCTGCGTCGATAACTGCAGATGCGAAGTCGGCATTCTCGGAAAGAAAGCCATAGCCAGGATGTATCGCATCTGCGCCGACTTTGAGCGCCAGTGCGATGATCTTCTTTCCATCAAGATAACTCTCAGAAGCTGTGACTCCGCCAAGTGCGTATGCCTCATCGGCTGATCGAACATGCAAAGAATTCCGATCGCCATCAGAGTAAATCGCAATCGAAGTGAGGCCATGATCTCGACAGGCGCGAGCTACACGTATAGCAATCTCGCCACGATTCGCAATGAGCAGTCGCTTCATCTCTTTACGCTCTGCCATCACGAACTCACCTTCAGCTTTGGGGATGAGAAATCGAACCACTGATAGCCGAGTGAGGCAAATGCCTTGCGTATCAAAGGAAGTGAAAGGCCGATCACGTTAGATGGCTCGCCTTCAATTGCGTGAATGAATGGCGCACTTAAGCCATCCAGCGTGAATCCACCGGCTACTTGGAGTGGCTCTTCGGTTTCAACATAGGCATTTATCTCATCATCGCTCATATCGGTGAAGTGCACAGTGGTTGATGCGAGATCAGAGATCTCGATCCCTTGTGCAGTGTCAATGACGCAGTGCCCAGTATGTAGAACCCCAGACTTACCTCGAATCTCTTTGCACCTGGCGATTGCGTTCTCTTTGGTTCCTGGCTTACCAAGTGATCGTCCTTCGAATTCAAAAGTTGAATCACATCCGATCACCAGCGCGTGATGTCCTTGGGGATTGGAATGTTGATAGGCAGTTGCAACGGTATGTGCCTTCACGATTGCCAAAGCAACTACCAGTTCGCTAGGTGATAGCGATGCGTACTCATCGAGTTCCTCATCAACACCACTGATCATCACTTGGTGTGCGAGACCCACTGAATCAAGGAGGCGTCGACGTGACGGTGAGGCGGAGGCAAGGATTACTTTCGGCCGTTCGGCCGAACTACTTTTGTCTTTCATCTCTCTATTAGCGCTCGAACTCTCGCGGGCGCGTTGCGCCATAACGTGATCGAGAATTCGGCTCTGCATCTTGAGAGTTTTGAAGATGATGGTGTGCTGCAGCTTCAATCACAGCACGCTCGAGTGGAGAAGGCTCAGGGGAGATTTCGATGCGGATTGCGGGAACTGCCTGACTTATCTTTGGCTTTTCTGATTTTGGGGCAGACATAAGAGGTTAGAGTGGAATATTTCCATGCTTCTTATCTGGCAAGCGATCGCTCTTGTTGCGAAGCGCCCGTAATGCTTTTGTGATCTCTACACGTGTCTGGTGTGGCTCAATCACACTATCGACATAACCTCGCTCGGCAGCGATATATGGATTGGCGAGAGTGTCCTCATATTGAGTAATCAATTCTTTGCGAAGTGCCTCTGGATCTTTTGAGTCAGCAAGCTCTTTGCGATAGAGGATGTTGACTGCGCCCTGGGCTCCCATCACCGCTATCTGTGCGGTGGGCCAGGCAAAATTCATATCTGCGCCGAGGTGCTTAGAGCCCATCACATCATATGCACCGCCGTATGCCTTTCGGGTGATCACCGTGATCAGTGGCACCGTTGCTTCGCCATATGCGTAAAGCAGCTTGGCGCCGCGACGGATGATGCCATTCCATTCTTGTGAGGTACCGGGGAGAAATCCTGGAACATCGACCAGCGTGATCACTGGAATGGAGAATGCATCACAAGTTCTAACGAAACGAGCCGCTTTCTCGCTGGCATCGATATCGAGCGTTCCAGCCAACTGCATCGGCTGGTTTGCGACAATGCCCACTGGCGCACCCTCGATACGGCCAAAACCCACCACAATATTTGGCGCAAAGAGCGCATGTACCTCTAAGAATTCGCTCTCATCGACGACTGCTTCAATCACTTTCTTGATGTCATACGGCTGGTTTGATGAATCGGGAATCAAGGAATCGAGCGCTAGATCTTGTTCTGAGAAATCCTCTGTGGAGTTAACGAAACGATAATGCGGAGCATCATCGAGGTTATTGGAAGGAAGGTAATCTAAAAGCGCTTTGACGTAATCAATCGCATCGCCTTCATCTTCTGCAAGGTAATGAGAATTTCCAGTCTTGGCCGAATGTGTATGGGCACCACCAAGTTCTTCAAAGCCGACTTCTTCACCAGTAACAGTCTTGATCACTTCAGGACCCGTGATGAACATATGCGAACTCTCATTAACCATGATGGTGAAATCAGTGAGCGCAGGCGAGTAGACAGCGCCACCTGCACACGGACCCATGATGAGTGAGATCTGTGGGATTACGCCAGAGAGACGCACATTTCGCCGGAAGATCTCGCCATACATACCGAGTGATACGACACCCTCTTGAATGCGTGCGCCGCCCGAGTCATTAATTCCAATAAGTGGCACGCCTGCCTTGAGAGCGAAATCTTGGATCTTGACCATCTTCTGGCCGTAGACCTCACCGAGGGAACCTCCCATCACCGTGAAATCTTGAGAGAAGATTGCGACAGTTCTTCCATCGATCGTGCCGTATCCAGTTACCACTCCATCGCCGTAAGGGCGATCGGATTCCATCCCGAAATTTGTCGAACGATGGCGAGCGAATTCATCAATCTCAGTGAAAGAGCCAGCATCAAGCAGCATTTCTATGCGCTCTCGCGCGGTCTTCTTGCCCTTGGCGTGTTGTTTCTCAACTGCTCTAGCCGACCCAGCATGGACTGCTTCATCAAGGCGCCCTCTGAGATCTTCGATCTTGCCTCGAGTGGTGTGAATATCTGCTGTTGATTTCTTCTGAGCTGACGGGTCCGAGTCACGACGGGTCATAGCCATACGGTACCGCGCCACGGATTCGCTACCTTGCGACAGTGAGCGGAGAGCATGCGCTTGAGCGCGATCGATTCGAAAATTCGAGATACATCACACCCGCATCCGCCAAGTACTGGCGAGTAGAGCTGATGGGTGAGGTGGTTAGTACCCAACTGGAATTTCAAGAGCAACTCGCAGAGGTCGATGCGAACCGCGTTGTCGCTGCTGAATATCAAAGTCGCGGACGTGGCCGATTCGATAGAAAGTTTGAAAGTCAACGTTCGCTTGGACTTACATTTTCAATCGGTTTGATGCCTGCGCGTGATCGAAACGAGTGGAGTTGGCTACCGCTTCTTGTCGGCTCTGCTATCGCTGAATCACTCAATGATCAACTCTTCTCAACAAATATGGTGATGACAAAGTGGCCCAATGACATCGTTGATAGCTCGGGCAGAAAATTTGGAGGAATCCTCACCGAGTTACGCGGTGACGGTCTCGTAGTCGGGATAGGTATCAATGTTCTTGAGTCAGGCGAGGAGTTGGCCGTTCCTCATGCCATCTCCTTGGCGATGGTCTCATCACCTGTGAAGTCGGGTGAGATTTCGCGTGAAGATATTCTGGCAATACTTCTTGAAGGTATTCGTGGGCGGTATGAGCATTGGCTTGCAAAGGGTAGTGATGAGAGCGAGCTTGCTCGTTACCGAGAGAGCTCTCTGACCTTGAGTGAAGAGGCGACGCGGGAAGTCAGATGTGAACTTCCTGGCGGAAGAGTGATTGAGGGTCGAGTAAGAGGAATCAAAGGTGACGGCCGACTCCTGGTTGAAGGAGATGCCGCCTTACATGAGATCCAAGTCGGAGATGTCATCCATCTTCGCTAACGGATGTCGTATCAAGTGCGAGGGAAGACCCAGACTCGATAACTCCAGAAGCGAAATATCGTCCCCAGGCCAATTCCAATGACATTTGCTGCGATGTTATCTGCCAAGGCGGACTGAAATCCAAGGATGTAGCGGGAGATGAAGAGGACTGCTGCGCTCATTAATATCCCGATGCCATTGATGATAAAGAAGAGCGAGATTTCACGAGACATCGCTCGGCGAGGCCGGTCTTTCCACGTCCAGAATCGATTACCGAAATAGGCAACAAGTATCGAGACGATGCCCGCTAGAAGCGAGCCTGTGACTGGGCGATCATCGAGCGGTGAAATAGGAAAATGTACAAGTAGATTGAAGAGTCCGAGATTGACTATGTATGCGAGCGCGCCAACGCTTCCGAATTTCATTAATTCAACTCGCGCAGCGATGATTCGACGCAACATGAAGGAAGCATAAGTGATTGCGCTTTACTAGACGCGTAACCTCTGAGTTATGGGGCCAGTCATTTGCGCGATAGGTAGGGCAGATAATCATGCTCTTCTGCGTTTTCATGCCAAGGCCCTCGGCATCGGCTACGTGGCACTCGATAGCGAAGATGCAAGATTGATAATCAATGGAAAGTACTCGCTACATCACTTCATTGAAGCGCAGAGTCCTCTTTTCGATCGCCATCGACCGCCGATATTGAGCTCGATTGATTCATCTATTCGCCCTGAGACGATGAGATCGTTGATAGCGAGAAGCCAGAGTCTTTATCAACTCCCGCTCTCCCTTCAGGGAAAGCTCGAACTCCTTGAGACTGTCGCGTCACCGAAGGATCTAGAGCCTTTCGATTCTCGCTTTGCCATCACCGTGGTTCGCTCGCCCCATGGCCAAATCGCACTCTGGCCAGTTCTCGAGATATCCAGTGAAGGTTTAGTGACACTTGTTGATTCCAAAAGTTCTACTTCTGCCTTGGACCTTCTTCTAGAAGAGACGCAAAGATTCGCCCAAGAGAGGAAATTAGTTGGAGCGCTCACATTCATTGCATCGCATCAGGGTGAAATTCTTCATCGAGAGTGGGGATTAACTTCTCTTTCACTCTGGAGTGAACATCAATCTCATACCACTATGGCGGAACAGTTAGTGCGCGCCCTTGTCGATCTACCTCTTGGATCAACTGAGGTAATTGCAGATAGCGAGTGTTATCTCGAGGAGATTGTTGATCTTGCCGAGCACGCGCGAGCCACTTCAGAAAGATTAGGAATTGAGAGAAGGGATTTGGCTGAATTACTCATAGACCCGACAAGGCCATTCCTTCATCTCTTTGCCCGAAATCCGAAATTGAAGGTGAGCTATCTCCAAGACTCGGAGAATCGAGTGAAGATTGCGGTCTATGGAGATAGCGAAGATCAAGCGCGCATCGAACTCGAGCACGCTAAGGATTTTATGTCTGGATTTGATCTATAGCGCGAGTGGAATCCAGGTACATCCGCACTCAGGATGCCTCTGCCACTGCCGATAACGACCCCGGGAATCTGACTCAGAGTCGTGCGCGCTAGCGAGGATCCACTCTCGGGCGAGAAGCGGATGTTCATTTCGTCGATCGGGAAAGTCAATCCATCGCATCACGGCATTGGCTGCGATAGTGGCAATCTGATGCGAAGCGATGATTGGCGCGCTCTCATTGGTGGTAAGAGTTCGAACTCGGCGAGCCTGTTCCTGCCAGAACGAATCCTCGTAATTATTGAGTTCAAAGCAGCGAAGACATGGACTCTTTCCTGGGATCACAAAAGGACCAACTGAGACAATTCCCTGTTGGTAACCTGGCACGATAAGAAATGGTCGATCTTCGGAGAGCAATCTCTGATGATGATCCACTCTCGGGTAGCCAATCGAGATGATGAGATCGCCATCAATCGAACGTTGCTGATAGGGGCGCGTTGAGTTCTCATTCGCCTGATCAGTTCTAGGGATGATTGAACTTCGTCTCTCAATCTCGTCGAAGCGTTCACCTTTCACGGCACCAATATCGGTTGGATTCAATATCCCAGGGCCGAGATCAATATCTTCAATCTGCTCCTGGAGCGAACGGCCATCGTTATCGCAACTCATCTGGACTCGTCCGATACCTGATCCAAGAAGAAGTGCGGTGAGTAAGGTGGCTGTGCGGTTATGGCCGATGATTTCAATTCGAGTACGGGCGCGTCGTTCCATTGAAGCACCATGAGGAATTGCATTCACCTCAATCTCTCGTCGAGTGGCGCTTTTGACTCGAGAAGACCTTCCAGGTACTGGCAGATGGTGAAAGTGAATCAATCTCTCTTGATGGAGTTTTTCGAAAAGGCGAAAAAGTTTTTCGCCATCGAGTGAGAGCGCCTCTGAGATCGATCGAATACTTCGCCTGCCATTGATCGCGCGAAGCGCTGGGAAGATTGAGATGCGATCGGAATTTTCATGGAGTCCGTAGAAGGCGAGGAATCGAGTGATCTCAATGCCCTCTCGAATTCCCCCCACCCAGATTCGCTCGCCCAGCCTGCGCTCGCCCATGTGAAGCACTTCGACCCCGTTAGCGAGAACGGGGTAGTAATCGAGCCTTCTCTTCTCATCGGAGGTCGATTCCGGTTCGACTCGTTGAGACCAGAGTTGGAGAGATCCGGTGCGATCTCGATGAGCGACCATGGCCTGTGAACCCCTGCCTATTAGTGGATGGATATTTGCGAATGGGCAAAGGTAAAGGACCACCCCGATCGATTACGGAGTGGTCCTTTAGTTGTGAATACTCGAGCTTGCTAGGGCCCCGTTACGCCGTTGATGCAGGAACTAGCGAATGAGGAACTGGCAGATATTGTGAATCAGGCTTTGCCGAGGATGCGGTTCACCTTGGTGCCGCAGACGGGGCAGATGCCCTGTGCCATACGACGGCCCGAATCCGAGACCTTGACGGTCCCTTCGAACTGGCGCTTCTCCTTGCATTTAACGCAGTAGGCCTCGCCTTTGTAGCTCTCGGTCATCTCTACTTCCTTCCCTTCATCGCCTTGCTTCTCATCGATCTAGGGCGACGTCGCCGGGCGGCGAATACCCTCACCATACCCCCGCCTCACGCATGAGAGTGGGATTTCCAACCCCGCCTTCCTCACAAAAGCCCCAAGAACTGGCTTTCATGGCCGATGCAAGGGGAAATCTCTGATTCTGAAGGCGCTTACTCGGATTTTCCTGCCTCGTAGCCCTCCAAGAAGGCTTCAGCTCTCGGTCCATCGGGATATCTGGCCAAGAACTCCTGAAAATCCTCGCCGTGGCCGGAAGTCCGAAGATGGATCAATTCGTGGACCAAGACGTAGTCGAGGACATATTTAGGTGCGCTTGCCAGTCGATCCGAGATTCGAATGGTGCGATCTATGGTGGTGCATGAGCCCCAACGTTCATTCATCGTTCGCCAACCTATCGAGAGGGGCCGCTCGGTGATTTCGGGGAGATACTGGAGCATCAACTCATGAGCCCTTTCTTCCAAGTCGGCTTCGCTGCGTCGGGCACGTTTCTCGTTGGCGATTACTTTGCCAACCATCTCAGGGATGAGCTCGGAAATCTGGGCCCTCGTAGTTCGAAAAGGGACGCTAATGACGATTGAACCGTTCTCGCGGTAGGCCGCTATGTTCCGTTTGCGCCTTTTGCTCTTAATGACGCGAACCGGGATGTCATGGACGGTGGTGAAAAAGGAGTCTGACTCAGACCCTTTGGACGATCGGCTCTTCTTTTCTCCATGGCGTGGTCTCAATACCTGATCTCGCATGTCGGCGAGGGTAGGTTCGAAGAGAGATTCTTGGATGAAGTTATCCACGCATTTGGGTGGCGTTCCCGTCATCCACAACTCCTCAGCAATCAAAGGTGAGCCAGGAAAAGTTACTCACGGCGTCGAGAAAGTATGACATCCCTCGTATTTGGAAACTCTTCTGACATCTCCGACATCCAACAAAATTTGACCTGAAGTTGAGATTTAAGGTTTTCGGGCGTGTCGGCAAACTTTCCTTGATTGCCTTTTCCTCTTTGCTGTCCTAGTTTGTGCCCACGAAGTCCTCGGAAAACAGTTCATTATCTGCAAGGGGAAGGCAGATAGCGAGCAGCGCCCGGGGACTTCGCTAATTGGCCAGAGAACTCGACGCCAGGTTTTCGTCGCTCAAACTTCGTAAAGAGATCGAGTAGCTGAATCCGTTCAAAGAACAGGTGGCTTGATTAAAGCGAAGAGAGATCGTCAGGGGCGCTACGGCCTCTAAGAAAACCTTCAGGATCTGCAATCTCGGAAGGAGTCGGAAGTGCGTATGCCTCTTCCCAGAGTCGGTCACGTTCTTCCGGCGTAACCAAATCGGCGATTCGTCGCCAGAAAGCGATGCATTCACGGATAGTTCGGGGCGAGACTTCAAGGCCAATAAGTGATGCAAAAAGTTGTTGAGTTGGCGATTGTGTAGCTCGACGTCGTTGCTGTGTCTCCTGTAGTTTTGATAAAGATGTAAGCCTATTTCCAGCAGCTGCAACAACAACGAGATCAATCCAGCCTTCGATCAAGGCAAGGATCATCTCAAGTCGCGCAAGTGATTCTTTCTGTTTCTCACTCGCCTCTGGCGTGAAGATTCCCTCTGCGATGGCATTCTGCATAGAGGCTGGATCATTGAGATCTATCTCGCCACGAGAAAGTGCATCCTCTGTTCGCCGTTGCATTGAATCAATATCGATGCTGATGCCACTGCCGTAGTTAGCTACGAGTGAGCGCATGTATTGAGCAAGCCACGGTGTAGCGGCGAAGAGTCTTGATGCAGCGCTCTCGCGAAGAGCTAGATAGATCTCGATTTCACGCTGATCTATGCCGAGGCCATCACCCCACGCCCTTACGTTCTCTGGGATCAAGAAGGGAGCATGTTGATCTGAGAGAGGTATGGCTGCGTCGTGAGCGCTGGTCACAGTGGCAGCGAAGTTGCCGATTGATCTGCCGAGTTGTGTTCGAATCATCGTTCCCATAAAAGCTGCCATCATCTTTGAAGGATCAAAGAGTTTGGCTGCACCAGCCAACTCGTTCGCGATCTCTGGATTGTTGGTCATCGAGTTCATCACTTCAGACATCGACTTTCCAATTCCTTCGACAAGGGGAGTGGTAAATGACTGCCAACCATCAAGTGAATAGTTAATCCACTCACTTCGACTTCGTGCCGCTTTGGGTGTCGCTGATTCATCACCTGCTCGAGGAAGTGTTGTCACTTCATCAACCCATATCTCAGCGACTCCTAGCGCTCCCGCCATCGAATCGTTATCAAAATTGCCGACGGGTAACTCACCATGTGAAGCGAGGGTCCTTCGAGAGATATCTCGGATGGCAGCGACGGGGAGGTTAAATGGTGCATCACCACCAGCAAGCATTCCTTGAGCCATTGCGGTCAAGGAGTTGAGTTGATCTTTAACTTGATCAGGTAGATCTGGAGTTTGAATTCCCATGTTCTTGAGCGTTTCAAAGACTTGATTGATATCGAATTGAAATGGTGGCTGCACTGGCTCTTTGCCCTTGTCGCCACCTTCAGAGGAGTTACCGGGATTCGAGGAATCCTCAGGATCATCAGAAGAATTCGGACGAAAGCCAAAATCGTTCGCCATCATCGACTCCTCGCATCTTCCTCATTCAAACCTCGAGATAGTCCCCCAGGGTGATGTGGCAGATTATCTGCTCCAACCTCGTCCTGCGCAGGTCTATTCCCATCCCATAATCTTTGGTTATGGCGCTCTCCTGGACCCTCGCAGAACTCCCTCAGGGCGGGTTTCTCATCAATTCATTCATCATCAATCTTGCAACTGAAGAGAATCGACCACTCTCTGCATTCGTCTGGTGGCTGATTCCACTCTTCGCATTTATTGGATCTGTTAGCTATGTCATCTGGGTCTCAAAATTCAAATCGCGGTATGAAAATCAAACTAATCGCTCCGTGGATAGATTTCAGAAATTTCAAAATTCGTTTGACGATAAAGGGCGCTGATGCCCCGTTTCACGTTGGCACGGCTTCTCAATTCGCGACGCGATCAACTGACGCCGCTTCGAACTAGACCTTCGAGAGTTATCACCTCCATCCTCCTATTGGCACTTGCTCTTGCAGCGCTTCTACCGTTGCCGTATGTGATCTTTGAACCAGGTGATCCGGAGAACGTTCTTGGTTCGATGATCACCGTCCCTAAGGAATTCCAATCTAAAAATGAGAGTGAATTCACCAAAGGGGGAAAACTCTTTCTCACGACTGTCTATGTCACAACTCCACAATCGAAAGTATTCGGATTCGAAATCCTCAAGGCGTGGATCGATGGTGATGAGACAGTATTGCCGAGAGACTCGGTCTATCCAGATCATCAACCTGCCAGTGAAATCAAGAAGCAAGAGAGTCAAGAAATGACCGGCTCGCAAGAGAGTGCGATCTTCAACGCATTAACCTTCCTCGGCTACGAAGTTCCGTCACGAGCCAAGATCGTGGATGTCTTGAAGCAATCGGATGCTCATGACCGCGTCAAAGAGGGCGACCTCATCGTTGCGATTGACGGGCAAGAAGTTGATCGTGTCGAGCAGATCGTCGATGCAGTTCGAGAGAAGAATCCAGGGGATTCAGTCTCTCTGGTGATTGAGCGCGATGGTGATCGAATATCGATACCTCAAGTCAGACTGATGGAGAATTCACTCGGTGCAGCTATAGGGATATTTCTGACTACCACCTTTGACTTTCCGATTGATGTGAAGATTCGAATCAAAGACACGGGTGGTCCTAGCGCGGGCCTGACCTTC
>VGAI01000003.1 GCA_016870815.1 Actinomycetota bacterium
GCAGCAACCATCGGCCAGACCATTGCATCGCGGTGAACACTGAAGTCGATGACGACTGGAGCATCATTGATCTCCATTGCTTTCTTGATTGTCGTATCGACATCATCTCTACTTTCACAGCGAAGTCCGATACATCCCATCGCATCAGCAAGTTTGACGAAATCTGGGATGCGCTTGGAGTGCAGATCTGTATTTGAGTAACGTGAAGAGTAGAAGAGCGTCTGCCATTGCCGGACCATGCCAAGGCTCTCGTTATTGATAACCGCGACCTTGATCGGGATCTTATTGATAGCGCAAGTGACAAGTTCTTGGTTAGTCATCTGGAAACAACCGTCGCCATCAATCGCCCAGACTGGCGTATCAGGTGCGCCAACTTTTGCACCCATCGCTGCTGGAACCGCGTAACCCATCGTGCCAAGACCACCTGAGTTAAGCCAGGTCCGTGGTTTTTCATATTTGATGAACTGTGATGCCCACATCTGATGTTGACCAACGCCGGCGCAATAGATCGAATCAGGACCTGAGATCGCACCAATTCGTTCGATTACATATTGCGGCGAAAGTCCTTCAGCGGGATGGTCATAACCGAGTGGATAGGTAGCGCGAAGTCCACCCATCTGCTTCCACCACTGTGCAAGATCTGGCTTTGATTTAGCGAATTCTTTCTCAAGTGCTGGAACCAACGCCGTCATAGTTCGCTTGAGATCACCGATGAGAGCAACATCTGCAAAACGATTCTTGCCGATCTCTGCCGGGTCGATATCTGCATGGATAACTTTGGCATTGGTGGCAAAAGTAGAGAGTTTTCCAGTGACTCGATCATCAAATCGCGCACCGAGTGTGATCAAGAGATCGGCCTTTTGAAGCGCGGTGACTGCAGCAACAGTGCCATGCATTCCCGGCATGCCAAGATGGAGCGGGTGACTATCTGGGAATGCGCCCCGGGCCATCAAAGTAGTGACAACAGGTGCGCCTACTAACTCTGCAAGACGGAAGAGTTCTTTGGCGGCATTTGCCTTGATCACGCCACCGCCGACATAGAAGACTGGCTTCTTTGATTCGGCGATAAGGCGAGCGGCATCATCGATCGCACTCGCTTCAGGATCGAGTTGTAAACGATATCCAGCAAGAACTCGTTGCTTCGGCCAAGTAGAAGTAGTCATCTTCTGAAGCGCATCTTTTGCGATATCGACAAGGACCGGACCTGGGCGACCGGTACTTGCAATATGAAATGCCTCAGAGATGGCAGCAGGGATCTGATCGGGATCTGTGATCAAGTAGTTGTGCTTAGTGATTGGCATCGTGATGCCACGGATATCAGCCTCTTGGAATGCATCCGTTCCGATTGCAGGTCCCGGGACTTGACCGGTAATCGCAACAATAGGAACAGAATCCATCTGGGCATCGGCAAGTGGAGTGACAAGATTTGTTGCACCAGGTCCTGAGGTCGCTATGCAGACGCCGACTTTGCCAGTTGCTTGGGCATAACCAGTTGCCGCATGACCTGCACCTTGTTCGTGACGAACCAGTATGTGGCGAATCTTTGAATCAAAGATCGGATCGTAAGCAGGAAGAATCGCACCTCCTGGAATACCGAACATAACATCGACGCCGGCATTCTCCAAAGAGTTCACTAGTGATTGCGCTCCAGTTACTTGCTCGCTCAACTCTCTCGCCCGCCTCTCTCGACTCGAACCGCTACCCGACTTTTGAAATTCGGGCCCACCAACGAAAAAACCCTCAGTTTCCACTGAGGGTTGCGCGACCTTTGACTTGCGTCAGATCGCGCGCCCCGCAATCACCACTGAAATAACCACGATCACGCCGGAGATACGGCGTGAGAGTGAGCGGGCAGTGAATGCGTTACGCACGGGCAGAGTCTCCCAATCGACCCCAAGGTCCGTCAACCCTTGAGATAGCCATCTCACATCCTGAGCGTGGCAAGACGCCAAGAATCGGCGATTACTAGTCGCAGACCGCTCCCTTAGAGGCAGAGCCAACCAACTTGGTGAACTTATGCAATACGCCTCGGGTATAGCGAGGTGGCAGAGGTGAGAATGATGCCTTTCGCTTCTCTACTTCGGATGCATCAACCAAGAGATCAAGTTTTCGCGATGGGATATCTATCCGCACTCGATCGCCATCTTTGATCAGCGCAATCGGGCCACCATCGACTGCTTCAGGCGAGATATGTCCAACGCAGAGTCCTGTTGTTCCACCAGAGAACCGTCCATCGGTTAGGAGTAGGACTTTCTTACCAAGACCTGCTCCCTTGATCGCACCAGTGATCATCAACATCTCGCGCATTCCAGGTCCACCTTTCGGACCTTCATAACGAATGACAATCACATCGCCCTCTTTGATTGTTCCATTCTCAAGAGCTGCCATCGCGCTCTGTTCTCGGTCAAAGACTCGAGCAGGACCTTCAAAAACTTCTACATCTATACCAGCGTTCTTGACGACCGCACCTTCTGGTGCAAGCGAGCCACCAAGAATGGTGATTCCGCCACCTTTGCCCATCGGATTCTTTGTCGCTCGAAGGATCTCTCCATCTGGATCTGGTGGTGCAATCGTGGCGAGGTTCTCAGCCATCGTCTTTCCAGTAACGGTGAGGCAATCACCATGTAAGAGTCCGGCATCAAGAAGAGCTTTTAAGACCACTGGAATCCCGCCAACTTTGTCGAGATCGGTCATGACAAAACGTCCAAAAGGTTTGAGATCAGCAAGGAGCGGTGTCTTAGCGCTGATCCGCTGGAAATCATCGAGTGATAGATCGACATCTGCTTCATGCGCGATAGCCAAGAGATGGAGTACCGAGTTTGTCGATCCACCGAGTGCCATCACCGCCGTGATCGCATTCTCAAATGCTTTCTTCGTCATGATCTGGCGCGCAGTGATCCCGTTTCGGATCAATTCCACAACCGCTTCACCCGATTTGATTGCATAGTCATCGCGCCTTCTATCGATGGAAGGAGGAGATGCCGAACCTGGGAGTGAGAGTCCAATTGCTTCACCGACTGTTGCCATCGTGTTGGCGGTGTACATACCGCCGCATGCACCTTCACCTGGGCAAATTGCTCGCTCGATCTTGTCGACCTCAGCCTCTGATATCAAGCCTCTCGCGCAGGCACCAACCGCCTCGAATGCATCGATGATCGTTACATCTCGTCCATCGACATTTCCGGGCATGATCGAACCGGCATAGAGAAATACGCTTGCCACATCAAGGCGCGCCGCCGCCATCATCATTCCGGGAAGCGATTTATCGCATCCGGCAAAAGTGACCATTCCATCGAATCGCTCTGCCTGCATCACCGTCTCGACTGAATCAGCGATGATCTCTCTCGAGACGAGGGAGAAATGCATTCCTTCATGACCCATTGAGATGCCATCTGAGACCGAGATAGTGCCAAACATCATCGGAAAACCACCGGCGTTTGTCACACCGATTTTCGAGGCCTTCGCTAAACGATCAAGTGAGAGATTGCATGGGGTGATCTCATTCCATGACGAAGCAATACCAATCTGTGGCTTGACCCAATCTTCATCGGTCATTCCAACTGCGCGAAGCATTCCGCGCGCTGGAGCGCGCTCCATGCCATCGGTCACCATATGAGACCGCGGCTTCATCGGATTCTTCGAACTCATCAGAACTCTCTAACCCTCACTCCGCCATCTATTCGCTCTGACCAAGATGCTTGAGCAAGAGGGAACGAACTTTGGCGGCATCGGCCTGACCTTTCGTATCTTTCATCACTGCTCCGATCAACGCTCCTGCTGCCGGGATATGACCATTTCGTACTTTATCTGCGACATCAGGCTGTGTGGTGATGGCGCGCTCAATTGCTTCCATCAAGGCGGTGTCATCGGAAACTACTTTGAATCCACGTTGTGCTACGACTTCTTTCGGAGAACCTTCACCATTGATAACCCCTTCAACGACTTGGCGTGCGAGCTTGTCGGTTAACTCTCCCGCGTTTATCAAATCGATAAGTTCTTTAACGTTTACTGGGGAGATAGGCAGCTCTCCTGCCCATTTCTCGTTCTCATTCGCGATACGTGCGATCTCGCCAAGCCACCAACCGCGAGCCTTCGTTGGATCTGCGCCAAGTTCCACAGTTTCAGCAACAAGATCAAGAACATCGGCATTAACCATCGCCGCCATCTCCTTATCTGGCACTGACCAAGCGCTCTGCAATCTTTTTCGTCGCTCTGACGGTCGCTCAGGTAGGTTCTTTCTAATCTCATCGATCCACGAATCTGCTGGTGCAATCGGGATCAGATCTGGCTCTTGAAAGTATCGATAATCCTCGGCCTGCTCTTTGCTTCTTCCCGCTGTCGTCTCGCCAGTGTTCTCATGGAAGTGTCGCGTCTCTTGCTTGACTTTGCCACCTGTTTCCAGAATTCCAGCATGACGGATCATCTCGGCCCTCACTGCACGTTCGACCGAACGGAGAGAATTGACGTTCTTGGTTTCACTTCGTGTTCCTAGTTTCTTCTCTCCCATTGGTCGCAGCGATACGTTCGCATCACAACGAAGCGATCCTTGTTCCATCTTTACATCGCTGACGCCAAGTGAGCGAAGGATGTCCCTGAGTTCTTTCACATAGGCTTTTGCAACAAGTGGAGCATATTTCCCAGTTCCTTCAATCGTCTTAGTCACGATTTCAACGAGCGGGATTCCGGCACGGTTGTAATCAAGAAGTGAGTAATCAGCGCCATGGATTCTTCCAGTCGCCCCGCCCACGTGGAGAGACTTTCCGGTGTCCTCCTCCATATGAACTCGTTCGATATCGACACGGAATTCTTTGATGCCATCCTCGGTTTCGACCTCAAGATCGAGATAGCCGTTCTTGCAGATGGGTTCGTCATATTGTGAGGTCTGGAAATTCTTCGGCATATCGGGATAGAAGTAATTCTTTCGAGCAAATCGCGAATAAGGAGCGATCGAACAATTGAGCGCGAGACCGATTGCGATTGTGTACTCAATCGCCTTGCGATTGACAACGGGCAGCGAGCCAGGAAGGCCAAGACATACTGGGCAGACTTGAGTGTTTGGCTCTGCGCCAAAGAGTGTGGCGCAACCACAGAACATCTTCGACTTGGTCCCAAGTTCGACATGGACCTCAAGACCCAAGACTGGGTCAAATGCGGAGACGACTTGGTCGTATTTCATCGCCATTATGCGAGCTCCGGCGCGAAATCAAGGAGTGGCTTGCTCCACTTGGCAAGGAGTTCTCGCTCAAGGGCGGCTCCTACGTTATACAGGCGGTCATCTGCCATCGCTGGCGCCATCACTTGGAAACCAGCAGGAAGCGAATCTTCCTTTGCTAACCCCGATGGAATCGAGATCGCACATATTCCTGCGAGGTTGACCGGGATAGTTGCGATGTCATTGAGATACATCGCAAGTGGATCATCGCTCTTCTCCCCGATCTTGAATGCAGTGGTGGGAGCAGTCGGTGAAACAAGGACATCAGCCGAGAGAAATGCTTTCTCGAAATCATTCTTGATCAAAGTGCGAACCTTCTGTGCACTTCCGTAATAGGCATCGTAATAACCGCTAGAGAGCGCGTAGGTACCGAGGATGATTCGGCGTTTTACTTCACGACCAAAACCTGCTTCTCGCGTCGCGTTCATTACCTCTTCGGCACTTCCTTCACCAACGCGCAGGCCAAAACGCATCGCATCAAAGCGAGCAAGATTCGACGAACACTCACTTGGCGCGATCAGGTAGTAGGCCGGAAGTGCGTAATCAAATGATGGACATGAAACTTCGACAATCTCGGCGCCAAGCCCTGAGAGAATATCGAGCGACTCTTGGAATCTTTCGAGCACTCCAGCTTGGTAGCCCTCACCCTGTAATTCTTTGATGACGCCGATCCGAACTCCTTTGACATCACCACGTCTTGCAGCTTCAACAACCTTTGGGACTGGCGCATCAATCGACGTCGAATCCTTTTCGTCATGTCCTGCTATCGCTTCATGCAGTAGCGCTGCATCAAGGACTGTTCGAGCACAGGGTCCCGCCTGATCGAGTGATGATGAGAACGCGACGAGTCCATAGCGAGAGACGCCGCCATATGTTGGCTTAACGCCCACTGTTCCCGTGACTGCAGCAGGTTGTCGTATCGAACCACCGGTATCGGTGCCGATAGCAAGAGGTGCTTCGAATGAGGAGATCGCAGCCGAAGAACCACCACCTGATCCGCCCGGGATTCGAGTCAGATCCCATGGATTATGAGTCGGGTGGAATGCCGAATTCTCAGTAGAGGATCCCATTGCGAACTCGTCCATATTTGTCTTACCAAGAATGACCACACCGTTCTTCTTTAAGTTCTTCACTACTGTGGCGTCATATGGCGGGCGCCACCCTTGCAAGATCTTTGAACCGCAGGTAGTCGGAACATTCTTTTGCACTAAGACATCTTTCAGTGCAAGCGGAACTCCAGCGAGAGGCGGAAGCTCTTCGCCTTTCTTCCTCCGCTCATCAATGACTGATGCCGAAGCTAATGCCCCTTCGGTATCCAAATGCAGGAAGGCTCTGACTTTGACATCTACTTCTTCAATACGTGCGAAGTGTGCTTTGGTGAGTTCGACTGAAGTCACTTCACCTGAAGCGAGTGATGCCGCCATTTCGTTGGCACTTTTTCGTATCATGCCTCTTCACCCAGGATCTGAGGAACTTTGAAGCGTCCTTCTTCTTTTGCTGGTGCGCCAGAGAGCGCTTCATCGGCTGTCAGCGAAGGAGTTATGACATCTTCGCGAAAGACATTGAGCAGTGGCAATGGATGTGAAGTTGGCGCGATGTCATCTTTGGCAACTTCACTCACTCGTGCAACAGCGCTCAGAATCAGGTCAAGTTCACTAGATAGATGGTCGAGTTCACTCTCGCTCATATCGATCCGGGCCAACCTAGCCAGATTGGCGACTTCTTCGCGCGAGATCGACGGTTTGCTCGACATGATGGTTAGCCTACCGAGAACCTGTGCGAGCAAGAAGAATCATGAACGCACCTGACCATTTCCTGAGACGACCCAGGTCGTAGTGGTCATCGCTTCCAGACCCATCGGTCCTCGAGCATGCAACTTCTGATTGGAGATGCCGATCTCAGCGCCAAAACCCATCTCTTCGCCGTCAGTGAATCGAGTCGATGCATTGATCATCACTGCTGCGGCATCAATCATCGAGACGAATCGCTTCGCTTCATCCGCATCTTCAGTGATTATCGCTTCAGTGTGTTTTGTGCCGAATCTATCGATATGTGCGATTGCTGCATCAAGGTCATCGACTACAGCGATGTTGATCTCTAACCGACCATACTCAGTGTGAAAATTCTCATCCGAAGCAGGATGCGCCTCGATACCGAGGGATCTTGCGACCTGAAGACTCCTTTCATCGCAATGCAACTTCACCTTATGGGAAGTGAGTTCTCGAAGGGCATCAGGGAGGAGATCATCTTTACGTGAACGATGGACCAGGAGCGTCTCTACTGCATTACAGACGCTGGGGCGATTGGTCTTGGCATTGACCAGAATCGGCAGCGCTTTCTTTGCATCAGCACTGAAATCGAAGAATATGTGACAGACGCCCGCACCGGTCTCGATCGTTGGGACGAGAGCCTCGTCAACGACCATCCGAATCAGCGCGGCACTTCCTCGTGGAATGACTAGGTCTACATCCCCGCGCGCATGCAAGAGTTCCCGGACGCTATCTCTATCCGAAGATGGGATTAGCTGAATCAACTCTGGATCGAAGCCCTCTTTCGCGATGACATCTCGCATCAGGTCAACCAAGTACTTATTAGAAAGGTGGGCTGATGATGAACCTCGAAGGAGGGACGCATTACCCGACATCAACAGGATAACCGCAGCATCTACAGTGACATTTGGCCTAGCCTCATAGATCATGCCGACGACTCCGAATGGAACGGTGACTTGATCCAATTGAAGCCCGTTCTCCAATCTTCTTGATATTTTTGCTTGACCAAGTGGATCGGCCAGAGTCGCAACTTTGCGAGTTGCAGAAGCGATGGCGCGTACCCGAGATGGATTAAGTGTCAGTCGATCTAAGAGGGACTCATTCATCCCTGCTTCACGCTCTCGAGTGACATCTTCTTCGTTCTTCGCAACAATTGCAGCAATACCACCATCAATTCGATCAGCAATCGCATTCAAGAGCCGCTGACGATCTTGATAGCTGGAAGCGGCCAGGGCTTTTCCTGCTCGCCTGGCTCGAGCGGCCATCTCCTTTATCACAAGAGCACCATCTCGTCCCTATGGATCAACTCACGCTCATACTCGGGACCAAATTCCTTTGCGAGGTCCTTTGTCGATCGGCCAAGAATTTTTGGTATCTCATCTGAATCGAAAGCCACAATTCCGCGGGCAATTGCAAGCCCTTCTTGGTCTATTAGATCGACAGTGTCTCCCGATGAGAACTCCCCCTCTACCTGCGTCACGCCCGCGGCCAGCAGAGATGTGCCACGCTCTCGGATTGCAATGACTGCTCCTGCGTCAAGAACGAGTCGACCACGCGAAGTAGAAGCGTGAGCCAACCAGAAGAGTCTCGATGACATCTTCTCCTCGCGCGCTAGGAAGATTGTTCCAACTTCTTGACCCGATAACGCAAGTGATGCAAACTCAAGATTAGTAAGGAGCGTGGTAACACCCGCAGATGTAGCAATCCTCGCAGCTTCAACCTTTGTGATCATTCCACCGCTACCGACTTTCGATGTGACACCAGTCAAGGAGATGGCAGCGATCTCATCGAAGTCGCGAACGGTTCTAATCGCACTGCCACTTAAGACTGTGGCTGAGGATTGATCCGGTGGTGAGTCGTAGAGCGCATCTACATCTGAGATGAGCACCAAGAGATCTGCCTTGACGATGTGAGAGACCAGCGCTGAGATTCGATCATTGTCACCGAATTTGATCTCTGCGACTCCCACGCTGTCGTTCTCATTGATGATCGGAATGACGCCGAGTTCAAGGAGTTTCGCGAGCGTCGATTGCACATTCTTGTAATGCGATCTGCGCACCACATCCTCGACAGTCAATAAGACTTGGCTTGAGAGCAGTCCGTGTCGAGAGAATGAGTCCGAGTAATTTCGAATCAGCAACCCTTGTCCTACCGAGGCAGCAGCTTGTTGTAACGCTAGATCTTTAGGGCGAGAGGTGAGTCCAAGTGGTGCGAGTCCGGTTGCGATTGCCCCTGAGGAGACAACGACCACTTCCTTCCCTCGCTTGATCAAAGCGGCAATGAGATCGACGAAAGAATCGAGTGCGTCTCGATCAAGAGTGCCGCCACTTCTTCCGGTCAAGGAGGATGAGCCGATCTTTATGACGATGCGTTCGGCTTTGGTCACCGAATCGCGATTCATCGGTCGCGCTCCCACGGAATACGCAAATCATCACCGCGTGGCCCAGCGAGCAATTCAGCCCCCGCTTCAATCGTTGGTTCCCAGTCGAAGACGACTGCATCATCGCCATTACCGATGCGAACTTCGCTTCCTTCTCGAGCCCCAACTTTGAATAATTGTTTCTCAACACCTGCTCGTGCAAGTCGATCTGCGAGGTATCCGATTGCTTCCTTATTTGAGAAATCTGTCTGCGCCACCCAACGTTCGACTTTGTCGCCGGTGATAGTGAATGTGCCATCCTTATTTGCGACAACGTCAAAGCCAGAATCATCGATTGCTGGCGGAGTGAGGACAATTCGAGTGCGCTCTACGACTTCTTGGCTAGCGCGAAAATTAGAGATTGCTTCAGCCATCGCGTTGAGTAGTGCAGGAAGCCCTTCACGAGTCGCAGCGCTCACCGGGAAGACCTTGTAACCACGATCTTGGAGGGTCGATCTCACCATCTCGGCCATCGCCTGACCATCAGGTAGATCAATCTTGTTAAGGGCGACGATGCGCGGACGATCTACAAGAGGAATCTCTGCTTGATAGAGCGCAAGTTCCTTCTCAATGACATCAAAATCCCTTAACGGATCACGATCACTTTCTAGGGTTGCGCAATCGAGAACATGGACAAGAACTGCGCATCGCTCTACATGTCTCAGGAACTCAAGGCCAAGACCTTTTCCTTCACTTGCACCTGGGATCAGTCCAGGGACATCTGCGACAGTGAAGCGGGTATCCCCCACTTTGACCACGCCAAGGTTCGGCACCAAAGTGGTAAATGGGTAATCAGCGATCTTTGGTCTTGCAGCAGATATTGCCGCAATAAGTGATGACTTTCCTGCAGATGGATAGCCAACAAGAGCGATATCGGCAACGCTCTTTAACTCTAAGTGAAGTGATCTCTTCTCACCTGGTTCACCTTTCAAAGCAAAGCCTGGTGCGCGGCGTTTACGTGATGCCAACGCTGCATTGCCAAGGCCGCCTCGACCACCTTGCGCCGCGATAAATCTAGTTCCCGCCCCGATTAAATCCGCGAGTACTTCACCATTCTCATTGGAAACGACGGTGCCTTCTGGAACCGGAAGAATCAAATCTTCACCGGATGGACCGTCTTGTTTTCCACCTTGGCCGCCTCGACCTGATGTCGCGCTTCGATGTGGCGAGTGATGAAAATCGATCAACGTTGTGACGTTGGGATCGACGACGAGAACCACATCTCCGCCTCGACCTCCGTCGCCACCATCAGGACCACCGAGTGGTACGAACTTCTCACGATGGACCGAGACGCATCCGTCGCCACCTTTGCCAGCAGTGGCATAGAGAGTGACGCGATCGACGAAGCTCGCCATCTGATCTACACCTCTCTTACAACTTCTTGACTTCTTAGCGCGCTGAAAATGAAAAATCGGGCCCGCGTTGCGGACCCGATCTCTGGAATTCCGCTGTTGTTACGAAACCGGGACGATATTGACGACTT
This sequence comes from Actinomycetota bacterium, assembly GCA_016870815.1. GTDB lineage: Bacteria > Actinomycetota > Actinomycetes > Nanopelagicales > Nanopelagicaceae > SYAN01. The sequence continues at coordinate 10,884 of VGAI01000003.1, forward strand.
TTCGACCACGTGCGTGGCCAAACTCGACTGTTCCTGATGCCAGCGCGAAGAGCGTGTCATCTTTTCCGATTCCGACATTCTTTCCTGGGTGAAACTTGGTGCCACGCTGGCGGACCAAGATCTCACCGCTGTTGACTACCTGACCACCGAATCGCTTGATGCCAAGGAACTGTGGATTGGAGTCGCGACCGTTTCGTGTCGAGGAGACACCCTTTTTACTTGCCATCTCTTCGCCTCCCTTTTACTTCGCGCCGTTGATCGCGGTGATCTTCACCCGCGTGTTCTTGGAACGGAAACCTTGACGCCGGCGATATCCGGTCTTGTTCTTGTAACGAAGGATGTGGATCTTCGGGCCCTTGACCTCATCAACCACCTCGCCAGTGACTTTGACTGAAGCGAGCGCCGTTGGATCGGCGGTTACCTTCTCACCATCAACGACGAGAAGTGCAGGGAATGAGACGGAAGCGCCACTCGCCGCGTCGAGTCGATCGACGATGATTGTGTCGCCGACGGCAACTTTCTCTTGACGGCCGCCTGCTTTGACGATTGCGTACACGATTCTCTCCATCTACTTCGCACATCTACTTCTTGGAAAACTCCACATTCACTTCGAATGCAGAAACTCATTGGGCCTTACGAATCCCCATCCGTGGCCAGCGGCCAAGGATAGGCAACGGCCCCAACGGGGGTCAAACTGGCCTATTCGGCTGTGATTACCCCAGTACTTACCGCTCGTCGTCGACGTCTACCAAAACCTCGTTTTGGCTCGTCATCGGAGTTCTCGCCCTCTTTGAGCGAATCCACCTTCTCGATAGATTCAATTGACTCTTCGTTGGAATCATCACCTGCATCAACGTTCTTGCTTGAGGAGTGATCGCCTTGCAACGATTCCTTGAAGGCAGCAGGCAATTCTCGCTCTGGAGCTCGCTTTGTCACGGGATCAGAATGAATATGGATTCCTCGTCCAGAACATGAATCGCAGACAGTCGAAAAGGCTTCAATCAAACCTTGTCCAACGCGCTTTCTCGTCATCTGGACTAGACCCAGTGATGTCACTTCAGCGACTTGATGTTTAGTGCGATCGCGACCAAGACATTCAACAAGACGACGAAGGACTTGTTCACGATTTGATTCAAGTACCATGTCGATAAAGTCAATCACGATGATTCCACCGAGGTCTCGAAGCCGGAGCTGACGGGCAATCTCCTCTGCCGCTTCTAAGTTGTTCTTTGTAACCGTCTCTTCTAGGTTTCCACCTTTTCCGATGAACTTACCCGTATTGACATCGATGACGACCATAGCCTCGGTGCGATCGATGACAAGTGAACCGCCAGATGGCAGATAGACCTTGCGATCAAGCGCCTTTGCAAGTTGTTCATCGATATTGAACTCAGCGAAGATGTCTTGTGTACCGGTGTACTTCTCGATTCGCTCGCTCAACTCCGGTGCAACATGCGAAAGATAGTTATTGATGTCATCCCACGCCGCGTCACCTTGAACTTTGAGGCTCTTGAAATCGGCATTGAAGATATCTCGAATAACGCGGACTGTGAGGTCAGGTTCACCGTAAAGCTGAGTCGGGGTGTTGATGTTCTTCTTATCTGACTTTGCTTTGATGTCCTCCCATTGCGCCTTCAATCTCGCAACATCACGTGTGAGTTCCTCTTCACTCGCACCCTCTGCAGCAGTTCGGACGATCACACCCTCTTCTTCAGTGATCAGATTAGAAAGAATTGACTTGAGCCTGGCTCGCTCGTTCTCGGGAAGCTTTCTGCTGATTCCGCTCATCTCGCCACCTGGTACGAAGACCACGTAACGACCTGGTAGTGAAACTTGCGAGGTGAGGCGAGCGCCTTTTTGTCCTATCGGATCTTTGGTTACTTGAACCATCACCATTTGGCCAGATTTGAGGACGTGCTCGATCTTCTTCTCTTTATTCTCAGATAGTCCCGCTTCATCCCAATTCACTTCACCGGCATAGAGCACTGCGTTACGTCCCTTACCGATATCAACGAAAGCGGCTTCCATCGAAGGCAAGACATTCTGGACTTTACCGAGATAGACGTTTCCTACATAAGAGATATTGCTATTTCGATTGACGTAATGCTCAACCAATATCTTGTCTTCAAGGACGGCAATCTGAGTTCGATCTCCCTTTTGACGGACCAACATCTCGCGTTCAACGGATTCTCGTCGAGCCAGGAATTCACCCTCGGTAAGGATGACGCTTCGACGGCGATTCTCTCGATAAGAATCACGATGCGAATCCCGATAGGAGTCACGATAGGAGTCACGATTGGAGTCTCGATAACCTCGAGAAGTTCTAGGGCTGCGCCGTTCACGGCGATAGTCATCACGTTTCTCGCGTGTGCGCGATGGAGTGCTTCTGGCCGAGCGCTCTTCACGGACTTTGACGACAGTGACTACGCCATCTTCATCGACTACTTCACCGGGAGCGACATTCTCTTGTCCGGGGCGGACTCGCTTTCGACGCTTGCGAACCTTGATCTCACCGGCTTCACGCTTTTCCGCAGAATCATCGTTCGCTTCAATAGTCGCTAGATCGCCATCGCGGTGACGACCACGTCCGCCACGCCTTCTACGTCGACGTCTTCCACTCTTATCGGCAAGATCATCACCATCTGCTTCAGGCGATGGAGCAGCAGACTTACGTGCACTTGTAGTGCGCGGAACTGACTTAGTCGGTGGCGGTGCCTGAAATAGCGGGACCGGAATCGCCTTGGTGGCACGTTTCGCTTTTGGCTCAGCGCTCTCGGTGGAAGCCGCTTCGGATGATTCGCTCTTCTTCTTGCGCGTGCGAACCTTCTTTTCAATTGGCTCATTGGCCATTAGTTAAACCTCAAATCCTTCGTTCAAATCTCGTTGAGTACTTCTCTTGGGAACAGCCTCAAGGCCGTTCTAGTCAGCGAGATGTGCACATTCCGAAAGCGACCGCACGTTTCATGGAGCGGTACAAGCTTTCAAACTAAAACCTGTGCGCATCGGCGCTGGCGTAAGTATGGCAGAGATGACCGGTTGCGCCTAATCACGCAAGAAATATGCGTGTTTTCTGCGCCCTTAGCGAGCGCTTCGAAGGTGAACGTTCTGCAACAACCCGATTCCGATCAAGCAGGCGAACATGCTTGATCCACCATACGAGAGGAATGGAAGGGGAACACCAGTCATCGGCATCAATCCCATCGTCATTCCGATGTTCTCAAAAGTTTGGAATGCGAACCAAGCTATCACTCCGATGCAAACTAATCGGCCGAACATATCGTTGGTGCGTTTTGCGATGGCAAATGCACGAAGCAAGATGATGAGATAGAGCAGAATGATCAATCCAGATCCGAGGAACCCTAGTTGTTCCCCAGCAACAGTGAATATGAAGTCGGTATGTTGTTCCGGAACGAATCGGCCATTGGTCTGCGGACCATCGAAGAGGCCTGTTCCAGAAATGCCTCCTGATCCGATCGTTATACGTGCCTGACGAAGTTGGTAACCACTCATCATCGGGTCGGCATTTGGGTCGATAAATGATTCAAGGCGTTTGACTTGGTATTCACTGACCATCCCAGCCTGCACTGCAACATAACCGCTGATGATTGCAAGTGTTATCAATCCGAAAACCCATCGAATCTGTGCCCCCGAAACGGCGATGATGGTGACTACAGATGCACTGACGATGAGAATCGTCCCAAGGTCAGGTTGAAGCACAATCAGCATCACTGGGATTGCGGCAACGGCGAGCGCCTTGAGGACATCTTCACTCTGCGGGTGTTCCTGATTGCCATGCAGCTCAGAGAGAATCAAGGCCATACCGACGATGATCGTGATCTTTGCAAGCTCTGCTGGTTGAATCTGGAAACCACCGGGAAGACCGATCCACGCCCTAGCGCCATTGACAGTCACACCGATTCCAGGAATGAGAACTAAGAGCAATCCAAGAACGCCAATGCCCCAGAGAACTGGCGTATAGGCCCGAATCATCCGGTAATCAATGAGGGTCACAGACCAGGCAAGAAGTGCACCAATCAGGATATTAATGACATGACGTTTGAGGTAATACTGGGGATCAAGGCCATTGGACGCAAACCAATCTCGAGTGGCTGCATAAACCAAGATCGTGCCGATGCCAAGCAGGCCAACAACTGCAAGACCAAGGGCAAGATCCCAATCACGAAGTGAGAAGCGCGATGATGAACGGCGGTAGGAGAGCTCAGTTGCCACTCTTCACCGTCCCAGTCTCATTTGTTCGAGCGCTATTACTTTGCTCATCGTTAAGTGATGAGGTTACATCGATAGTTGGCAACTTCGAGGGAATCCCGTTGGGGGCGATTGGTTTCTTTCCACCTTCACCGAAGATCCCGTCATAGATTCGTCGCACGCCAACGCCTGAGGTACTTGCACCGAATCCACCTTGGCTCACCATCATCACAACTGTGTAGACCGGCTTCTTCGTCGGCGCGTACGAGGCAAACCATGATGTGTCATCTTTCGCACTACCATCAAGATTTCGACCGAATACCTGCCCAGTACCTGTCTTACCGCTTACTTCGACTTTCATCCCGGCAAATGCTCCCGTAGCAGTTCCACCCGTCACGACTTGGCGGAGTCCCTGTTGAATCAACTTCAAGGTCTTCTTCTTTGTCGACAGAGTGCCGACGGCACGTGGTTCGAATTCCTTGATTACAGTGCCATTTGGATCAACCACTGCGCGCGCAATCTGCGGCTTGTAGAGAGAGCCGCCATTTGCGATAGCGGTATACATCACTGCCATCTGTAGCGGCGTTGCAAGAAGATCACCTTGGCCAATCGAGAAGTTGACGGCATCTCCGGCACGGACTTTGTCGCCATCAAGACAATTCTCTCTTGCTATTTCAATCAGCAATGGAGTCAACTGGGATTTCTTCGCTCGCGATGAGTAGTTGCAGTAGAAATCCTTGTTTCGCTGATACCAAGACTTCTTCCACTCTCTATCCGGGAGTCTGCCCGCGCTCTCCGATGGAAGGTCTATTCCAGTCTTCTGGCCAAGGCCAAAGAGTCGCGCCGTGGTGAAGAAGTGGTCGTTGGGAGTTGGTTTTGGTCGAAGTCCCCCATCTCGCACCCATTCGTCATAAGCAACCTGATACCAGAGCGAGTCACAGGAAATGGCGAGAGCTTTCTTCAAGTCGATTCGACCAGCTGCCTTGCTGTCGAAGTTTCGGAAAGTTCGAGTGCCAATCTGCACTTCAGCGGGACAGTTGAAAGTTTGATTCAACTTATAACCCGCATTGATGGCGGCCGCGGTTGAGACAACCTTGAATGTCGATGCGGGAGAGAAATTTCCTTGGGTCACGCGAGAGAGTGCTGGAACACCCGCCGATTCACTGTAGAGACGCTTGGCCTGCCGTACCGTGATGCCGTTTTCCCAAATATTCGGATCGTATGTCGGATAAGAAGCTAGGGCGACAACGCGACCCTGCATATCCATCACGACAACAGCGCCTGCATCAGCGCGACGCCCTTGCGCTTTGCCGCGAGCGATAGATGCAGCGAGCTCTGCTTCAGCAATCGCCTGTATCTTGGCATTGATATTAAGAACCAAATTTTTTCCAGATACAGGGGCCACATTCCTTGATTCGCGGGTCACCGCTTCTTTTCGATCAACAATCACAGTTCGCACCCCAGGAACTCCACGAAGTTCACTGTCGTATTGGAATTCAATCCCTGACTTTCCAATCAACTCGTTTCTAAAGTATCCGCCATTGGATGAATTGAGATCACCTTCGGTCACTGGCCCTACATAACCGAGGAGATGCGCGCCATTCTCACCTGCCAACGATGGGTAATAGCGAATCGAGATCGGGGCGGCATCGATGCCAGGAAATCGATCAGCTCGCTCGAGAATTGAGAGCGCCTGCTTCTCACTTGCCGATTTGGTTATCGGAATCGGTTGATACCTGTTTCCGTTCCAACAACCGCTCTTCTGCCCTGCCTTCAACTCTGGACAGAGACGCGTCCGAATGTAGACATCTTGATACTCAAGACCAAGAATTCGAGCGACTTCGCTCAGAACTGATGCGCCTTTATCAGGAAGTTTGTCGATAACGCTTCGATCGACGGTCACTTCAAGACCAGCACGGTTGATTGCCATCGGAATTCCAGTGTTATCAACGATGAGTCCACGATTTGCTGGGGTGACAACATCACGACTCTGCACATTGAGAGCGGCTGAGCGGTATCTCTCGACATCCACTACCTGCATGTAATAAAGGCGCCCCAAGAGCGTGACCATGATTGATGCGATCAATACTTGAACCACGATCATGTTCAATCGCGATCTCTCGTTCATACCCCACTCCGAATAGAGAACATCCTGATCTTCAATCTACTGATCAATGGGAAATAAATAGGTGAGAGCAGGAGGGTCCAGATGGCATTACCTGAAGTATCAATAACTGCCGTGAGCGCAGGTGGGATATGGATACCCAAAAGTGCCGCAACAATCAAGTAAAGCAAGATGGCCGAACTTGTCGTTGCGACAAGATAGAGCGCCGCAGTGATCGGTCTCTCATCAAGGTCGCCAAGGCTCTCCCGATAGAGCGAGATTAGGTACGAGAGCAATAGAAGTGTGAATGTCCAGAGCCCCACTGGGGCTTCAAGGGATGGATTCAAATCAAGGAGTATTCCGGCGATGAACGCTACAGCGAATGTCTCGGCGCGGTCAGTGCTAGCGATCCAACTAAAAGTCATAGCCAAAAAGAGGGAAAACCCACCGATAAAGAATGGAATCTGATTGATCAACGCTGATTGAAGTATGAAAACAAAAACGAAGAATGAAACTGTGATTGAGGTGCGATAGATACTCATCCGTTTTCCCGATTTGATTTATTTTTCTTGGTCGGCTCAGGCGAGGGAGTGAGGTAGACCGTCACGGTTGGGATGGGCGTTGGTGCGGGTGGCTTTGGGACCAACGCATCACGAGGATCATCAACCTTCGTAGAAAGAATCACCGAGACGACGCCCTGTGAGCCAAGATTTGCAAATGCCCGCACCGTTGCACTTTTGGTGAGGGCACCAATTGAATCCTCGACCTTTGTGACCACTCCAACAGGAAGACCTGGTGGGAATGGACGATTGCCAGTGCTGCCACGGCTTAGAAGAACATCACCTTCATTGACTGTGCTTCGTGCATCGAGAAGTTCGAGCGTAAAGGAGGATGAACCCTCTCCAGCGAGGATTCCCATCGCTTGTGTTCCAGCGATTCTCACACCCATTCGAAATCCAGGATCACTTATCAACTGCACGATGGCAGAACGTGAAGTCACAGATTTGACGACGCCGACAACACCTCTTCCAGATATGACGGTCATATCTCGCGAGACTCCACTACTTGAACCAATGTCTAGGGTGACTGTCTCTTCAAAATTCCCAGCGCTATCGAATGCAATCACTTTCGCAGAGACCACTTTGTATCCCCCGCGACCAGCAAGATCGAGCACATCTTTGAGTTGCTTCAACTCACCCTTGATGTCCTCGGCCTCGGCGAGTTCTTCCAGCAAACGCTTGTTCTCCGCTTCGAGTTGGTCGAGTTTCTCGTTGGCTTGCCCGATATTCGCGATATCGCCGAAGAAGTTACCGATCGGCGAGAAGATCGCCGAACCTAATGATTGAAATGGTTTAAGAATTGTCTGTGTTCCAGTGCGAAACGAATTCACCAAACTCACACCGCGAAGATCAAGGGTGATGAGTAGAAGCGAGGTGACAAGCAGAGTGACGAGGAGCAATCGAGTTCGACCACTGCCCCGCTGAACCATCTCGGCTACCTACCTCTTTATCTCAACTCTTCTCTATTCTGACCTCAACTATTCAGAACTCGTAGCCTTGACCCTATATCTAGCGGCGTGGTTCTGAGATCAATACCTTCTCGAGCGCTTCGAATTCCTCAATGCACTTTCCGGATCCGATAGCTACCGCGTTGAGCGGTTGGTCGGCGATATGAATCGGCATGTTGGTCTCTTGTCGCAATCTCTCATCAAGTCCGCGAAGAAGGGCCCCACCTCCAGTGAGAACGATCCCTCGGTCCATCAGATCGCTAGCGAGCTCTGGTGGCGTCTTATCTAGAGTGGACTTGACCGCATTGACGATGGCATTGACCGGCTCTTCCAGGGCCTTACGGATGTCATCAGCCGAAACAAGGATTGTCTTTGGCAGGCCCGTTGCAAGGTCACGACCGCGAATCTCGGCATCGACATCATCCGGAAGTCGGCAGGCTGAGCCAATCGCCATCTTGATCTCTTCAGCAGTGCGCTCACCAAGAAGTAGTGAGAACTCGCGCTTGACCCAGTTGATAATTGCTTGATCCAACTCATCGCCGCCGGTGCGTATTGATTGAGCAACAACGATTCCACCGAGGGAGATAACTGCGACCTCTGTCGTTCCGCCACCAATATCAACCACCATATTTCCAGTCGGCTCATGAATCGGAAGACCAGCGCCGATTGCTGCTGCCATAGGCTCTTCGATGATGTAGACCTTTCGTGCACCGGCGGCATATCCGGCATCTTTGACCGCACGCTGTTCTACGCCAGTGATTCCTGAAGGAACACAGACAACGATTCTTGGCTTTGCTAGATAGCGACGACGATGAACTTTCTGGATGAAGTAGCGAAGCATTCGCTCAGTAGTATCGAAATCTGCGATAACGCCATCTTTGAGTGGCCTGATTGCCACGATATTTCCAGGGGTACGACCGATCATCTTCTTCGCTTCGGAACCAACGGCAAGGATCGCACCATTATCTTGGTTTACCGCAACGACAGAGGGTTCGTTAAGCACGATGCCACGGCCTCGTACATAGACCAGAGTGTTCGCGGTGCCAAGGTCAACGGCCATATCGCGACCTACAAATGCGAACTTATTTGCTGTGCTCATCGCTCCTCTTCTCCTTCACCAGAAAGATGGTGATCGATCTTTTCGCGGCTAGGCTAATTCGGGAAAGAAGATCGCGATCTCACGAATCGCGCTCTCTTCGGAATCAGAGCCATGAACCAAATTCTGCACAACTTTTGTCCCTTGATCGCGAGCCAGATCTCCACGGATCGAACCAGGATCTGCCACCGTTGGATCAGTAACCCCAGCCATCGTTCGAAAGCCTTCGATCACTCGTTCGCCCTCTGCGATCAACGCGACGATCGGGCCAGAGCTCATGAACTCAAGGAGTGGTTCATAGAAGTGTTTGCCCTCATGCTCGCCGTAATGTCTTGCAAGTAGAGCGCGGTCAGCATCAAGCATCTTAAGAGCTACAACGGAATATCCCTTGCGCTCGATTCGCGCAATCACTTCACCAATCAAACGTCGCTTAACGCCATCAGGCTTGATGAGCACGAGAGTGCGTTGGCGATTTGCGGTCACAACGGGTGAGTGTAACCGTCAAATCTCATTCGAAAAAATCTAACTTTCTGCCAAGACAGTCGGGTGATATCACTCTGACTTTGCTTCGCCCTTGGCTTCATTTCGCGCCTGATACTCAGCTTTTAGAGCGGCTTGGATTCGTTCACCCTTTCGGCCAACGGCGATGGCACCAATCCAGAGTGCGGCAAAGATCGCACCCATGAAGAACATCGAGGTAATGATCAATCCGTAAAAGATCACCGCGACTTGAAGTAATCCACCAAGCCACCAACCCCATTTGAATTTGAGCAATCCTGAATTGAGAATCAATGCGATTGCGATGACTCCTCCTAGTAAGAGCTCGAAGCCATTGGCATCCAATCGCACGAGCAAGAGCGCAAATCCCATGGTGATCGCTTCCATCACCAAGACACTTCGCGCCATTACTTTCATCGTTACTCGACTCCCTCTGCTCTCATCTCGCGCCATCTGGCGCCATCTCGCGCCATCGATTTCAAGATTCCTCGAGCCTCGCCCACAGTGACCACAGAGCCAGTGATCACGACCGCTGCACGCATCTTGCCACGTTCTGGACTCTCACTTCCCTCTGCTCTCGCCCACGCGATCGCATCAGAAATGCCTCGCGCCAGATCTGGCGCACTCTGGGTACGTGATCTGCCAAAACGCGCAACCGCGAGTTCTTCTAAGCGAATGATTTCGGTGGAGCGAGGAGAAGAATTCTTCGTCACGATGATCGCATCAAAGTGTGGCTCAAGGAGTTCGAGCATCCCCTCGACATCCTTATCTCCCATTGGCGCAAAGAGCGCTACTCGCTTGGTGAAGTCGAATTCATGTTCAAGAGTTCTCACCAAGGAATTCATGCCATGCGGATTATGCGCCGCATCGATGATGACAGTCGGCTCTCGAAGCATCACTTCTAGTCGTCCGGGCGAGCGCATCAGAGCAAATGCCTCACTGAGCGCTTCACTCTCGATTGCGCTCTCCCCGGTGAATGCCTCGACTGCAGCGACAGCAAGTGCTGCGTTATGGCCTTGATGCTCGCCATGAAGAGGCAGAAAGAGATCCTCGTAACGGCCATTGACGCCATCAATAGAAATAACCTGTCCCCCCAACGCAATCTCTCGTTTGGCAAGGGAAAACTCGATACCTTCACGAATGGGTGCAGATTCCATTGCAATACATCGTTCGATCAGAATCTTCGCGGCCTCAGCTTCTTGAGCGGAGAGGACAGTGATCGAATTCGCTTTGATGATCCCTGACTTGGTTTGTGCAATCGCATCGAGAGTAGAGCCCAGATATTCCATATGATCAAAGCCGATCGGCGTGATCACGTTGACCACAGCGTTGACTACGTTGGTGGCATCCCACTCCCCGCCCATTCCGACCTCAATCACGCCTACATCTACGGGATATTCAGCAAAAGCAACGAAGGCCATCGCGGTGATCACTTCGAAGAAAGAGAGTGGGTGGCTCATTCGCTCATCGACCATCTCAAGATAGAGCGCAATATCGTTATAGGTCGCAACCATCGCTTCTGCAGAAATTGGTTCACCGTTTATCGATATTCGCTCAGTGATTGATTCAAGATGCGGGCTTGTGAATCGACCAGTTCGATAACCGAGTTGGTAAAGGATCGCATCGATCATCCGAGAGGTAGTGGTCTTGCCATTCGTCCCAGTGATGTGGATTGTTGGATAAGAGAGTTGTGGCGAACCGAGCGCATCGGTCAGATAAGCGATTCGCTCGAGCGTGGGTTCGAGTCGAGTCTCTGGCCAACGCTTCAGCAATTCTGCTTCGACGAATTTCAATCGTTCGAGGTCATCGGCATGTGCCATGGACACTACTTTGTCGGTAGCGAGGCGAGTGAGGATTTGATCCGCTCGATCTCTTTGATGCAATGATCATGTCGCCCGCAAATCTCTTCGATCACCTCAAGTGGAGCCTTCGCCATGAAGTTCTCATTCTCAAGTTTCACTTTCGCGGTAGCAAGATCCTTCTCAATCGTTGCTAGATCCTTATTGAGTCTTGCTCGCTCCGCTTCGACGTCGACCGTTCCGGTTAGATCGAATTCAACGGTGAAAGAGCCGACTTCGATTCTTCCACTTGGCGAGAATCCGCTCTCTGCAGCTTCAAGTTTGACCATCGAGCGGAGTGAAATTTCATAATCATCCAGTCCACGCTCTGCTAAACCTGTGATCTTCGCTGCGAGCTTGGCCGAGCTTTTCACCCCTTGGTCATTTCTAAAGCGGCGGATCTCGGTCACTAATAGCTTGAGGTCATCGACTATCGCCTGCGATTTCTTATCGCGCGCAACCTTCTCTACCTTCGGCCACGAAGAAGTGACGAGCGTTTCACCTCCAGTCAGAGTGCACCAGAGTTCCTCTGTTATGTATGGCATAAATGGGTGAAGGGCACGGAAGAGTCGATCGAGAACCTCACCGAGCACACGCTTGGTAACTTCGGCAGATTCGCCTCCTTCAGCAAGGGATGCCTTTGATAACTCGAGGCACCAATCGCAGAGATCGTCCCAAGCGAAGTGATAGAGCCCTTCACTCGCTTTCGAGAATTCGAAATCCTCAAGATTGGCATCCATCTCATTAGTCGTCTCTTGGAGAAGTTCAAGAATCCAGATATCGATGGCGCTCAACTTCTCTCGGCTCGGAAGCTCGCCGTTGCAGTGCGCGCCATTGAGAAGAGCAAAGCGTGTAGCATTCCAAAGCTTTGTCGCGAAATTCCTCGAGCCCGCTACCCACTCCTCCGCCATCGCCATATCCGCACCAGGGTTGGAACCTCGAGCGAGAGTGAAGCGGAGCGCATCTGAGCCGTACTTATCCATGAACTCAAGTGGATCGATGGCATTTCCGCGGGACTTACTCATCTTCTTGCCGAATTTGTCACGGACTAATCCATGAAGTGCGATCACTTGAAATGGCGGGACGCCATCCATAGCAAAAAGTCCAAACATCATCATCCGCGCTACCCAGAAGAAGAGAATGTCGTATCCAGTAACCAAAACGCTCGTGGGGTAGAACTTCTTTAAGTCATCACTCGCATCGGGCCAACCGAGTGTCGAGAATGGCCAGAGCGCCGATGAGAACCAGGTATCCAAGACATCAGGATCTTGTGTGTAACCCTCAGGTGCCTTCTCATCTGGACCTAGAACAACCATCTCACCATCGGGTCCGTACCAGACTGGTATTCGATGTCCCCACCAGAGTTGCCTTGAGATACACCAATCATGCATCTCATCGACCCAATCGAAATATCGTGGCGCCAGGGATTCTGGTTCGATCTTCACTTTGCCACTTCGAACAGCGTCAGCTGCCGCTTTTGCTAGCGGACCAACTTTCACAAACCATTGCAATGAAAGTCGTGGTTCAACGGTCGTATCGCACCGCTGACAATGTCCAACTGCATGAATGTAAGGACGCTTCTCTGCGACGACTCTTCCTTGGCGGCGAAGTTCCTCGACCACTGCCTTTCGTGCATCGAATCGATCCATTCCATCGAACTGAGTCCCAGTTCCCTCCATCACGCCATGTTCATTCATGATGATGATCATCTCGACACCATGGCGCTTGCCCATTTCAAAATCGTTCGGATCATGGGCAGCAGTCACCTTCACGGCACCGGTACCGAATTCAGGATCAACGAGCTCATCTTCGACGATCGGGATATAGCGATTGACCAACGGGAGAAGGACTTTCTTCCCTACGAGATGTTGGTATCTCGGATCACCAGGATGAACTGCGACCGCGCCATCGCCCAGCATCGTCTCGGCACGGGTGGTCGCGACAGTTATTGATGTCTCATCATCGCCATATCTGATCTGAACGAACTCGCCTTCGTCATCGGAGTGCTCGACTTCAATATCTGAGAGCGCAGTGAGGCAACGAGGACACCAGTTGATTATTCGTTCTGCGCGATAGATAAGGTCTTTCTCAAAGAGCCTCTTGAAGATCTCAAGCACTGCCCTCGATAGACCTTCATCCATCGTGAATCGCTCTCGGGTCCAATCCACGCTATCGCCAAGTCGTTTCATCTGATCGAGAATCGCTCCGCCAGATGCCGCCTTCCACTCCCATACCCGCTTGACGAATTCTTCACGGCCAAGGTCATGGCGTGATTTACCCGAAGCTGCAAGTTGCTTCTCGACGACATTCTGCGTTGCGATACCGGCGTGATCCATCCCAGGAAGCCAGAGCGCTTCAAAACCTTTCATTCGCTTCATGCGAATCAAGGCATCTTGCAAAGTGTGATCGAGGGCGTGGCCGATATGAAGTGATCCCGTCACATTCGGTGGTGGGATGACTATGGTGAATGGTGGCTTTGACGAAGATGCATCAGCAACGAAGTAACCGGCATCGAGCCATTTCTTGTAGAGCCGTGCTTCCAACTCACCGGGATCGAATGTCGAAGGAAGTTCTCGCGTTTCCGAGCGCTTCATAGTGGGCGAGTCTAGGTTACGCGCTCTTCTCTTCGTTACGGCGTTCACTCTTCGCGCGCTTTGGCGCGTTAGGACCACGCTCTAGATAAAGCGGCGCCACTTTGTCACGGACCACAGCGGCATTGATGATGACGCGACCGACATCTTTGCGACTTGGCGCTTCATACATGACGCCAAGCAAGATTTCTTCCATGATCGCGCGAAGACCTCGGGCACCAGTCCCGCGAGCAATCGCCTGATCTGCGACGATTTCAAGAGCCTCTGGCTCGATCTCGAGTTCGACATCGTCCATCTCAAGCAGGTGTTGATATTGCTTGACCAAAGCATTCTTCGGTTCGGTAAGGATCTGTAATAGCGCCTTTCGATCGAGACTCTCAACGCTGGTCACAACAGGAAGGCGACCGATGAATTCGGGAATCATGCCGAATTTGAGGAGATCCTCGGGCATCACATCTGCGAATGGATCTTCCTTCTTCTTATCTTCAATCGACTTCAACTCGGCATTGAACCCGACACCTGCTTTGCCTTTTCTTCCTTCGATGATCTTCTCAAGGCCAGCAAAAGCACCACCGACGATAAAGAGGATATTCGCAGTATCGATCTGAATGAATTCTTGATGTGGGTGTTTCCGTCCGCCTTGTGGTGGAACTGATGCAGTTGTTCCTTCCAGGATCTTCAAGAGCGCCTGCTGGACACCTTCACCAGATACATCACGAGTGATCGATGGGTTCTCGCTCTTTCGTGCGACCTTATCGATCTCATCAATATAGATAATGCCTTGCTCTGCCTTCTTCACATCGAAATCTGCAGCTTGGATCAACTTGAGCAGAATGTTCTCGACATCTTCTCCGACATAGCCTGCTTCGGTGAGCGCAGTCGCGTCAGCAATAGCAAAGGGAACATTAAGCATTCTCGCGAGAGTCTGAGCGAGAAGAGTCTTGCCACAACCAGTGGGGCCAAGAAGGAGGATGTTGCTCTTTGCAATTTCGATATCGCCATCGCGCTTCGGGCCATCGCCTTTTATTCGCTTGTAGTGGTTATAGACGGCGACCGAGAGCGATTTCTTTGCTCGCTCTTGGCCGATCACATATTGATCAAGAAATTCGTAAATCTCAGTTGGTTTAGGAAGTTCTTGTAGCCCAAGGGATGAAGCCTCGGCTAACTCGTCTTCCAGGATCTCATTACAGAGTTCGATGCACTCATCGCAAATGTAGACGCCTGGTCCTGCGATCAACTTCTTCACTTGTTTCTGCGTCTTTCCGCAGAAGGAACATTTAAGGAGATCGCCGCTCTCACCGATACGCGTCACGGTTTGCCTCTCTATAGGGGAAGTTCTCTTGGGAGAAGGACGATTGATCAAATGCCATCAAGCACCGAACCAATCGAGCCCCTTAAGGATAAATCGCTCACTTAGCTTCTTCTCGGAGGACTTGTTCGCCCTGAGAGGAATCCGTGGGAGTCTTGAGTTCGATCACGCCTGGAATAAAGAGCACCAGTAAACAGGTCACGATATGAAAGCCGGTGGCAAAGAGCAGGTACTCCCTCATGCCGATCCATTCGGTTATTGGACCAACCAAAGCCATCCCCAGCGGCATCAGCGCAAGAGAACCCATGTGATCGACGCTAAATACTCGTGCCTGCAACTCTCGAGGTACTTCACGTTGAATCGCCGTCGGCCAATAGACACCAAAAGGTTCAGTCGATAGACCAACAATGAAGTAGACACCGATGACAACCCATGGGTGAATCGGAAACACTAAGACTAAGAGAGATGTCGAAAAGAGCATCCATGAGAGCACAGACCAGAGGCCCGGCTTTGGCACTTTGATCTTCGACCAAACGAGAGCTGAGATTCCTCCGCCAAGGCCTGCCGCAACAGATGCTGCAGCAAAGACAAAGTTAGTTCCGAATTCTTCGCGAGTAACAACTGGCAATAAGACCACTTCTGCACCTACAACGACCATCAACTGGATGCTTGCCATGATTACGATCCACATCACCCAGGGCATTCTTCTTACTGTTGTAAGGCCCTCTCGTAATTCACGAAGGAAAGTACCTTCGGTCAAGTTTCGCTCGAACTCGCCCTCTTTTACTGGGAAGAGAAGTGCGGTGCCAACCACGAAGAAAGCTGCAGTCACTAAAAAGGTCCACTCACTCCCAATCACAGCAACCATGGCGCCACCTAGTGCGGGGCCAAGAATCGCGCCTGCGCGCGCCGTTATCGCTCGCCAGGCGTTTCCCTCTGGCAATAACCGATCAGGAAGTACCGAAGGCAAAATCGCGCCGGAGGCAGGAAAACCAAGTGCCTCTCCTGCACCCATCAAGAAGACGACGAGAGCGATCGTCCACGCAGGAAGATCTGTGACTGCAACGATGACCAGCACCACAGTGAGAACTGCACGGAGTAGATCTGCCACGATCATTATGTATTTGCGCTTGAATCGATCAGCCCAGACCCCGCCAGCAAGTGCAAGTAGGACAGATGAAAGAACCCGCGAAGCAAGGATCACACCGAGCGTTGTTGCACTTCCGCCTGAATCAAGAACAGTTACTGCAAGTGCTATCGGAAATGCAGATGACCCGATGACAACGAGCAGCCCTGATATCCAGAGCAGTACGAAGTCGCGGTGTTGAAGAAGTCTCTTCTCTTGCACGTAAGAAAGAATCCGAAAAGCTATTTCTTTGCTTTACGCGTCGAGAGAATCTGATCGATGAGTCCGTACTCGACCGCCTCTTGAGCAGTCAGGATCTTGTCGCGCTCAATATCCTTTTCGATATCTTCGCGAGACTTGCTTGAATGCCGCGCTAAGAGATCTTCCAAGAGATTTCGCATACGAAGGATCTCGCGAGCTTGGATCTCGATATCTGATCCTTGACCCCCTCCTTCGCTATACGGTTGATGAATCAGGATTCGCGAATGCTCCAGTGCGTAACGCTTTCCTTTTGTACCGCCCGCAAGAAGGACTGCAGCAGCCGATGCCGCCTGCCCCAAGCAAATTGTCATCACATCTGGGCGGACGAATTGCATCGTGTCGTAAATCGCAGTGAGCGCAGTAAATGAGCCACCAGGTGAATTGATGTACATGATGATGTCTCGATCTGGATCCATCGACTCAAGAGTGAGGATCTGTGCCATCACATCGTTTGCGACGGTGTCATCGATAGCTTGGCCGAGGAAGATGATTCTCTCCTCGAAAAGCTTTGTATATGGATCGAGGCGCTTGTACCCGTATGAAGTCCGCTCCTCGATAGTCGGAAGAACGTAGCGAGCGCTTATCTCATGCTTCATTGAATCTTCCCTCTTCATCGCGCTGTACCTCCGCTACCTGAAACCTGGCCGGCAGATTTCACAACGTGATCCACAAATCCATATTCTTTCGCTTCGGCCGCAGTGAACCAACGATCGCGATCCGAATCGGTAACGATAGTCTCGACTTTCTGCCCTGTGTGATGCGCGATCAAATCTGCCATTGTCTTCTTCGTATGCGCCATTTGCTCAGCTTGAATCCGAATATCGCTTGCAGTTCCACCGATACCACCTGAAGGTTGGTGCATCATGATTCGCGCATGTGGAAGTGCATATCGCTTTCCTGGCGCTCCGGCGCAGAGCAAGAACTGACCCATCGACGCTGCAAGACCCATTGCCACAGTTGCGACATCGTTCTTGATGTATTGCATCGTGTCGTAGATGGCCATACCCGCAGTCACTGATCCACCCGGAGAGTTGATATACAAGAAGATGTCTTTCTCAGGATCTTCGGCAGCGAGCAAGAGCATCTGAGCCGCTATCGCATTCGCCATTGAATCCTCAACCACTGAACCAAGGAAGATGATTCGTTCTTTCAAAAGCCTGTTGTAGACCTGGTCATCCAATCCACCCAGCGCACTTGGTCCTGCCAGTTTGGGGGTAATGATCTCCACGCCAATCTCCTTCGTGATCTTCTGCTCTCGCCCAGTTTTCTTTCGTCTCTACCACCAAAGAGTTGGTGATGAAGTCGCTCGGGCAACCTGATGACCCTAACAATCTTTGCTGGCAGTTGCTTCCCGATAGCCGCCCATTTCCCGACTTTTGGCCAACTAATGCACCTTTGTTCGCTCAGGGCGCAATGGCTTTAGGGAGTCACCGTAATCGGAATTGTGTAGCTCAACTTGCCACTCGTTAGCGTCACGACACTCTTACCTGGTTTCAAGAGTTTAAGACCCGGATTGGTTACATAGGTCGACTCTCGCCGTCCTTTCACAAAGGCCACTACCTTCTTGTTGGCAATCTTGGCACTCCAGGTAGTTGGCTTCTCAACTGTGAAAACGATGACATCTCCCATTTTGGCGGTTATCTTCGTGACAACTTTAGGGTTGATAAGTATCGGTGGCAGGGCAGTCGTCGAGGCTTGTGAAGCTGAATCGCTTGACGAAGGTTGACTGGAACTCTGCTGTGTCAGTTTCACTCTTACTGTAGGGGCAGAGTAGTTATAACCATTTGCCGATAGAGAGAGCCAGCCATTCTTCTCACTCACAACATTCGTTGCGATTTGTTGCGTGCCGTCAGTGTTCACAATAGAGACGCTTGCATTTATCGGAGCATCTGAGAAGCTGTAGAGACATCGAGCAACTTTGGAGTCGATAACCAGATTGTAGGAACCGACATTCGGCTTTCCGTTCTTATCGAAGTGTGGTGCGGCTACTTTGTAATCAAGAGTTTGATTCTTCTCATCGAATTGAGGTGGTGTAGAAAGAAACATGGTTGAGTTGGTCGTGACAACTCCAGCAATTCCGTCAGCCTTGGGCGTACATTCTCTGATCTTTAGACTGCCTGCCTGAACGTAATTCTGGTTTGTCTCCAGATGCCAGAGACTTTTGGTCGCAACCGCTGTATCAGTTGTTTCCTTTACGAAGTAGAGGAATTCCTTGAAGTCTGCTTCGTTGTAGTTGCTCAAGTTATGGAAAGAGGAGATCTTGTCGAAAGGTTTTGGCCCACTTCCTGAATAGACTGCTCTCCACGGATCAGGGAAAGTGACCCGACCGGCTTTTCCACCTTGTTGAGTGACGTATTCTTGAAATTCCCTCGAAAGATTATTGAAGCGAGTCCATACTCCGTAAACGGGTACTTGCATCGGTGCCGCCTCTATTGTGTACCTGTAACTTCCATCAGAGTCACGCGTCATTGAAAGAGTTGGATCAGAAAGTCGTCCATTGATCCAGCCACTTGTCTTTGCAGTAACCTTCACGATAACTTTAAAGCGATAATCATTTGGCAGAGCCCAGGAAGAGGCGCACTCTCGAATGGCGAGAAAGAAGCGGCAATCTGGCCCTTCCGCTCCCCCAAGATTTATCATTCCATTCTTGTCACCATCGGGAAAATTCAAAGTTTCTCTAGTCCATGACCCGCGCTCGAGAGTGGGTTCAAAACTCACAGCATTCAGTCCTATTCTCAACTGAAAATTGTCTTGAGGATTTTCAATGGGTTGTTGGAATCCCATGATTGATGCCCTCAACATGAAACTCTCACCGCCCTCGTGCTTAACGCCATCAAAAGACCAGAGTGAAGGGAACCACCCATCAGGGAAGTTCTTCGCTTTATCACCGCGAAAAGTTGGCTCAGACAAGTTTGGTTTTGTGCCGAGGAGTTTTCCGTTCAAGACCGTGCCATCGGGCTTGATTGCGCTTAGGCTAACGATGCAGTCTGTTGTCAAAGTTGCAGAGCACGGTGGTAGGTACACATTGAAGCTAATGCGTTCTTGTTTCAAGCAGTCGGCTGACTTGAGGTCGTAGCAAGGAAACCCTTTGCCGTTCTTGATAGTTTCACGGTCACTGGCAATAATCAATGAAGAGAACTTGAAAGAAATTGAATCATCAACAAAGGCACCCAACCAGCCAGCTTCCTTGGTCGGCATGGGAAGTTCATAGAGTTGTTCATCAACCTGATTCGAGGATCCTTGAGCGCTTAGTGGGGTCAAAACGACAAAAATCGAAAGAGCAAGAACGATCCAACGACGCATTGATGGCGCCTCTTCCAGCCAAAACTTAGCAAGAGTTTGCGCGAATCCCAAGGAGTTTCTAGGAAGGGCCGCGCATCAATTGTGATAGAAAAATCGAGCCTGGAAAAACCTATTCCGCAGGGGACTCGGGTTGAACCGCTGGCTTTAGTCGAAGTTCAGTGAGGTCGACTGTATTTCCAGAAGCATCCTTAACTTTGATTCGCTCGAGAATCACCGCAAGCGCCTTGGCCCGGGCGACATCGGAAACGAGCGACGAAATCTGACCTGCCTTCCCAACTTCATTCGCAAAATCCTTCGGAGCCATTCCATAACGAGAGGCCGAGCGAACAATGTATTCACTCAACTCCGCCTCGCTCACTTGAACCTTCTCGCTCTTTGCGATCTCATCCATCAAGAAGTCATTCTTTATTGATTGATTGAGCTCTGTAGTGACTTCACTTCGGTATTCTTCATCTTCCAAACGACCTTCTTTCTCAAGATGATCGTGAACACCCTCTGAAATCAAGTTCTCTGGGATTGCGATCT
This sequence comes from Actinomycetota bacterium, assembly GCA_016870815.1. Classification (GTDB taxonomy): domain Bacteria; phylum Actinomycetota; class Actinomycetes; order Nanopelagicales; family Nanopelagicaceae; genus SYAN01. The sequence goes on from VGAI01000003.1 coordinate 31,248, forward strand.
CGACTGTGTCGAGTAGATATTGCACGAGCTTGTCGCGTGCTTGGGCGCCTTGCTCGAGTCGCTTTAGCCTCATCAAACGCTCGCGAGTATCAGCCTTCAACTCTTCAAGAGTTTCAAACTCGCTCGCCTTCTTGGCAAATTCATCATCAAGTGGCGGCAAGTCCCTGCGATTTACAGTAACTAGTTTCACGTCGATCTCGCCGAGTTGTCCTTCCGAGACTCCTTGAAGCGGAGCTTGGAATGTCTTGCTCTCATCCTTCTTCATTCCGATAAGAGCCTCATCCAAGCCATCGATCATGTTGTCCTTACCGACCTCATAGGAGATGTTGTTCGCAACTCCCCCATCGACATCTTTTCCATCTACAGTTGCACGAAGATCAATTTTGACGAAGTCGCCTGATTCAACGACTTTCTCAACTTCAACCAAGGTGCCGAAACGAATACGTAGGGCTTCAATCTGCTCATCAATCTTGGAATCCTCTAACTTCACATCATCAACTTCTATTTCAACAGTTGAGAAATCAGGCAGTGTTATCTCAGGACGAACATCCACTTCAACAGTGAAGGAGAGAAGCTCGTTATCTTTGAGCTCGGTGATATCGACTGATGGTCTACCAATTACAAATACTTCGTGTTCACGCGCCGCCTGGCTATAGAAATAAGGAAGTGCATCATTAATCGCTTCATCGAGAACTGCACCTCTACCGACTCTCTGGTCGATCATTGAGGGAGGTACTTTCCCTTTTCTAAATCCTGGGATATTCACTTTTTCAGCGATGGATTTGTAAGCCCTGCTAATGTGTGGAGTGAGTTCTTCAAATGTGACTTCGATGGAGAGCTTGACTCGGGTTGGTCCGATTGATTCGACTGCGCTCTTCACAAATATCTCCCCGAAAAGATTCTTATAAGAATATGGTCGGGGCGGAGAGACTCGAACTCTCGATCTTCTGCTCCCAAAGCAGACGCGCTAGCCACTACGCTACGCCCCGCGGCATAGGGGCGTGAGTCTAGGGCAGAAATAGTCAGAGCAATCCCCCAGCCGATACCGTAGCCCCCTCAACCACTGAGAACTTGGTTCACAAATACCGGTTCAGGCGGATGTAGCTCAATGGTAGAGCTCCAGCCTTCCAAGCTGGCTATGCGGGTTCGATTCCCGTCATCCGCTCCACAGTAGAAGAGAGAGCTCTGATTAAGTTACGGAACCAACTTCTCTGAAGTAGGCCACACCAGTAGTCGACATGGTTTGAGTGCCATCAGAATGGATTATTGCTACTCGAAATGATGCTGATGCGGCCACAGAACTAACGGTTCCGACTATTCGGAAGTGATATCCAGAACGTACTCCTGAGGAATCGCGATAGGAACCGTCGTGAATTGCTGACGAATACTCGAAGACTAGGGATGCTTCAGATGACTCCAGGGCAAGTCCATAAGCGCTACCGAGTCCAATCGAATTTGTGACATTTCCCCTTAGCAAAATTTCAAATTGATATTTCTTACCGACCGATAAACTTCCAAAGAATGAAGAACGGTAGTTAATGTCGTTGACGACGCCGACGGAGAAAGTATCAACTTGAACTACTTGCACCGACGATGGACCAGTTGGTCCTGTCGGTCCCACGACGCCTGTTGTTCCTGTTTCACCACGCGGTCCTGCCGGTCCAGTGGCTCCTGTCGCACCTGCAGGGCCTGTTGAACCAGCAGCACCTGTCGCGCCCGTCGCACCTGTCGCGCCTGTTGCTCCAGTTGCGCCAGTAGCTCCCGCAGGTCCTACGGCTCCAGTCGCACCTACTGCGCCATGTGCACCATTTGCACCGCGTTCGCCCGTTTCACCTTTCTCTCCGCGCTCGCCTCGATCGCCTTTTTCCCCCTTCTCTCCTCGCGCACCAGAGCTTTGAGAACCAGAAACACCTTTCTCGCCGGCTTTTCCTTCAATCCCTTGCGGACCTTTGAGGCTCGTACCCATGGGCCACTTGCCATTTCGTTTTGGGCCGTAGATCGTGAAAGTAAGGACATCGATGTAAAAGTCACCATTCGCGCCAAGCGTTACCTTTGGCACTCCTCGACCATTAAGAATCGTATTGACCTCAGAACTCTCACGTCCTGCGACAGATCGAAACTTCGTTGACTTACTCCCTGTCGCATAAGCATCTTCAGGCATAAAAGTGATGACGCAAAGCAGGGCAGACAACTTGATGGCAAGGTGATTCTTCATAAGCTCAGTCCTCATCTACTGAACGGTGATTTGGGCGAAAATGGTGAGTCTTCTCACGTGAAAAGAGAAGGTGAACTTTGCCTATCTTTTGGCGAGAGAAAGGCGGACAATCCCCTCCGAAGAGGTCGGCAGCCGCCCCAATTCACACATGTCTCTCAGGAAAAATGCCTAGACCGTTCAGCACTCGGGTATTTAGTTCCACTCATCAGGCGCACGGGCGTTTGGTGGATAACCACTAGGGATCAAATCGGAAAACGAAGATGTATAGATGAAAAAGAAACTGGTAGCGATAGTGGTAGCGGTAGGACTTGCTTTGACCGCAGGTTCGGCAATTGCTGCATCAGCTCACGGTGGACGAGGTCCAGGCGGAAACCTTGACGGTGTTCTCACTGGTCTCAAGGACAAGGGCACTCTCACTCAGTCACAGATCGATGCGATCAAGAAGGCGCTTGAAGATCAGCGAACTTCTCAACAGGCAGCGCGAGTGGCAGAGGAAACTGAGTTCCAGAAACTGATCACAACCACAATTGGTTTGGATTCGGCAACAATCACAACTCGCCTCAAAGCAGGTGAGAGCCTTGGTGCAATCGCTGGTGCGAAACGTCAAGCGCTGATTGATGCGTTGATTGCATTCCACACCAAGAAGATTGATCAGGGTGTCACAGATGGAAAGTTGACTGCTGCACAGGCCACAACTCTCAAGGCGGGGCTTAGCGCTAGCGTCACATTCTTTGTTGATCGCGTTCCAGGTTCACTTGGCGGACGAGGCCATGGAACAGGAATGGGCCCAGGTGGCGACGACCACATGGGTAAAGGTCATGGTCGAGGTCATGGCGGTATGAAGGGTCAGAAGGGGAAGTAGAAGTCCTCTTCAACTTCGAAAACGGGGTATAACGCCAAAGAACTTCTCTCCTCCTAACAGGGTAGACCGCGGTGTCGTCGAAAAATCGATGGCACCGCGGTCGTTTTTATCAATGATTTGTAAAGTCTTTGGAAGAATCACCGCATGCGAATACATATCGGTAGCGATCACGCTGGCTTGGAATTCAAAGCCAAGATCATCGAACATCTGAAAGCCCAAGGCCACGAGGTCAACGATCACGGGCCTTTCGAATATGACGCACTCGATGACTACCCTGTTTTCTGTATTCCTGCCGCGCAAGCAACTGCTTCTGATCCTGGATCGTTCGGAATAGTCCTTGGCGGTTCAGGAAATGGCGAACAAATCGCTGCGAATAAGGTCAAGGGAGTTCGAGCTGCTCTAGTCTGGAGTATTGAAACGGCAAAACTCGCCCGAGAACACAACAATGCCAACGTGATCTCAATCGGCGGAAGGATGCATCCCGAGAAGTTCTGTCTAGAACTTGTTGATACTTTCCTCGCGACTGCATTTACTGGAGATGAACGTCATGTTAGGCGCATTGGTCAGATTTCTTCGTTCGAAGAGAACGGAAAGATTTAGATCTTGGTGTAAAGAAAATCGGTGACAAGGTGTCGCTTATCGATTCCTTGTGATTCGAATTTGGTGAGTGGACGCCACGAGGGTCGCTCGACTATTCCGCCCCTAAATTGAGAGTTTGAATCTAGAACTCGCCTTATTTGAACTGCATAATCCTGCCAGTCTGTGGCTATTCGAAGTTCACCACCGATTCTTAACTTCGTTGAGAGGACTCGAGACAAATCATCATTGACTAATCTCCGCTTCTTGTGCTTCGTCTTCGGCCAAGGATCTGGAAAAAAAATATGAAAGGTATCGACTGAGTCATCTTCAATGAGATTGAGGATAAGGTGACAGTCATCATTGATCATTTTCAAGTTGCCTAGCTCTAGCGCGATTGCCCGAAGAATCAGTGAACCAATTCCGGGGCGATGAACCTCGATAGCAAGAAATCCTTTCTCAGGAAAAGTATTGGCTATCTCCGCTGTCGCCTCCCCCATGCCACTACCAATTTCCACCACTACTTCTCCCATTGCCGGAAAGAGTTGATGCGGGTGAAAAGAGGTGGGATTCTCAATCAGGAATTGTTCTGCGTGATCTTCGATCGCTTGGCGCTGTGCCTTTGTCATTCGCGCCCCACGGAGTTGATAGCTGCGTATCGAGGGGCGTTCCATGGGCACTTACTCTGCCATTTATCTCGACTCTGGCTCCATTTATAGTTCTCCCCTCAGCACCACCCAGAGAAACCAACTGAAGTTTTTAACTGAATTCACCACTAGAGGGGAATCTCGTGCCAGGAGTAAACATCTCACGCGCAGAGGCGCAGGAACGTTCGAAGCACCTTTCGGTTGATAGCTACCTCGTGACACTCGATGTGACCCACGGTAGCGAGAAGTTCATCGCTCGTAGCGAGGTCACCTTCACCTGTAATAAGAAGGGTTATTCGACTTTTATCGATGCCGTTGGTCAGAAATTGATTTCTGCAACACTGAACGGCAAATCGATTGACCCATCTAAATGGGATGGAGAGTCCCTATTTCTTGATGATGTGGATACCTCCAACCATCTCATCGTCGAAATCGAGGGCGAGTACTCCAAGAATGGCGAGGGACTTCAATATTCACTCGATCCCGCAGATGGTGAGGCCTATCTCTATTCTCAAGGGGAGACCGCCTACATCAGGCGAATGTATCCATGTTTTGATCAACCTGATTTGAAAGCGACTTTCACTCTCACCGCAATTGCTCCAAAACGTTGGGAAGTTATCTCCAATAGCCCCGTTACTTCGAAAGTGAGTGAAGGTGAAAAAGCAACCTGGATTTTTGCAACCACGCCGCGAATTCCGACATACATCTCCGCATTAATTGCGGGGCCCTACTCGCATGTTCATGACGTCTATCAAGGTCAGAAGCGAGTGGATCTTGGTATCTACTGCCGCAAGTCACTAGCATCGCATTTAGACCCAGAAGAAATTTTTACGGTCACTAAAGAAGGTTTCGAATATTTCGAGAAAGTCTTCGGCCTTGCTTATCCATTCGAAAAGTACGACCAGATCGCGGTTATGGACTTCAACTGGGGCGCAATGGAGAACTCAGGTGCAGTCACCTTCCGAGAAGATCTACTGGTATTTCGAAGCAAGGTTACTGAGCGAATGTATGCCGGCCGAGCCTCGACCATCCTTCATGAGATGGCGCATATGTGGTTTGGCGATATGGTGACGATGTCTTGGTGGGATGATCTCTGGCTTAACGAATCCTTTGCAGAGTTCGCCTCTTACTTGGCGCTCGCTGAAGGAACTCGCTTCACAAATGGATGGTCAGGATTCAATTCTGAGCGAAAGAACTGGGCTTATCGCCAAGACCAACTCACCTCCACGCATCCGATCGTCGCCGATATGGTCGATATAGAAGCGGTCAATGCCAACTTTGATGGAATCACCTACGCGAAGGGTGCATCAGTCTTGCAACAACTTGTCGCACATGTCGGACGAGAGAACTTCATCAAGGGACTTCGAAATTATTTTGAAAAACATGCCTGGGCAAACACCACACTCAAGGATCTGCTCGTCGAACTCGAAGCGACATCAGGACGCGATCTTGATCCTTGGGTTTCGACCTGGCTTCAAAGCGCTGGAGTCAACACGCTTCGACCCGTCATTGAAGAGAACGGTGGACGTTATGCCTCAATCAAGATCGCCCAAGAAGCGCCTCTCATCCCTCAGGGTTCAAAGGAACTTCGCACCCACCGAATTGCAGTCGGCCTCTATGACCTCAAGGAAGTTTCAGGCAAGAAAGTTCTGACACGGAGAAAATCGGAGGAGTTCGATCTCGCTGGAGCGCTCACTGAAGTAAAGGGGCTTGCAGGAGAGGAAATCGCTGACTTACTTCTGATCAATGATCGAGACTTGAGTTACGCCAAGATCCGTTTCGACGAGCGATCAATCGCGACTTTGAAGCGAGAGCTCGGAAGTATTGATGATTCACTCTCTCGCGCGCTCTGTTGGAGCGCTGCATGGGACATGCTCCGTGATGCAGAGATATCTGCCACCGACTTTGTTGAAATCGCAATAGCAGGGCTTCCCGGCGAGGATGACATCACAACTGTCACCAATGTCGCACTACAACTTGTAACAGCGGTCGAGCTCTATGCATCAGATAAGAATCGTGATGGTCTTCGCGAAAAGGTCGCTGGTGCGTTCTATGCCATGCTAGACTCAGCAAAGTCCGGCAGTGACCATCAATTTCAATTTGCACGGGGAGCTGCCACTTTTGCATTCACTCCCTCACAACGCGCGCGTATCAGCGAGATGCTCGCGGGTGGAATTAATGGGCTCGCTGTTGATGCAGACCTGCGTTGGCACTTCCTCACAAATCTCGTAGAGAAGGGCATCGCCACTCAAGCCGAGGTTGATGCAGAACTCAAACGCGATAACACTGTCACTGGCGAAAATGCCTATCAGCTCTGTCTTGCTGCCTTTCCCAATAGAGAGGCAAAAGCGAGAGCGTGGGACTTAGCCATTGAAGGAGATCTCACCAACTCAAAGCGCGTTGCGACTTTAACGGGATTTGCTCGCCCGCTACAGAGAGATTTGCTTGAAGCGTATGTCGATAGGTACTTCTCTATCTTGCTTGACGTTTGGGGAAGAAAGTCTTATGAAGTCTCGAGCAAGATCGTCTCGATCTTCTTTCCTACCTACATCGTGACTGATGCGACCCTCGCAAAGGCAAATGGATGGCTTACTGGTGAAGGTAAAGATGCACCGACAATTCTTCGAAGACTTGTCATTGAGGGGCGAGATGCGCTCGAGCGTGCGCTAAAGGTTAAATCAAAGGATCGCTAAGGGAAGCCTTACCGGTCTAATCGGTTACTACTCGATTGATGTAAGAAGGTCTCGCTTAGGTTCGCTCTTACTTCCTTTGCGGGCGAGCGCTTCTGGTGATGCATAGCGGTTATGCGATGCCGAAACAAGGATCCAGACCAGTCCCGAGATAAGAAGTGGCGCGACAAGAAACCAGAGAAGTCCGTCGAGCAGAGGTAATGGCTCTCCCGGCATTGATCCATCTTCTTGTCGGATACCCGAGGCGCTAGAAATCAACGGCATTGCGAGTGCGTGAAAAAGTGAACTCATGGGCCAGAGTCTAGTTATGCCGAGGCGCTAGCGACGCCGTACGGTTCAAGATAGGGAATCCAACTTCGCTCAGCACGTGATGTACCCAATATTCGCCAGGCGACGCCAACAGGCTCGCGAGGAAGAGTTCGAAGTTTCCACCCCAACTCTTTCAAAGTCTTATCTGCTTTGACGTGATTGCACTTCTGGCAACAGGAGACGACGTTCTCCCAATGATGGACGCCACCTCGAGATCTTGGCACGACGTGATCGACAGATGTTGCAGTTGCTTGGCAGTAGACACACCTTCCGCCATCACGAGCGAAGATCGCACGACGTGACAAAGGAATTGTGTGGCGATAAGGGATTCGAACGAATTTATGAAGTCTGATAACTGCAGGTAGCGCGACTTCGCCACGTTCATAGCGAAGGATTCGATCAGATTCTTCGATCGCAGTGGCACGGTTATTCAAAACTAAAATGAGCGCGCGTCTATCAGAGACGACACCTAGTGGCTCGTAGGTGGCGTTCAGTACGAGTGTTCTGCTACTCCCTGACACGTCTTGGACTCCTTGTGACTCAGCGCGTGGCTCGTGCTGGTGGGCATATATTGCCGTAACGACCTCACAAAATCGGGATATTTTGATGAAGTTCCAATAAAGTCCCATCCCAGTGACGGGCCCAAAGAAGCGGGGGAAGCCATGGATTCCTTGGATTTGAACGGGCGAGAACTTTTGGACTGGTTCCTCGGAGCGCCGCTTCGCATCCTGATCATCGTCGTCTTGGCCCTCATCCTGCGCCAAGTCGCGACCCGCGCGATTACCAGGGCGATGAATCGGGTGGCTAGCGCGGATTTCGTTCCAGGAAAGAACCGATCGCTAAACCGCCAGAAAGAGCGCGCTCAAACTGCTGGGACAGTTCTTCGAAGCGTCTCGAATGCAGTAATCGCACTTGTTGCCATCTCCACAATTTTGAGCGAGCTTGGAATGGATCTTGGTCCATTGATCGCATCCGCTGGCGTACTCGGCGTTGCTGTCGGCCTTGGTTCACAGAATCTCATCAGAGATTTCATCGCAGGACTATTTATGCTCCTTGAAGATCAATATGGCGTCGGCGATGAAGTGGAAATTCTTGATGTCCGAGGGATCGTTGAATCAGTAGGTCTTCGCATTACCTCGATTCGCGATAAGGACGGGACGCTCTGGTATCTGCGTAACGGCGAGATCTTGAAGTTAGGCAATCGCTCGAAGGGCAGATAGAGCCTCGCTCTAGTTGGTGTTAAGAATCTGCGGTATTGAGCAAGCTATGCGCTGCCATCTCTAGATAATCCCAAAGCTCTTTACGGTCACTCGCTTCAATCTTGAGCTGATCAACGGCAGATTTCATACAGGTAAGCCATGCATCTCTCGCTTTGCTATCAATCGGAAATTGAGCATGTCGCATTCGAAGCCTTGGATGACCTCGCATCTCGCTATAAGTGTGCGGACCGCCCCAGTACTGGATAAGAAAGAGCATCAATCGCTCGGCTGCGGCCTGAAAATCATCATCGGGATACATCGGACGAAGAATCGGGTTGACTGCGACGAGGGCGTAGAAATGTGAGACTAGTTCTTCAAAGGTCTCTTGACCGCCAATGCGATCAAAGAGAGTTTGTTCAGTACTCACAGCGAGAAGACTATTGCCTGACTTTCAGTGAACGAATACCAAGCCAAATGACTGGGATTGCAACAAAGAAACAGAGCCACCCATAGCTCAGAGTCCCGATAATCAAACCCGCAAGTGCGCCACCGCCGGCTGCGCTGAGATTCATCATCAAATCACTCGCTCCTTGAGAGGCGGGCTGCATTGATGTCGCTACGGATTCGCTGAGTAAGGCCGAACCAGCAATAAGAGTAAAAGACCAGCCAAGCCCTAGGAGAAATAAGCCAATCCCGAGCAAGACTGAATCATCAGGGGCTGCAAATCCTGAGATGAGCATCGAAGCAAGCAAGATAAGAACTCCGACGCGAACTGATTCAACTCGACCAAGTCGATCGCTGAGTTGACCCACAATCGGAGAGAAGGCATACATTCCAATCACATGAATGCTTATCACCAATCCGATGACTGTGAGCGTGACATCAACATGTGCCATATGCACCGGAGTCATCACCATCACCGAAACCATCGCTAGGTGGCCTATCGATATTGCCAATATGGCAAAAAGTGCTCGTGGATTTGAACGAATGTGCGCCAGCGCGGGTCTCACAGCAGAGCGTCTCTCACCTGAATCAACGCTTGCTTCTCGCGCCAAGAGGTATGGATCTGGACGGAGAAATATTTGAATCACAATCGCCGCGAGAGAGAGTGACGAGGCAGCGACGATGTATGGGCCAACGAGTCGTGGCCAACCGATGCTTTCGGCGAGCGCACCAGCGGGTTCCATCAAATTGGGTCCCGCTACAGCACCAATCGTTGCGCCCCAGACAACGAGAGAAAGTTGTTTTGCACGGCTCGAATCATCAGCAAGATCTATCGCGGCAAATCGCGCTTGATACCCGGCAGCCGATGCCGAGCCAACAAGACAAGTTCCGGTCAGCATCAAGAAGATGTTCTCCTCGAGGCCACCAAGAATTGCAAAGAGAGCGCCCATCGTTCCCGCGAGAAGCCCTATCGAGAGCGCAAGTCGCCTTCCACCTCGCGCAGTAAGCGATGAGAGAGGTATAGCAAGGACTGCTGCACCGAGAACAGAACTTGTCTGAGCTAGACCTGCGAGGGTTTCTGAACCAGTTATCTCAGAGACTAGAAGTGCACCAGCAGCAAATGTCCCAGCTGTTCCGACACCGCTCAATACTTGGGCGGAGGCCAAGACTTTGACCGTCTTTGCCTGCACTTCAGCAGTGCTCATCGACTCATTCTCATCAATGGCTGATGCGCATCCAGACTGCCGTATCGGATGGGATCTTTCCACCATCAAGTGGCCCACTCGAGAGTATGACATCTCCTTGAGGAAGAGGTGCTTCCTTCCCAAAGTTAACGACGCAGAGAAAATCTCCGGGTCGCTCAAAGGCGAGCAGGTCATCACCGAGTTCAACCCACTTCATCGGTCCATCACCAAGACCACTCTCACTTCGCCGAATCGAAAGCGCTTTTCGATACATCGCCAGTGACGAGTCTTGATCCTTCTCTTGTGATTCAACGGAATACGATCCCCACCACTTCGGCTGGGGTAACCAAGTCTCTTCGATACCCATCGTGTTCTGATGAGAGAAACCAAAACCGCTCTCCTCTTTCATCGTCCACGGAATCGGCACCCGACATCCATCACGACCTTTATCGGTGTATCCCGACATCTTCCAGCGAGGATCTGTCAGTCGATCTTCTGGGATATCGCGAACTTCAGGCAGGGTCAGCTCTTCACCTTGATAAATATAAGCACCGCCAGGTAGCGCCAACATCAGTAACGCTCCCGCTCTGGCCCTAGCTACACCAACACGAATATCCAACTTCGCGGAATCGCCATGGCGGTCAAGAGTCGTATCGCCAGTACCTGGTGTCAAGCCCAGCGCGAACCGATCAACCGAACGAACGACATCGTGATTGTTAAATACCCAGGATGCTGGTGCGCCAACTTCACTAATCGCAGCGATTGATCCATCGATTCGCTCTCTCAATGTCTTCGCCTCCCACTTTGAAGTAAGGAAATCGAAGTTAAACGAGTTCGCTAATTCATCGGGGCGAAGATAGCGAGCGATCCGTGATGCCGGACTGACCCAGGCTTCAGCGACCGCCATCCGATCGCCTGGATAAGAATCCAAAATCTTTCGCCACGAGCGGTAGATCTCATGAACGCCATCTTGATCCCAAAATGGCATCGAAACCGCAGCAAGCATCTCTGGTGATCCTGGTGCAGGTTGATCTGGTAATCCTTCGGCCTTGATCATTCCGTGCGCGACATCGATTCGAAATCCATCGACGCCAAGGTCTAGCCAGAATCGCAGCACTCTTTCGAAATATTGACGGACCTCGCTATTTTCCCAATTGAAATCTGGTTGTTCTACCGCGAAGAGATGGAGATACCACTGCCCTGGCTTTCCATCGGGCTCAGTAATGCGATGCCAAGCAGAGCCACCGAAGACCGCGTTCCAATTATTTGGTGGAATATCTCCGTTTGGACCTTTTCCATCTCGAAAGATGTAACGATCGCGCTCTTTTGATCCAGGAGCAGCAAGAAGCGCCTCTTGAAACCATTTGTGTTGATCACTTGAATGATTTGGGACGATATCGACGATCATTCTGATACCCATCAAATGGGCCTCGTCAATCAGACGCTTCGCATCATCAAGAGTCCCGTAATCTGGTTCAATGTCCATGTAATCAGCGACGTCATAACCATGGTCATTTTGTGGCGATGGATACCACGGTGTAATCCAGATTGCATCAACCCCTAGCGCCTTGAGATATGGAAGTCGAGCGCGAATCCCTTCGACATCACCTTTGCCATCGCCATTTGAATCTGAAAATGAACGAATGTAGATCTGATAGGTGACTGCATCACGCCACCATGCTCTTTTCTCGCGCGAAGGAAGATTTGAAACGAGTGACATCTAGTGACCATCCTCTTGAAACTCACGCAAGAATGCTCTTTCGTCATCGGTAATAGGACGAGAACGCTTCGTTTCCATATCCACGGTCACTTGCACTGTTGAGGCCCTTGCATAGGTAACCCCCTGCCCCATCACCTCGTATTTCAAGGTGTAGGAGGAATTACCGATTCGCCCGACCCAGACCGCAATCTCAAGTGATGAATGACCATCATAGATCGGAACGATGTAATCCACTTCCGAGCGAGCAACGACCATATCCAAAAAGTAAGGCTTCTCGCCCTTGCGCTTTCTTGCATACCAAGTGAAATCAACACGGGCCTCTTGGATATAGGTGAGGTAAGCGGCGTTGTTGACATGCCCAAAGCCATCGATATCGCCCCAGCGCGAAAGCATTGTGTAGATGTGGCGCTTCATCTGGTCAACTTTCGATATGTGACTCGATGTGGACGCGATGCCTCAACACCTAGACGTTCGATCTTATTTGCCTCATAGGATTCAAAGTTTCCTTCGAACCAGAACCATTGTGAGTCTCCTTCATAAGCAAGAATGTGAGTCGCAACCCGATCCAAGAACCAACGATCGTGCGAGATGACTACCGCGCATCCCGGGAATTCAAGAAGTGCATTTTCAAGCGAGCCCAGCGTCTCCACATCAAGATCATTGGTCGGCTCATCGAGCAAGAGCAGGTTTCCACCCATCTTCAATGTGAGCGCAAGATTGAGACGATTGCGCTCTCCCCCTGAGAGAACTCCTGCAGGCTTCTGTTGATCCGGGCCTTTGAAGCCAAAAGCCGAAACATAGGCGCGCGATGGCATCTCAACCGCACCGACTTTGATGAAATCAAGACCATCTGAGACAACTTCCCAGAGAGATTTCTTCGGGTCAATTCCAGCTCGCGACTGGTCAACATAAGAGGTGCGAACTGTCTCACCAACTTTGATCGAGCCAGAATCTGGCTGCTCAAGTCCGAGAATCATCTTGAAGAGTGTGGTCTTTCCAGCGCCATTTGGACCAATCACACCAACAATGCCGTTACGCGGAAGTGTGAATGAGAGATCATCAAAGAGAAGTCGGTCGCCAAATCCTTTGCCTAGTTTTTCGACCTCAACGACGATATTTCCAAGACGCGGACCTGGCGGAATCTGAATCTCTTCAAAATCTAACTTTCGCATCTTTTCAGCCTCTGCCGCCATCTCTTCATAACGAGCAAGACGGGCCTTTGATTTCGCTTGACGTCCTTTGGCATTCTGCCGAACCCATTCCAATTCTTCTTTCAAACGCTTTGCGCGCTTGGCATCCTTCTGGCCTTCAACCTTCAATCGTGCGGCCTTTGTCTCAAGGTATGTCGAGTAGTTACCTTCGTAGGGATATGCGCGACCACGATCGAGTTCAAGAATCCATTGCGCGACATTGTCGAGGAAGTATCGATCATGCGTGATCGCGACGACCGTGCCTTCGTACTTGCTCAAATGCTGTTCAAGCCAGAGAACCGACTCAGCATCAAGATGGTTTGTCGGTTCATCAAGTAGTAAGAGATCAGGCTTTTGTAAGAGCAACTTACAGAGCGCAACACGTCGCTTCTCTCCACCAGAGAGCACCTTCACATCAGCATCCCCAGGGGGACATCGGAGCGCATCCATCGCCTGTTCTAACTGCGAATCAAGATCCCAGGCATTCAAGTGGTCCAACTTCTCTTGAAGTTCGCCCATCTCAGCAAGAAGTTTGTCGTAATCGGCATCGGGGTTGGCCATCTCCTCCGAGATTTGATTGAAGCGAGCGACTAGTGCCATAGTCTCGGCAACGCCTTCTTGAACATTCTCAAGCACAGTCTTCGTCTCATTGAGCGGTGGTTCTTGCAAGAGGATTCCTACTGTGTAACCGGGTGAAAGGAAAGCTTCGCCATTAGATGGTTGTTGGATCCCAGCCATGATCTGAAGGACGGTTGACTTACCCGCGCCATTAGGACCGACAACGCCGATCTTGGCGCCCGGGTAGAACATCAAAGTGACGTCGTCAAGAATTACCTTGTCACCATGCGCTTTACGCGCTTTCTTCATTGTGTAGATGAACTCAGCCACGAGACGAAACCCTATCGTCTCCCTCTTCTTGAGTTAGTAGAAACAATGTGACCTTAGACTTACGCCATTGCGCCCGTAGCTCAGTCGGATAGAGCACCCGCCTTCTAAGCGGGTTGTCGCAGGTTCGATTCCTGCCGGGCGCGCACTTTTCTGAAAATTAGGCGATAAAAAAATCTGGGCCGACTCCCTCAAGTCGGCCCAGACTTCCTTCGGAAGGGATTGTTACAACTTCATCTTCTTGAGCTGGGCTTCCGCAAATGTTCGCGGCTTGCCAGTCAAGTAGGTGAAACCTTCTGCAGTTCCCTCTTTGACAATGCAGTCTTCACTGAGCAAGTACTCGGCCCATTTCTTGACTGCAGCGCCCTTTTCCTTATTCGCTGGTTCAAGATCGAGCATCATGAAGGAGTAGATACCCAATGTGTAGGCACCTTTCTCAGTGGTGTCATACTTATACGTGACACCACCCGTTGATTCATTGATGGTTGCTTCGTTGAGGAATGCCGAGGTAGCAGGAGTGCTTGGAGCTACGTAGGTACCGGAAGCATTCTTGACGGCCGCAACCTTCAAGCCATTTCGCTTCGCGAAACTCTCTTCTGCGTATGTGATGGCGTACTTGGTGTTCGCAGTGTTGAGCGATACTGCTGAAGATCCGCTAGCACCAACAAATCGAGACTTGATACCGGCAGCATTGATATCACCAGGGAAAGAAGTGGTAAAAGTGCTGTTGGCAGTTTTGGTCCAAATTGTAGGTGCTGTTGCATTCATATACCTAGTGAAGTTTGAAGTCGTTCCTGAACCATCTGATCGGTAAAAAACCCGGATATTCTGATTTGGGAGTGTATAGCGGATGTTCTTCTGAACATTTCGGAGGACAACATTGTTACCATTTTTGTCTTTCAGAACATTCCCAACGGAGTCCTTCTTGTAGATAACCTCTGTGATGGTTCGATTGTTTTCCGCAACGATCTTCGGGTCATTCCACTTTGTGATTTGGCCAGAGAAAATTCCAGCGATGGTTTCAGGGCTCAAATAAAGCTGAGTTCTCGCAGGCAGGCTGTGCATGATCGCGATTGGTGCCGCAACGATCGGCAAATTGACCACAGTTGCACGACGTGTTGAGCCAAGATGTGGGTCATCAGAGAACCAGAAATCACCAATTGAACGATCTGAGTTAGTACGGCCAGTTGAAGAACCTGTACCTGTATATGTCACGCTGTGATTGGTCTTCTTGTTGTAACCACTCTTGCAAGCCTCAATGATTCCCTGCACGAATGTTGCGCCAGATCCGCTGAGATCGGCGGCATGGGCTGGCGTCGCAGAGATTGCTAGCAGGAGGGCTGCTGGCACCACCAGTAGTCGACTACGAGAGAACTTCATCCAAATTCCTTTCAATAAATAGAACGAGGTAAGGCGATGCTACGCAGAACAGTAAACTCAGAGAGATTTATTGGTGACGAACAACTAACAAGAAGATGAACTTCTTCTTAACCGAATCTTCCTGTTACGTAGTTCTCGGTTCGCTTATCCTTGGGGTTGGAGAAGATCTCACTGGTCTTGCCATACTCGACCATCTCACCTGGGCCACCATCAGATAAGAAGAATGCGGTGTAGTCAGAGACTCGAGCCGCCTGTTGCATATTGTGAGTGACGATAATGATGGTCATGCTCTCAGCTAACTCAGAGATCGTCTCTTCGATTCGAAGCGTTGAACCTGGATCGAGGGCAGAACAGGGCTCATCCATCAACAAGACATGGGGGCTTACCGCCAGCGATCTTGCGATGCAGAGTCGCTGTTGCTGACCACCGGAGAGTGCACCACCGTGCTCATCTAGGCGGTCCTTTACTTCATTCCATAGGCCCGCACGAATCAAACACTCTTCGACTAAATCGTCCTTGTTAGTGGATTTAAGTTGAGCAAGGCGAAGTCCAGCAAGAACATTCTCACCAATCGTCATAGATGGGAATGGATTCGGCTTTTGAAAGACCATGCCTACCTTGAGACGAATCTTTGTGACATCAGTCCCTGGGGCGTAGATATCTTTCCCATCCAAGAGAACCTCACCCGCCATCGCGGCGGTTGGAATGAATTCGTGCATTCGGTTAAGGGTTCGAATGAAGGTGGATTTTCCGCAACCCGAAGGTCCAATCAATGCAGTTACCGTTCCGGAAGCAAAGTCAACGGAAATGTCAGAGAGGACATGATTCTTACCAAACCACGCATGAACACCACGAGCTTCAAGGCCTGTGCCTAGTCGCTTCGCGCCAGCGGGGCGACTTACCTTTGTCTGCGCCACTGACGCGAGCGACGCCGGGGCCGTATGCGATTGAGAACGCTCTTCCGTCATTTTCTTCTCCAATTCCTTTTGCTTTGCGCTAAGGCTTTCTGGGGTGGTCGACATCGTCATCGAACCTTTCTCGTGCTGAAAAATCTTGCGGTTGCAAAGAGAATCAAGACCAGGGTCAACAGGACCAAGAGTCCAGCCCAGCCTCGAGCTACCGCCTCTTCACTTCCGAAGAAGAATGACTTCCAGATGTAGAAGGGGAGGGAACCCATTGCGCCCTCTACCGGATTGATGTTTATCTGGTCACCACCACCGGTGAGTAGCAGGATTGGGGCTGTCTCACCGGCAACTCGAGCAATTCCAAGGATCACCGCAGTCACAAGCCCACTGCGAGCGGCGGGGACGACCACCATGGCAACAGTGCGCCATTGCGTGCCACCGAGCGCTAGACCTGCTTCACGAAGGTCCTCGGGGATCAGTCGCAAGACTTCTTCGGCAGTACGTGCAATGGTCGGAATCATAAGAATCGAAAGAGCAAGTGATCCCATAAGGCCAGAGAAAGTCTTGGTGATGGGATAGACGAAAGCAGAGAGAATGAAGAGGCCGGCGACAATCGATGGAACGCCACTCATTGCTTGAACCAAGAAGCGAATCGGTCGCGTAAATCTTCCACGGATTTCCGTTATATAGATCGCTGTAAGTAGACCAAGTGGAAGCGCGATTGCCAGCGAAATCATCACCATGACAAAAGTGCCGACGATCGCATGTGAAAGCCCACCCTCGGTGATGGGATCGGTTGGCGTGGCTGCGGACATGTCATTGAAGAGGAGCCCTCGATGAAGACCCGGTAGTCCTTTCGAAACCGTTGTGTAGAGAATTGATGCGATTGGAAGCAGGGCGACAAACATTCCTATCGCCATCACCACTCCAGCAGCGCTATCTTGTCCAGCAACTATGCCACGAGATCGATTGCCCCGAATGAAAGAGAAGAGCGCCGCAAAAATAAAGAAGAGTAGCGTGAGAGGCAATATCCCCTTCATGGGTGTCAGAGCAACAGTCATGTAGCTAGCTGCCGCCGCTGCAAGAATAAAAATGAGAGAACTAGCGCGCTCTGTTCCCGAAGTCTTCCAAGGAGTCTGGGGTTGAGGAGTGATCTTCTTTTCTTTCGAAGGCAAAGGATTGTCAGTTTCTATGCTCATCGGCCCTTCTTTCCTGACTTCTTGACGATGAAGTCCGCAATGAAATTCACGAGAAGTGTGAGCAAGAAGAGCGCGAGACCGGCCGCCATCAGGGCTTGTACTTCAAGGGGTCTTGCTTCCCCAAACTTCAACAAGATGAGAGAGGCGATATTTCCACCAGCGCCGAAGAGAATCTGCCAGTTGATGTCGTAGACAATGTTCAGCACGGTATAAACCGCAACCGTTTCACCCATTGCTCGACCGAGGCCAAGCATCGCGCCGCCAACAACGCCCCCGCGACCATACGGTAAAGCTACGGCCTTAATCATCGCCCACTTAGTGGCACCAAGTGCGTAGGCGGCTTGTACTCGGTCCAACGGAGTTTGATCAAAGACCTCCCTTGCTACCGAAGTCGTGATGGGGATGATCATGACTGCGAGAACTAAGCCTGCGAGAAATGGTGATCGAGTGAAAACGCGCTCATCTACCGCAAAGAGCGGTATCCAACCCAGATACTTATTAATCAACATCGCCCAGTATTCAGCACGTGGCATCAGAACAAAGAAGCCCCAGAATCCGAAGAGAATTGATGGGAACGCGGCCATCAAGTCAACCGAACCAATAAGAATCGCCTTCAGTTTTCCACGCACATAGAACGAGAGGAAGAGAGCAGAGGCAACAGATACTGGAATCGCGACAAAGACCGCAACAAGAGCACAGAGCATCGTGCCCACTAACATCGCTGCCAAGCCGAATTCGTAACTTACGACATCTCCATATTCGTCAGTGATAACTTCCCACTTTGACGAAGTGAAGAAATCGAGTCCTTCAGTAACAAGGATTTCAAAACCTTGATAGGCAAGAAAAACAGCGATCAATCCAAGAATTACGAGTGAGGAGAGCCCACCTGCCGTGACTACCGCTCGAAAGACTTTGTCCGAGAGTCGTGGTTCTGTCGTGATTACTCGAGGCTTCGGCAGATTCGGTGCATCTGCTAGCGCTTGAGGGGCGGGCATGAGGCGCATCTTTGGGCAGGAGTCACAATCGGGCGTAGCAAAAGGGTGAACGGAAGATGAACAAATCATGAAGTCGGGCGTCTCTCCTGACCTCTCTAGCATTTAAGGTGACCACGTGGACGCCCCCATCATCTGGATCGATTGCGAGATGACCGGTCTCTCGGTCGAGAACGATGCCTTGGTCGAGATAGGTGTATTGGTGACCGATGGCGAACTCAATCTCCTCGGAGATGGCGTTGATGTAGTGATAAAGGCGAGCGATGCTCACCTTGCCCAGATGAGTGACTTTGTTCGAACCATGCACAAGGAGTCAGGGCTTCTCGCAGAGATTCCTCACGGAAAATCCCTTTCTGAGGCAGAGGAGGAAGTCCTCACCTATTTATCTGCACATTGCCAAAACGCCCAGTCGCCCCTCGCCGGCAACACCATCGGCATGGATCGAACCTTCATCGCGCGGGATATGCCACGCCTCAATTCCTTCGTTCATTACCGCACCATTGATGTCTCATCCATCAAGGAGCTCGCTAAGCGCTGGTACCCGAAGGCATACGAGAGCGCTCCTGCGAAGACGGGAAACCATCGAGCCCTTGCGGATATTCGAGACTCGATAGCGGAATTGGCACATTATCGAGCGACGATCTTTCAAGAAATCGGCCGATAAAAGCAAGAATTTTTCGGGCGGTATGATTTGCCAGTTCTTCAACCTGCGTCAGTGAAGATAATCTCGGTGACACGGAAGAGGGACAAAACTCCAATGGTGGGCGTAGCTCAGCTGGTAGAGCACCCGGTTGTGGTCCGGGTTGTCGCGGGTTCGACCCCCGTCGCTCACCCCAAATCCAGTCTCGATAATCTCAAATAGTTTTTTATTGGCGTGCCGGTAACTCTTGATTCGGACAACCCGAAAGAATTCGAAGCATTGCTCTTTTTTCAGGCGGCGTGACCCATAGACCGTACTGACTTTTCACGGCGATCTGCCGGGCAACGTAGGCACAACGATATGACTTATTCGGTGGCAACCAGGTCGCAGCATCACCATCACCTTTTTGAGAATTAAGCGATCCTTTAACAGCTTGAAGATTGAGCGGATTGTTTGCGAATTCTTTCCGCTTCACGTTCCCCCAACCAAAGGCGCCGGTCTGCCACGCGTTTGATAGTGAAACCACATGATCAATCTGCACGGCAAGGCTTGAGCTTCGACCTCGAATGAAGTTGATGGTCTCCCCAGAATAGAAGTCTTGAAGAATTCCGCTGATGATCACACATTGATCACGTTGGTTCTCAAAAGTGACCGAAATCAGATCCCGTAACAAAATGTCGTTGCGGGTGTCACAACCATTTCGATCGACATCCGACCATGGCGAACCAAATGCAGCGCGCTCATACCCCGTCTTTGGTGCGCGCCCCTTCACGTCAAGTTGACTGAGGGCTTCGATGGCCTTTTTCTCTGAAGCGTTGACCAATTGACCTTGCGAAAGTGGAGCTAATAAAGCCAATACGAGAAATGTCGAAACCAGAGAAGGTCGCAGAAAGACCGATTTCATAGCGTCATGGTGTCGAATTTGGTAAGCGCTCGCCAGCCGATATAGTCCGTCTTCGCGCTAGATTCCCCGCTGACGCGAAGCGAAGACCGGGTTGTTAGCTCAGTTGGTAGAGCAGGTGACTCTTAATCACCGGGTCGGGGGTTCGAATCCCTCACAACCCACTTTGAACGTGGATTTGTTCTGAAACACCAACCATCCGAGGAAATACCTCGGTGATTGCTAATCACCGGGTCGAGGCTTTGGCTTTGGGCTAGAGAAATAAAGAAGTTATAGCTCCTTCAGCCATCCCTTAAACTTATTTAATCCCTTTACCTTTACGAATAGCATCTTTTCTAATCTTTATTTTATAGGCCTTCAACTTAGCACTTAACTTGCTATCAGAGAGTGCAAGAATACGAGCCGCTAATAGAGCCGCATTCTTTGCATTATCGATACCCACCGTCGCCACTGGTACTCCAGCTGGCATCTGAGCGATAGAAAGCAAGGAATCTAAACCTTTTAATTCTTTCAGCGCTATTGGCACACCGATAACCGGTAGCTGGGTATGGGATGCGACCATGCCTGGAAGATGAGCGGCGCCACCTGCTGCTGTGATGATTACTTGAAGGCCTTGAGCATCCGCAGTTTTGGCAAACTCGGCCATTTCATCTGGCATTCGATGAGCGGATAAAACCTTGACTACATATGAGATTGCGAATTCATCAAGGGTTTTGCCAGCAGCACTTA
>VGAI01000004.1 GCA_016870815.1 Actinomycetota bacterium
TACGCCCAATAATTCCGGACAACGCTTGCACCCTATGTATTACCGCGGCTGCTGGCACATAGTTAGCCGGTGCTTCTTCTTTAGGTACCGTCACTTTCGCTTCTTCCCTACTGAAAGAGGTTTACAACCCGAAGGCCTTCATCCCTCACGCGGCGTCGCTGGGTCAGACTTGCGTCCATTGCCCAATATTCCCCACTGCTGCCTCCCGTAGGAGTCTGGGCCGTGTCTCAGTCCCAGTGTGGCCGGTCGCCCTCTCAGGCCGGCTACCCGTCGTCGCCTTGGTGAGCCGTTACCTCACCAACAAGCTGATAGGCCGCGAGACCATCCATCATCGAAATTCTTTCCCAGCGCAACGATGCCGTTGCGATGGAGTATTCGGTATTAGCACCGGTTTCCCGGTGTTATCCCAAAATGATGGGCAGGTTTCTCACGTGTTCCTCACCCGTTCGCCACTAATCCATTCCCGAAGGAACTTCATCGTTCGACTTGCATGTGTTAAGCACGCCGCCAGCGTTCGTCCTGAGCCAGGATCAAACTCTCCATTGAATTTTGATTCAACGAAATGTTGACTCCGGCGAAAGACATAAACAACTGTCGTTTATTTGTCTTTGACCAATAGATTTCTTACAAAGGATCAACGGGTACGACATTGCTGTCATACCTCATTGAGGTAATTGGCATTGACTTTATGGCACGCTGTTGAGTTCTCAAGTTACGGTTGCACACTTCATCAAGACTTTCGTCTCTCTGTAGGGCGACTGCCAAACCTATTCCATCGCGCATCACCGAAGCAAACTACGCAGAGCGCAGTTTTCCCCGGTAACGAATGACTTGGAGGTCTAGAGGAAGCTTCGCTGTCCGGCCTTGCGGAAAAACCGCATTTGTCCGTTACACAACGAAGAGCCCGAAGGATAGGCCCTGGGAGGGAAAAGGGTCAAATCGGACTGCCGGCCACCAAAAACGCTCAATTTCGGGGCCTTTTTGAACTTGTTTCTCATCAGAGATAGCCGGGCGGCTTCCCGCTTAAGCCGACTAATCAGTACTGCGAATCACAGCCACGAGGTCGCGCTTTCCTTTACGCATCACGGCTATTCGACCATAGAGGAAATCTGCGTCAGTTAGTTCAGCGCTCTCATCGCCTATTTTGGCGTTGTTGAGATAGGCGCCGCCTTCTTTAACAACTCTACGCGCGGCAGATTTTGAATCGACAACCCCTGACCTGGCCATCAAATCCACCCAGATAAGTGATTCCGATCGAGAAATTTCAACTCGTGGCAGCTCGGAAATCGCGCTCTCTAAAGTTTTCTCATCAAGTTCATGGAGATCCGCCTGACCAAAGAGGGCCTTCGAAGCTTTCTCAACCCGAAGTGCTGTCTCCTCACCATGTATGTAGCTAGTTACTTCGAGCGCAAGCGAACGATGTGCTTTCCTCGCCCCGGGGTTGCTTTCATGTTCCAGAAAGAGCGCTTCAAGCTCCTCTCGTGATTTGAAAGAGTAAGACTTCAAGAGTTGAACGATATCTCGATCATCGGTATTGAGAAAGAACTGGAAAAACGCATATGAAGAAGTCATCGTTGGGTCCAACCAGACCGACCCCGATGCTGTCTTGCCAAATTTGTTTCCATCAGATTTCACGATAAGTGGAATGGTGAGTGCGTGCGCACTTTTTCCTTCCACGCGCCTGATCAGATCGACACCCGCAACGATATTTCCCCATTGGTCGCTTCCACCCATTTGCAAGAGGCAACCTTCTCTGCGAAAAAGTTCAAGGTAATCGAAGGCTTGCAGAACTTGATAAGAGAACTCTGTGTAGGAAATACCGCCAGATTCGAGCCTCGCAGAAACCGAATCTTTAGCCAACATCTGATTGACGCTGAAGTGCTTGCCAATATCTCGAAGGAAATCTAGAGCTGAGAGGGGTGCAGTCCAATCAAGATTATTCGCCAAGACTGCCCTATTGCGACCGGTTTCAAAATCGAGAAAACCTGCGAGTTGGTTTCGGATCCGCTCTACCCAACCTGCAACCACCGATTCTTCATTGAGTGTTCGCTCTTGATTTCGACCTGAAGGATCACCCACCAATCCCGTAGCGCCGCCAACCAATGGGATGGGCCTGTGTCCTGCTAGTTGCAACCTTTTCATCACAACCAAGATGGCGAGGTTTCCTATATGAAGGCTTGGCGCTGTTGGATCAAATCCAACATAAAACGAGAGGCCCCCTTTATCCAGCTCAGCTTTGAGTGCCGCCTCGTCAGTTGATTGAGCTATTGATCCACGCCAGACCAATTCATCCCAGAGTTTCATAAGTCGAGAACCTTACTAAGGCGCTCGAGCTCATGGCGCGCATTTGCTTCAAATTCTTCTATCTGAGCGAAAAGCATTCTGTTCGCTTTTTCGACACTTGCTGGGGATGTACCTAGCGAAGAGCGGCGAGACTCAACCGCACCGCGGACATTAAGGAGAGGCATCAACTCTTCAGTCAATCGCGGGTCAATCGCTGCCAAATCGGTCTTGCTCAATGACGATAGCTCCAGAGCATTCGTCTCGCAGTGCTTAACAACTTTACCCGCGATTTCATGACCTTCGGAGAAAGGAACCCCTCTTATTGCGAGGAAATCAGCGATTTCTGTAGCGAGAAGAAAACCCTGGCTTGAGGCCATCTCGATCTTCTCTTTCACGAAAGTTGCAGTACCTATCATTCCATCGATGGCGGGTAGAAGAAGATTCAGTGTCTCCAGCGAATCGAAGATTGGTTCTTTATCTTCCTGCAGGTCTCTGTTATACGAGAATGGCAGACCTTTAAGCACGGTTAGAAGCGCAGTGAGGTTTCCAATAGCTCGTCCTGCCTTTCCTCGAGCCAACTCTGCAACATCCGGATTCTTTTTCTGAGGCATAATCGATGAACCAGTTGAGTATTCATCGGCCAGTAGAACCCAGCCGAATTCCTGACTGGTGTAAAGCGTGAACTCCTCTCCGATGCGAGAGAGATGTATAGAGATCATCGAGAGGATGAAGAGCGCCTCGGCCACAAAGTCACGCTCACTCACCGCGTCAATGGAGTTGCCCACAACTCCAGAGAATCCGAGCATTGCTGCCGCCTTCTTGGGGTTTGGTACAAGTGAAGAACCAGCAAGCGCGCCTGATCCAAGTGGTGAGAGATCCGTCCTAGCCGCCCAACTCGAGATCCTGCTTAGGTCTCGTTCAAGCGCGAAAGCGTGTTTCGCCAGCTCTTGCCCAAAGGAGACTGGCTGTGCGTGTTGCATATGAGTGAAACCCGGTGCAATCAGATCGACGCATTGATCGGCACGATCGAGAATTGTTCTAGCAAGCGAACCGACTTTCAGCGCGATCTCTCGCATCTCTACAAGCAGGAATAGTTTGAGATCGGTAACTATTTGATCATTGCGACTTCTGCCGGCTCGCAATGAGCCACCCACCTGGCCTACCCGCTCCTTCAACAGTCGCTCAAGAGCGCTATGTACATCCTCATCGTCAGGTCCAGGGTGAATCTCCCCCGACGCAATACCCTGAGAAATCTCTCTTAATGCCTGAGAGATGATTTTTGCATCTTCTTCAAGTACAACTTTGCCAGCCACAAGGGAAGCTAGATGAGCGAGCGAGGATGCAATGTCGTATCGAGCAAGACGCCAATCGAAATGAATGCTTCTCGAGAGTGCGAAGAGCGAATCAGAAGGAAGCGAATCGAACCTGCCACCCCAGAGGTTCATCTCTTAACCCTTCGCTTAGATGCTCTTCTCTTTCCGCGACTAATGCTTCCATCCACCAACTCGATGATGGACTCTGACACGCGTCCGGAGATGGATGCCTTCTCTAGAGCGACGAAAATGGTGTCGTCTCCAGCAATCGTTCCCATAACACCCTGGATTATTGCCGAGTCAATCCTTGAGGCGACAAGCTGAGCTGCACCAGGAGCAGTCTTAACAACCAGCATTTGACCATTCGACTTGATCTCCAGCGTTCTCTCTCCGAGTAGTACTGGTGGAGTCTTTGGAAGTTGATAGACCATCCTTCCATCCAAATCTTTTCCTCGAACAGCCCCGAGCTCTTCAAGATCTCGGCTAGCAGTCGCTTGAGTAACACGAATGCCATGACTCTTCAAAACCTTCACAACATCAGCCTGCGAATGAATTGTGGAATCTGCGATAGCACTCATTATCACTCGCTGTCGATGTACTCGCTCTCTTGTCATGATGCCCTCATCCGCATGTTTAACGATTCAGCGAGAGCCTTGGTAAAGGTCGATACTTCCCTTTTTCCGATGATGAGCGGTGGGGCTATCCGAATGACATTTTCTGAAGTGGCATTTGCCAAGACTCCTCGATGCGCCAGATCAAGAACGATCTCTTTGGCAACGGGTCTCTCAAGAACGATCCCAAGCAGTAGTCCTCGGCCCCTCACATCGAGCACGCCTTCGACTTTCGCCGCCTCTGCCTTGACGATCGATCCCATCTCAAGGGCATGCTGCATGAGATTCTTTTTCTTTATAGTTGCAAGTACTTGATTTGCGGCGGCTGCCGCAACGGGGTTTCCTCCGAAGGTGCTTCCATGTTCGCCCGGCGAGAAGTGCGGTGACCGGCCACGAATGATCGTCGCAGCTAACGGAAGACCCCCGCCAATCCCTTTCGCTACCGTGATCAAATCCGGTGCGATCTCCTCATCCCAACCAAACCAGGAGCCACAGCGACCCACTCCCGTCTGTATTGCATCCACCGCAAAGAGCGTGCCCGTCTCTGCGCACCTTTCTTGAATTCCCTTGAGGTAACCCACGGGCGCAACAATGACCCCATTCTCACCTTGGATTGGCTCGACGATGACCATTGCTGTCCGTTTTGTAATAGCACGCTTCATCGCCTTGAGATCTCCGTAAGGAACGAACTTCACATCCTTAAGCAATGGTCGAAATGGTCGCTGCTTCTTATCTTGGCCGGTCAAAGAGAGCGCGCCCATTGTTCTGCCATGAAAAGAGCCAGTAGTTGCCACCAAGCGAGTACGCCCAGTAAGGCGTGAAATCTTGATTGCTGCCTCGTTTGCTTCAGCTCCGGAATTGCTAAAGAAGATCCGTGCCTGGTCATCACCGATCATTAGTTGGAGTTCACGGGCCAGTTTGAGCGACTCTGGATTACCGTAAAAATTCGAGAGATGACTGACCCTCTTCATCTGTCTTGTCACTGCGCCAATCAAATCAGGGTGAGCTGCCCCTAAGGCATTTGTTGCTATCCCGCTTAAAAAATCTAGGTAACGTTTGCCATCCACATCAACCAGATAGCACCCACTTCCGCGAATGATGGTTATTGCGGGAGTGGCATAGCTACTCTCCATGACAAGGCTATGTTCTTTGCTCCAGCTTGATGCCTCTTTCTTTCCCTTCCTGGTCTTAGCCATGGTGCACCAGTGTTCCAACAGCATCACCTTGTAGCGCCAAAGTGAGCGCATCTGCTGATCTTCCATCAATAATCTGCGCGGATTTCGCTCCTCGGTCAATTGCCTGGATTACAGCCTCAACTTTAGGAATCATCCCTTCGCTCATCTCAGGCAAAAGCTCTTCCAGTTCACTCTTTGAACACGACTGGATCAGAGATCCTTCATCGGGATAGCGCCTATAGATCCCTTTTACATCGGTCATGAAAATCACCTTCTCTGCCGAAATGGCACCTGCAAGAGCCCCTGCCGCAAGATCTGCGTTGACGTTGACACCAACGCCTTCTGAAGTGGAACTAATGGAAGTGATGACCGGCAAGACACCTCCATTGATCAAAGTCTTGATGATTCCCACACTTACTGATTTAACCTCTCCGACTTGACCTAGATCGCGACCAGACGGAGATCGTTTGATGCTAACTTCAAAAAGTCCTCCGTCATTTCCACTGAGTGATACAGCACTCACATTGCGGGCACGTAACTCTCGAACGAGATTTTGAGCCATCCCCGAGAGGACCATCTCGACAATCTGCATAGTCTTGGCATCGGTAAATCGATAGCCTTCAATGAAGTTCCTTGCCACGCCATGAAGAGAGAGCTCAGCATCAATCTGTGGTCCACCGCCATGAGTGAGAATCAATTTCATACCACGCCTCTGCCATTCTGCGACACAGTCCAACCAAAGATTCCCAGACGACTGCAAAAGGGCGTTACCACCAAACTTGATAACAATCATGTCGAATAAGCCGAGTTCTCGTGGACGTACTGGGCCGAAAGATCGTTGGTGTGGACGGTAGCGGCTTTTCCACCGATTCCAAGATTGATTTCGATCTCAACATATCTTCCAGACATATCCACACTCTCGCGCGGCAGGAATGGGGCGCTGTCTCGGCATACCTCGATTCCATTAATTGAAACACTGATGCGTTCGGGATCGAAGACCGCGTGTGTGGTGCCTATCGCAGCCAGGATTCGGCCCCAATTAGGGTCTTCTCCTGTGATTGCGCATTTGAGAAGATTGTTCCTCGCCACAGATCGCCCTATTGCAACTGCATCTGCTTCACTGGCTGCTCCTAAAGTTGTAATCGACACGACCTTGGTATGCCCCTCGGCATCTTCAATCAATTTCAAACTTAACTCTGAACAAAGCTCTTCTAGCAACTGATCAAAGCGCTCTTGATTTGCTCTGATACCAGAAGAGCCTGATGCAAGAAGCGCAACTGTGTCATTGGTGGATGTACACCCATCTGAATCGATACGATCGAAAGTCCGTGAAGAGGCTTCACTTAAGTTATCGCTATCGATGATGGCATCGGTCATTATCACGACCAACATCGTCGCCAACGAGGGAGCAAGCATTCCTGCACCTTTGGCAACTCCGACAATCCGCCAACCATCTTCACTTCGCTCCGCAATCTTGGGAACGCTATCTGTAGTCATAATCGCGCGGGCTACTTGGTCAACATCACCGTCATTCAGTTTTTCGACTGCCTGATCAATTCCCGCTGAGACTTTCGTTTCAGGGAGAAGAGCACCGATCATCCCCGTAGAGCAGATCATTACATCAGAGGCAGAGATTTCGAGTGCCGCAGCCACGCGTTCAGCGCTCCGATGCGTTATTGCAAAACCCTCGGGACCGGTACAAGCATTCGCACCCCCGCTATTGAGCAGTACTGCATCGAGTCGATGATCGGAGACTGCGCCTCTTGACCAGGTGACGGGAGCTGCTTCGATACGATTTTTAGTAAATACAGCTGAGGCATATCGGATAGGGCCAGTATTAACTATCAACGCCATGTCGAGCGCGCCACTTGATTTGAGTCCAGCTACAACGGCACTTGCTCGAAAACCTTGAGGCAAAACGGTCATCGCACACCTAGCCCCAGGAGACCGCTGTTCTCGGCAATCCCCGTCATCAAGTTCGCGTTCTGGACTGCCTGTCCCGCTGCACCCTTGCCTAAATTGTCTATCGCAACAGAGACAACTGCGCGGGAAGTGTGATCATCGAGCGCCACTCTTATCTGGGCTCGATTACTTCCTAGAACAGCTGAGGTGGAAGGCATGGACCTCTCTAAGACTTCAACGAACTCTGCGTCATCAAAATAATTTTTCGTGGCAGTGACAAGATCCTCTTCGTTACGGGTGAAGCTCTTGGCAGAAATCGTTGCCAATATTCCACGAGGCATTGGGGCAAGGATCGGTGTGAAGGAACATTTAACTTCACTCAATGAGACCTCAGAGAGTGTCTCTTCGATTTCTGGAGTGTGTTGATGGACTCCGCCAAACTTATACGAGGTCAAATTCCCGATCACCTCACTGGCCAGAAGATTCACTTTTGCACTCCTGCCAGCTCCGGTCGTTCCACTTGCTGCGACGATCGTTATATCCGATCCATCGATCAAGCCGTTAGCGAGGAGCGGCGCAGCGCCGAGGGAAATTGCCGTCGCATAACAACCAGGATTCGCCACTTTCGTTGAAGATTGGATCTTTGTTCGCGCTCGAGATATCTCTGGCAATCCATATACCCAACTTCCTGCATGGACTCCTCCGTAATACCTCTTCCAAGAATCGCTACTTCGAAGTCGATAATCCGCTCCAAGATCAACAATCAATGAATCCCTCTTGACCTTAGGAATCCAATTCGCTGATTGACCATGAGGCAAAGCAAAGAAAAGAAGGTCGCATTGATTGATGCGCTCCTCTTCGATTGCTTCAAATGCCTTCGAAGCAATCGGCGATAGATGTGGATGTATCTCCCCTACGAGTTCTCCGGCGCTACTCCCAGCGGCTAAGTACTCGATCTCAAACTTCGGGTGACCAAGCAAGAGTCGAAGTAGTTCGCCACCGGCATAGCCACTTGCTCCGATAACTGCACACTTCATCCGGCGAGGTTATCCGGTCTTGCATAAATATGCAACTTTCTGCATATTTATGCATTCGGTTGTGAGTGTTGCTATCCGCGCAGTTCCGCTCCAGTTCGCTCCGCGGCGAGATCAGTTGCCTTCTTTCGAAGGGCGTTCACCTCTTCAGCCGTCAGGGTTCTCTCTGGCGCACGGAAGGTCATCGTGAAGGCAAGTGAAACTTTGCCCCCACCAATTTTTTCGTAACGATCGAAGAGCACAATGCTTTCGAGCAACTCTCCTGCACCCTCTTGAAGAGCCAACCGAACAGATTCTGAAGGTACGTTTTCATCCACGAGAAGTGCGACATCCTGAATCGCAGGAGGCATGGTCGATAGTGCGCCTGGATGAATGATGGGCGCTTCGGGGATTGCATCAATAAGAACG
This sequence comes from Actinomycetota bacterium, assembly GCA_016870815.1. Taxonomy (GTDB): domain Bacteria; phylum Actinomycetota; class Actinomycetes; order Nanopelagicales; family Nanopelagicaceae; genus SYAN01. Next base: position 8,727 of record VGAI01000004.1, read on the forward strand.
GCAAAGGCAACGCTTCGCTCGGGTAAAGCTAGCAGCTCAATAACTCTCGGATGAAGCTCGCCGGCGTGAGCCACCGCTTTCTCGCCGACACGGATCTCAGCACACCGCCCCGGATGCCAAGGTGCGAAATCTGACCTACCTACCTCACCCTTACTGCCACAGAGTTCAACAATCTCCATCGCGAACGAAAGAGCATCACTCCAATCGGCCCGCCTTCCTTTGCCCCACCATCCATTTAGTTCCATGTTTCCTGCAATAACCCCTGCCACCATCAGTGGTTGCGAGGGGACGGATGCAAACAAATCTGCGATGGCCTGGGGATCTGGTTTCGAACCCGTTGAAAGGATCTTGGTACTTGGCACACCATCTATCGCACGAAAAACGCTACCGATTTCGAAAATCGCGACACCTTGATTGCCACGATTGATGTTTCGCACTGCGGTGGGCAAGAGACTTTGCAAAATATGGGTGCGAAGCACAGGGAATTCATCGCTCAACGGATTCGCTAAGCGAAATGTCTTGGCTCTATCCCCAGTGAAACCTAGCTCTTTGATGAAGGTGTCATTGGAGAACGGATAGTTCTGGGTCTCCGACAATCCCTTCGAGGCGAGAAAAGCAGTTACCGATCGTCTCCTTCGCTGGCGAAGGGTCAGCACACCAATTGGTTTTGCGGAAGAGCGTGCGAAAGGAAGCGAGAGTGGAATACGGTCGTACGAGTGAATTCTTGCAACTTCCTCAGCAAAGTCTGCAGTGCGATGTAGATCTTGGCGCCACGTCGGCGGAGTTACAACAAAAAGATCGCCCTCTACCTTGGACTCACAGCCAATAAGAGTTAGAGCTTCCTCAACTTCCTTCGCGCTGTACTGGTAGCCAATCAAGGCATTGATGTCAGAAAGACGCACGTCAACTTTCCGCCTCTTGACCTGATCTCCAGCGGTAACGCATCCGATATAAGTCGCGCCGGTAATCTCAACCAAAAGCTCAACCGCTCGCTTAGAAGCAAGCTCGACTAGATCTGGGTCAACAAATCTCTCAAAGCGCCTAGACGCCTCCGTCGAGAGTCTCTGAAATCTCGCGTTCTTTGCTACCGCAAGGGAATCGAAATGAGCTGCTTCAACAGCAACTTCACTGGTTCCCACTCCTACCTCTGAGCTCTCTCCACCCATTGTCCCTGCTATTGCAAGGACCTTTTCATCATCAGCTATTACTAGATTCTCTTTCGAGAGAGAGCGTTCGATTCCATCGAGAGTCTTTACTTGCTCTTTGGGTTGAGAATTTCGAACTCTTAAAGTTCCAGCAATCTTCGACCGATCAAAAGCATGAAGTGGTTGACCAAGCTCTAGCATCACGTAATTCGTGATATCGACTGCTGAGGAAATCGAGCGCATTCCTGACTTCTCTAACCGAAGGCGCATACCAAGTGGTGTTGGCGCAGTAGAAGTGACATTGACAAGACTTTGCAGATAGATTAGTTGAGCGCCTGAAACGATCTTCACTTGAGTTGCTTTTTCAGGGGCAGTTGGTTCAAGCTTTAATGCGCGAAGACGTTCTACCGGGTCGAGAAATGATGTTCGAAGAGAACCAGCTAATTCCCGAGCAAGGCCTCTGATTGAAAGGGCATAGCCACGATCAGGATTGATTGAGATATCGAAGATAACATCGTTTGCTTGCAGAACCTCTCGTGCATCCTCACCTACCAAAGCCGAACCATCGGGCAAAACGATGATTCCTGAGTGATCGTCGCCGAGCCCTAGCTCGCGCGTCGAACAGATCATCCCGTCAGAGAGACGCTCATAGGTCATTCGACTAGCTATCTTAAAATCGCCAGGAAGTACTGAGCCCGGTTTAGCGACGATTACGAGATCTCCCTGGTTGAAATTCCTCGCGCCGCAGATGACTCCGCGTTCACTTCCTTCACCACAGTCAAGGGTGACGAATCGAATCGGTTTCTTGTGGCCAAGAAGCTCTTCTACTGCGAGTACCCGACCGACCACTACGGGGCCCTCGATATTCGCACCTGTGCGTCGGATGGATTCAATTTCGAAGCCAACTTGAACAAATGCTTCAGCGATAGATTCTGGCGTAGCGTTTGAAGGAATCTCGACAAACTCCGCAAGCCAAGAAAGTGGCACCAACATCAGCGACCACCCATTCCAAATCTCCGAGTAAAGCGAAGGTCGCCTTCGACAATTGCGCGGATATCGGTGACTTGGTGACGGACCATCAGTGTTCGCTCTAGCCCCATACCAAAAGCAAAGCCCGAGTATTTTGCGGTATCTATTCCACATGTTTCAAGGACTCGCGGATTGACCATGCCACAACCGCCCCACTCGATCCATCGACCATTGAAGAAGATGTCGACCTCGGCAGATGGTTCAGTAAACGGGAAATATGAGGGACGCAGGCGTGCAACAACATCTTCTCCAAAAATCTGCTTTGCAAAGTAGTCGAGCGTTCCCTTGAGATCAGCCATCGAAATTCCCTCGTCAACAACGAGCCCTTCAACCTGGCTGAAAACAGGCGTATGCGTGGCGTCGAGTTCATCCGATCGAAAGGTACGGCCGGGGCAGATCACATAGATCGGAGGATCCTGTGTCAGCATCGTTCGAATTTGAGTTGGAGAGGTATGGGTTCGAAGGACCAAGTTCGATTCAATGGGTTCAATGAAAAAAGTATCCTGCATGGTGCGTGCGGGATGATCTGCAGGAATATTGAGTGCGTCAAAATTGAGCCAAGCCGATTCAAGTTCTGGCCCTTCCATCACACGATAACCAAGCCCAATGAAGATGTCAGCGATCTCTTGATCAATCAATGTCAAGGGATGGATTCCACCTTGTGGGTTTCTCCGTAACGGCAGAGTGACATCCACTCGCTCGCTTTCGATAACTTCTCTGTCTCTCTGAAGAGTCAGTTCGGCGAGCCTGCGATCAAAGAGCTCATTGAGGTGATTTCTTGCCTCACCCAAGACTTTTCCTATCGGCGCTTTCAAAGAGGCATCGAGAGAACCTAGGGATTGACTCATTTTTGCTATCGCAGATTTCTCGCCCAGATGCGACTGCTTAGCGCTCTTGAGCGTCTCCAGATCCGTCGCTGATGCCAGTGCCTTCTCTCCAGCTACGCGGCCGACCTCAATTTCGGCTCTCAAAGATTCTTCGCTCTTGCCGGACACTCCCCGATTCTACTTTCCTTCTAGCTTAAGAGCGGGAGATTTCATACATGGCGATTGCCGCAGCAGTTGCAACATTGAGACTCTCGGCGCCGCCAGGCATTTCAATAGCCATCTTTTTCACCTCTGGATGCGAAGAGATCTCCTCGGGTAATCCGTGAGCCTCACTACCAAGGATCAAGAGCTCCTTATCGATGTGAGTAAAGGAACCCATTTTTTCACCACTCATGTCAAGGGCAAAGACCTGATGAGAGTCCCGCACTTGGTCGAAAACTTGCTGGAAGGCGAGGCCATTGAAGATCGCAGGAGCAATGATGGAACCAACTGAGGAACGGGCAACCTTTCCGGAATATGGATCAACAGAGCCTTGAGATAGAACAACGGCATCAAAACCGAATGCGTGAGCATTTCGAATGATGGTACCGAGATTTCCAGGATCGTTGATGGCGTTAAGGAAGATGATCCTTTTCTTATCGCTTAAATCAGCGGGCTTTCTCTTCGCCAGCGCCATAACGGCAAGGACTCCTTGAGGTGAAACGGTCCCACTCATCTTCTTCATTACTTCATCGCTTACCAAGGTCGCATCACGATCCTTGTAACGCTCATTAAGATCCGAAGTGGTGAAGATTTCTAGAACCGCGTTCTCACCGGAAGCCAGAGCAGTCTCAACCGCTCGATGACCTTCGATAATGTATTCGCCAAGCTCCTCTCGCCGTTTCGGTGAGTGGGTTTCAAGCAACTCCCTCACTCGCCCGATTTGGGGAGAGCGAAGACTCGTGATCACTTGATGTTCTGCTTGGCAATCTCTGCGAGTTGTGCGAACGCCTTCTCATCGTTAGTTGCAAGTTCAGAAAGAACGCGACGATCAACCTCGATCCCGGCAGCCTTCAATCCTTGGATGAAGCGGTTGTAGGTAATCCCATTCGCACGGCTCGCCGCATTGATGCGAGTGATCCAAAGCTGCCTGAAATCGCCCTTCTTATCTTTGCGGTCGTTGAAGGCGTAGACCAACGAGTGGGTCACCTGCTCCTTGGCCTTGGTGAAAAGGCGAGAACGTTGTCCGCGATATCCAGCGGCTCGTTCCAAAATAGTGCGACGCTTCTTTGCTGCGTGTACTCCGCGCTTAACTCTTGCCATCTCTATCTTCTCCTTCTTCTCTCATTCTCAAAAAATAATCGGGCAGTTGTATTGAAAAATCTTGGTCAAGGGCTATTTGAGTCCAAGCAGACGTTGCGCCTGGCCCGTCGCATGACCTTTTGCAGCTGGCTCATTACTAAGGCGACGCGTCCTTCGCGATGACTTTCCTTCAAGGAGGTGGCGCTTTCCTGCGCGCTCATGCTTGATCTTGCCCTTGCCGGTGACCTTGAAGGTCTTCTTGGCACCACTATGGGTCTTCATCTTCGGCATCGCTGCCCTCCTTCTATCTCGATGACCAACCTTTGTTGGTCACGCTCAACTCTGCTCTGGATGATTCCGCAGCAGATATTCCCTGCTTGCGAAATCCACCAGCGTCTCAACTACTCGAAACGCTCTTCTTCTTCGTCTCACTCCTCTTGCGAACTGGGGCGAGAACCATGGTCATGCTTCTGCCTTCTCGCTTCGGTGCGAACTCAACGAAACCTGCCTCGGCGACATCTTCCGCCAACCGTTGCAAGAGCTTGAATCCCATCTCTGGACGAGATTGCTCTCTTCCCTTGAACTGCACCGTCGCCTTCACTTTGTCGCCACCACCAAGGAACTTCAACACCTGATTTTTCTTTGTCTCATAATCATGGGTCTCGATCTTCAGCCCGAGCCGAATCTCTTTGACCACGATATGAGTCTGATTAGCTCTGGCTTCTCGCGCCTTCTGAGCTAACTCGTATTTGTACTTTCCGAAATCCATCACTTTGCAGACTGGTGGATTGGCCTCTGGCGCGATTTCGACCAAATCCAATCCTGACTCTTCAGCCATGGCCAAAGCGGTATCTATTGTGACAACGCCTTGTTGTTGCCCTTCTGCATCGATAACGCGAACCTGAGGAACTCGAATTCGGTCGTTGATACGAGGTTCAGTAGTGATAGGTGCTTCCTTTCGAATATGTGTGAGTGTCGAATAAAGTGTTCGAAGAGAGTATGGAAATCAGAATGAAGACGCGCAACCAAGAAACTAATCTTGACCAAACCGCCTAGGCGGATGAGGTGGAGGCGCGGGCCTCACTTTGAGATCCGAGGTCAAACCCCGAACGGAGCAGAGATTAGCCGAGTTGAGAGAAAGATGGAAATCTGAGCCTTAACCACCGATGGCGTGAACTCCCCCATCCACATGGATGATCTCTCCAGTGGTCTTCGGGAACCAGTCAGAAAGAAGTGCAACAACGGCTTTGGCCGCAGGCTCCGGATCTGCAACATCCCAACCAAGTGGCGCCCGAGATTGCCAGAGCGATTCGAACTCTGTGAAACCAGGAATTGATTTCGCCGCCATTGTCTTCAACGGCCCAGCGGCAACCAAGTTAACTCGAACATTGCGAGGTCCAAGATCCCTAGCAAGGTAACGCGCAGTTGATTCCAGAGCGGCTTTCGCGACGCCCATCCAGTCATACTTTGGCCACGCTACTGATGCGTCGAAATCCAGAGCAACAACGCTTGCGCCATGCTCGCTATCAAAGAGTGGCTCGAGTGCCATAGTGAGCGACTTGAGCGAATATGCAGAAGTTTCGAGAGCGGTTGCGACATCACTCCAACCTGTATTGAGAAAGTTTCCACCTAGGGCGCTCTCGGGAGCGAAGCCAATCGAATGAACCACACCATCGATTTGATCTCCCAGGAGTGCACTCACGCGCTTAGCAAGTGTCTGCAAAAGCCCTTCATCTCTTACATCAAGTTCGAGAACCTCAACCGCCTCAGGCAGGCGCCTTGCGATCCTTTCCGTCAAAGAGATTGCTCGACCGAATGAGGTGAGAACAATCTTGGCGCCGTTTTCTTGGAGAAGTTTCGCCACATGGAAAGCGATCGAAGCATCAGTCAAGACACCAGTAACTACGATCCGTTTCCCTTCCACAAATTTCATCAATGCCCCATCCCTAGTCCGCCATCGATAGGTATGACCGCTCCCGTGATGTAGCGCGCGGAATCAGATGCCAAGAAGCCGGCAAGGTCTGCAACTTCATCCACCGTGGCGAAACGTGCGAGAGGAATACTTTTCAATATCTCTTCTTTTCGTTCTTCGCTCAACTCTGCCGTCATATCCGTTTCGATGAATCCTGGTGAAATAACGTTTATTCGAATCGATCGACTACCAAGTTCTCGCGCGAGTGAGCGAGCCATTCCGATTAGTCCGGCCTTACTTGCGGAGTAATTCACTTGTCCCGCAGATCCGCTCATCCCGACGACAGACCCAACGAAGGTGATTGAACCCTTGCGCGTCTTCAGTAAGGTTTTGCTCGCACGTTGGGCAAGGAGGAAGGCCCCCTTGAGATTTGAGTCCAGGACGAGATCGAAATCTTCTTCGCTCATACGAAGCATCAGTTGATCCTTAGTGACCCCTGCATTGCAGATCAGAGCCTCAAAAGTTGCTTCTGACTTCTCGATCTCGTTAAAGAGTGCATCGATTCCATCCTTCTCCCGTACATCGAGCTCAAACCATCTAAACGGGCGATCAGGGTGACCGCTACGATAAGTAGCAAATACTTCATAGCCAAGCCCATGGAAGCGATCAGCGATAGCGAGGCCAATCCCACGATTGGCTCCTGCTACAAGAACGGCAGGCTTCATGGCTGTGACTTTACTCGCTGGCTTCTCGAATTCATGAGAAGTGAGCCATCCAGTTCTCGCCTTTAAAGTGCTGGTTCTGCCACATGCCCCTACGCTTCGAGTGTGAAATCCGAGCCTGAGCAATCATCGAACAAAAGAACGCCACCGGTAGTTCTGGTCCATTCGATTACTGATGCCCAGGTGGGTCTGACCGAAGATCAGTCAGGCCGACAACGTCGCTATTTCATATCGATGATGATACGTACCTTCTGCTTCATTCTCACCGTCGTCTTGCCTAATCCCTATCGTTGGTTCGCACTCGCTGGCGCGCTCACGCTGCCCTATATCGCTGTCGTTGTTGCCAATGCCGGACGCGAAACCATTAGATCCCGAAGGATGAGTGCAGGCGATCTCAAAGCGATAGAAGGCTAATCTGAGGGTGATCTTCTCGCGCCATGATTAGTTCGAGTTAGTTAATGAATCGCGTATGTACTCTCCTCTTTGGTTCCAAGCGATCGCTTGGACTCACCTTCCTCGCCGTTCTATTTCTCATTCTCTGCATCACCGCCGGCAACTGGCAATATCAGAGAGGTATGGATCGTCGAGCGGAGAATCAAATCATTCGAGCGAACTTTGAGAAACCAGTCGTCGACCTGCCTGAGATACTCGACGGCGCGAGGGCGCTCTACCAAGGACGTTTGATGCGAATTTCCGGACGCTTCATTCCGGAGCAGGAAATCTTGATGCGCAATCGCTACTACCAAGAACAGTACGGATTCGGGGTAACTACTCTCTTTCAGCTCGACGATGGGCGATTGGTTTGGATCGATCGCGGCTGGGTCAAGGCCGGGGCTTCTGCCACCGAAGTTCCTGAAATAGAACCAGTCCCCAGTGAGAACATCACTCTGATCGTGCGCTATCGAGACGATGCACTCGATGCGAAGATTCGAGGCAGCTTCTTCGCAACTGGAAAAGGAAAATCGCAACTTGCTCGATGGAACGAAGAAAAGAGAACTTCGAGTGAGGATTTCTATTTCGACCTCACTGGAGGCGACTTTAACCCGCTCGTTCCGACCCCCGCTCCCTTGGTGAGTGACGGACCACATCTCGCCTATGCAATTCAATGGTGGTTCTTTGGTGCCTTAGTTCTCTTTGGACGCGCACTCATCGCCCGAGAAGATTTGCGAGCGGTTGCTTCGGTAACTAGTTGAAAGCTTGTCTCGCCACCAGGTCTGCGTAGAGGCCACCATTTGCCAGCAGTTCCTCGTGATTACCACGCTCCACTAGACGCCCTCCGTCGATCACGAGAATTTGATCGGCTGCTTTGACAGTCGAGAGACGATGTGCGATCACAATGCTCGTCCTTCCCTTAAGCGCAATGGTGAGTGCTGCTTGAACTAAAGCCTCGTTCTCTGAATCCAAATGTGCAGTGGCCTCATCAAGGATGACAATACGTGGCGCTTTCAAGAGAAGCCTCGCTATGGCAAGACGTTGCTTCTCACCGCCAGAGAGGCGATGGCCTCGCTCACCTACTACCGTTTCGAAACCATTGGGTAGCGATTGAATCAACTCCATGATCTGTGCCGAAGTGCATGCTTCTCGCATCTCCGTCTTCGTGGCATCTACTTTTGCATATCGCAAATTTTCCGCGATGGTGTCGTGGAAGAGATGAGGATCTTGTGTGACCGTTCCGATCGCGCCACGTAAATCGCTGAGGCGAAATTCTTTGATATCGACGCCATCGATACATATCGCTCCATCGCTAACGTCATAGAGCCTTGGGATCAATGACGAGATTGTCGTCTTGCCAGCGCCAGAGGGGCCAACGAGAGCAGCGAATGATCCCGCTGGTATCGAGAACGAGAGATCGGTCAGGATCTCTCCCGATTGAATGACTTCGGGTTTTGCGGCAGATTCCAGTGAAGCTAGTGAAATTTCCTCAGGTTTCGGATATCGAAAGGAAACATGATCGAAGGTCACACCTAGCGCACTTGTCGGAAAGGTTCTTGGAATGGTCGGGTCGGCGACCATCGGTTTGAGATCAAGTACTTCGAAAACCCGCTCAAACGAAACGAGCGCCGTCATCACATCGACACGAACATTAGAGAGCGCAGTGAGCGGGCCATAGAGTCGAACAAGTAACGTTGTAATCGCGAGGAGGGTGCCGAGTGAGATTGCACCGCTTATCGTGAGCTGACCACCAACGCCATAGGCAATCGCGGTTGCTACAGCAGCGACTGAGGTGAGCGCAATAAAGAACGAACGATTGAGCAACGCTATCGAAACCCCGATATTGGCAACTCTCCTTGCTCGTTTCCCAAATGAGCTACTTTCACTCGCTTCACTTCCATAGAGCTTGACCAAGAGTGCGCCTGAGACATTGAATCTCTCGGTCATCAAAGAGGACATCTCAGCATTGAGATCAAATGATTCCTTGGTCAGATATTGAAGCTTCCGACCAACCCATTTCGTCGGTGCAAGAAATAGCGGCAACAAAAGGAGTGAGATAAGAGTTATCTGCCACGAAAGGATCATCATTGTCACCAAGACCAATACCAATGAGAGCACGTTACTGATGACGCCACTTAACGTTGCCGTGAAGGATTGTTGAGCCCCGATCACATCCTGATTGATGCGCGAGATCAATGCGCCAGTCTGAGTGCGGGTGAAGAAGGCGATTGATTGCGTCTGAACATGGTCAAAGACAGCGCTACGAAGGTCGAAGATCAATCCTTCACCAATTTTTGCGGAGTACCAACGGCCAATCATGTTGAAGAGCGCATCGAAGAGGGCGATCACTGCCACAGCAATCGCAAGTGAAGTAACCAACCCTGAATTCCCGGGGATAACTCCTTCATCAATAAGTCGCTTGAGAAGAAGTGGGGTTGCAACGACTAAGAGAGCGTCGATAACGACAGTGACGAGGTAGAGAGCTAGCGGGCTCTTATAAGGCTTCGCGAATCCAACGATTCGCTTTATTGTTCCCGGTTTCAACTTCTGATCCTTGACCGATTGGTCGGCGGTCATGGAGCGATGCGTCATCCAAATCGCATGCATGCTCATAGAGCTAGAAACCTACATCACTAGGAATATTGCCTCGCCGAGGAAAGGTGGTAAATCTCAAACTGTGAAGCCGATAGCTCGAAGCTGCTCTCGACCATCATCGGTTATTCGATTAGGACCCCAAGGCGGCATCCAGACCCAGTTGATTCGAACATCGTTGACGAGTTGAGAAAGCGCTTCTCGGGTCTGATCTTCAATTACATCTTGAAGCGGGCAGGCCGCCGAAGTAAGAGTCATATCCAAGACAGCGACATTGTCCGGTTCAAGTGTCATGTCATAGATGAGCCCAAGGTCGACCACATTGATCCCTAGCTCAGGATCGATGACATCCTTCATTGCTTCTGAAATGTCCGCTACCGATACAGATCTATTTTCAGTCATTTCCCTCTCCCCCTTGCGCTTGCCAGGCAATCATATATTCCAGTGCTTTCATTTATTACTAGCCAATCACTTTGGCTTGCACCATCGCATCCTTCAGGGCCATCCAACCAAGAAGCGCACATTTGATTCGCGCTGGATATCTCGAAACTCCTGCAAAAGCAACGGCATCACCTAAGAGATCAGGATCGCCACCGTTGCTCCCCTTGCTCGCCATCACTTCAGAGAAAGCCTCGATGATCCTTAAAGCTTCCGGGGCGCTCTTCCCTCTTACCAGGTCGCTGAGTACAGAAGTGGATGCTTGTGAAATCGAACAGCCGACCCCATCCCAAGTGACGCTCACAATCTGTTGGCCAGCAACGATCAAGTTCAAATCCACTTCATCACCACAGGATGGATTGACATGATGGACCGAGACTGACGAATCACTCGCTAAACCTTTGTTGAGTGGATTCTTATAGTGATCGAGGATCAATTCCTGATAGAGCGACTCCAAGTTGACCATTAAAGCCCCCGTGAGGTGAAGAATCTTTGAGTCTCGTCTATTCCCTCGACTAATCGATCGACATCTTCGAGTGAGTTATAGAGATAGAAGGTGGCTCTTGTGGTGCCAGTGATTCCGAACTTTTTCATTAAAGGCCAGGCACAGTGATGTCCAGTTCTTACCGCGATACCGCGATCATCTAAAGCTTGACCAACATCGTGTGGGTGAATTCCGTCCAGCGTGAATGAAAAGACCGCACCTCGATCTGAGCTCTCTCCTGGACCAATCAAAGTAAGCCCTTCAATCTCCTGAAGCTTGGCAAGGGCATATTCCGTGAGTGAGAGCTCATGATTATGTATCGCATCCATTCCGATAGATTGCAGATAATCGACTGCAGCACCAAGGCCTGCAGCTCCAGCCATATTTGGCACACCAGCCTCGAACTTTCTTGGCACTGGTGCGAAAGTGGCATCGCTCATCGATACTGAAGTAACCATCGATCCACCGAATAGAAAGGGAGGCAACTCTTCTAGAAGTGATTTTCGCCCCCAGAGCAGACCTATTCCGGTAGGACCAACCATCTTATGTCCCGAAAAAGCAAGGAAATCGATCCCGAGTTTTTGAACATCAACTGGAAAGTGTGGAACGGATTGGCATGCATCGATCACCGTAATGGCTCCGACCGCCTTGGCGCGATCAAGCAGAGATGAGAGTGGAGTTATCGCTCCGGTGACGTTCGATTGATGAGTCAGAGCAACGATCTTTGTGCTCGAATCAATGATCTGCTCAATCTCTCTTAAATCAAGTCGTCCATCTTCTGTTGCAGGGAACCAACGAAGTGATGCGCCGGTTCGCTTCGCTAGCTCTTGCCATGGAATGAGGTTTGCATGATGTTCCAACTCGCTTACTACAATCGAGTCCCCAGGTTTTAGTGAGACCGGTGAGTTTGGGCGAGCTTGACCGAGCGAATAGGCTAAAAGATTGATTGACTCAGTAGCGCTCTTCGTGAAGATGACCTCATCAACGCTCTCAGCGCCTATGAAGTGAGCGATCTTCGCACGCGCACCCTCATAGATATCCGTAGCTTCTTCAGCAATGAGATGAGCGCCTCGATGTACGGCAGAGTTATGAAACCGATAGAAATCACTTTCGGCTTCGATCACCTTGATTGGCTTCTGACTAGTTGCCCCGCTATCGAGGTAGAGCAAGGGAAGATCGTGACGCACTTTCCGAGAGAGTAGCGGAAAATCTCGTTTGATTTTCGCTACATCCAAAGACATCGAGAACGAGATTACGCGTTAACGTAATCCGCATAACCCTTCTCTTCAAGTTTCTCGGCAAGCTCAGGTCCGCCTTCTTCGACGATTCTGCCCTTGGCGAAGACGTGAACAAAGTCAGGTTTGATGTACTTGAGAATGCGGGTGTAGTGAGTGATGAGCAGAACTCCGACATCGCTTGCCTCTCGAACGCGGTTGACACCCTCTGAGACGATGCGTAACGCATCGATATCTAAACCTGAATCAGTTTCGTCGAGAATCGCGATCTTCGGACGGAGTAGCTCCAGCTGCAAGATCTCATGGCGCTTCTTCTCTCCGCCCGAGAATCCTTCGTTGACGCTTCGCTCGCCAAAGGCGGGATCGATGTTGAGCGATGACATCGCGTTCTTCATCTCCCCGACCCATTCGCGAAGTTTCGGCGCCTCGCCGCGAATCGCTGTTGCGGCAGTTCTCAAGAAGTTCGCCACAGATACCCCAGGAACTTCAACGGGATACTGCATAGCAAGAAAAAGACCAGCCTTGGCGCGCTCATCGACCGACATATCAAGGATGTCGGCGCCATCTAAGGTGACACTGCCACCGAGAATCGTGTACTTGGGGTGACCCGCAATTGAATACGCAAGCGTTGACTTACCTGAACCATTCGGTCCCATTATTGCATGGGTCTCACCAGAGTTGACGGTGAGGTCGACACCCTTGAGGATCTCTGTCATCCCCGAGTCGGTCTCCACGCCAACTTTAAGGTCCTTAATAACGAGCTTTGTCATCGCTTGCCTCTCTCTATCGCTTCCTGTACTTGAATTCTTCCTTTGTGTATCTCTGCCTCGATTTTGAAGAATCGCTTAACCAATTCGAACCGTGTTGCCCTCAATTGAGACCGAATAAGTTTCAATTGGAGCTGAAGCCGGTAGCGTGACCGCTTCTCCGCTTCGCAAATCAAATTCAGCGCCATGAAGCCAACATTCGATTCTTCCCGTTGTCACATCACCCTCTGAAAGCGAAGCCTCTGCATGCGAACAAAGATCTGCGATAGCAAATACTTCACTGCCTTGTCTGACTACACAGATATCTCTCCCATCGAGTTCAACCTTGACCGCCTTATTCTCTGCAAGGTCACTGAGCTTCATTTCAATCATCGTCCGACCCTCACCAGCTCATCATCGATTCGCTTCATCAAACGATCTCTGATGCCTTCGACCGGGATTTCGTTGATCACTTCAGCGAAGAAACCACGAATAACTAACCGTCGAGCATCATCTTCTGCGATACCTCGTGACATCAGATAGAAGAGATGTTCCTCATCAAAGCGACCAGTAGTTGAAGCGTGTCCTGCACCAGCGATTTTCCCAGTCTCAATCTCAAGATTCGGTACCGAATCTGCACGAGCGCCATCGGTGAGGAGCAAATTGCGGTTCATTTCGTAGGTATCTGTGCCTTCTGCTTCTTTTCGAATGTAGACATCACCAAACCAGACAGTTCGAGCGTCCTCGCCTGCTAATGCTCCTTTGTAGTTGACTCGCGACTTGGCGTGACCCACGTTATGGTCGATAAAGACTCGATGTTCCAAATGCTGGCCGCTCGTTGCGAAGTAGACGCCAAGAAGATTTGCTGATCCACCTGGACCGTCGTATTCGACCGAGGGAAGAAGGCGAACCAAGGATCCACCAACCGAAATAGTGACTGAATTAAACTCACTATCTTTACCAAGAATTGCGTGGTGGCGACCAAGATGTATCGCATCGTTTTCCCACTCTTGAAGCGAGATGAAATCCAACTTCGCTCCCGGCTCGAGCAGGATCTCAATCTCCTCGCCCAGGATCGCACTTCCGAAACTCTCGATGATGATCGTTGCCTGGCTGTGGCTCTTAGCAACAACTACCGTTCGCGAGAATTCCGCACTCCCCAAGTTCTTGCGCGAGAGCATTATTGGATCTTTGACTTGCGCATCGCGATTGACCTCAACCAGAGTGCAATCCCTCACCGTTTCCCGGACCCGAGCGACGATCACATCATCGCTCTGCGAACGTGGCGAAACTTCTGATGCCGGAACTACTCTGACTGAGAATCCTTCACTCGGCCCAGAGAAAATAGTCGAGGTATTCGAGCGAACTTCGGTGGCATTGAGATGAAGCCCGCCTAGTCTCTTGAGCGGCGTAAATCGCCACTTCTCTTCCCGCCCAGTTGGTTCGAGAGAATCATGGCGCTCGAGGAGATTGCTATTGATCGACATTATCCGACCGCACCCTCCATCTGAAGCTCGATAAGGCGATTGAGCTCGAGTGCGTACTCCATCGGTAACTCACGTGCGATTGGCTCGACGAATCCTCGGACAATCATCGCCATTGCTTCATCTTCCTCAAGTCCTCGAGACATGAGATAGAAAAGTTGGTCATCGCTTACTTTCGAGACTGTCGCCTCGTGACCTAAGGTGACATTGTCTTCACGGACATCAACGTACGGATAGGTATCCGAGCGGCTTATGGTGTCAACGAGAAGCGCGTCGCACTTAACCGTGCTCTTTGAGTGATGTGCTCCTTCTTGGACTTGAAGGAGTCCTCTATAGGAAGTTCTTCCACCGCCTCGCGCAACAGACTTGGAGCTAATGCTCGATGATGTATGCGGAGCTGCGTGAACCATCTTTGCGCCAGCATCTTGATGTTGTCCTTCGCCAGCAAAGGCGATTGAGAGTGTCTCACCCTTAGCGTGCGGTCCCATCAGAAAGACCGCTGGGTATTTCATCGTGACCTTTGATCCGATATTTCCGTCAATCCACTCCATCGTTGCGCCTTCTTGGCATATCGCGCGCTTAGTGACAAGGTTATAAACATTGTTAGACCAATTTTGAATCGTCGTATAACGGACACGAGCATTCTTCTTGACGATGATCTCAACCACAGCAGAGTGAAGCGAATCTGATGAGTAGATCGGTGCGGTACAACCCTCTACATAATGAACATAGCTACCTTCATCAGCGATGATCAAGGTTCGCTCGAACTGACCCATATTCTCGGTGTTGATTCGGAAGTAGGCCTGAAGCGGAATATCGACATGAACTCCCTTCGGCACATAGACGAATGAACCGCCCGACCAGACCGAGGTATTCAGTGCGGCAAATTTATTGTCCCCAACTGGAATGACGGAACCGAAATACTCCTTGAAGATTTCTTCGTGTTCCTTCAAGCCTGTATCGGTATCGAGAAAGAGCACGCCTTGCTTCTCAAGATCCTCTCGAATGGAGTGATAGACGACCTCTGATTCGTATTGCGCTGCAACACCTGCGATAAGTCGCTTCTTCTCCGCCTCGGGGATACCGAGTCGGTCATAGGTGTTCTTGATGTCATCAGGCAGGTCTTCCCAGGATTGAGCCTGCTTCTCTGTCGAGCGGACGAAGTACTTGATATTGTCGAAATCGATCCCCGAGAGATCAGAACCCCAATCCGGCATCGGCTTCTTTCCAAAGAGTGAGAGACCTTTGAGGCGTAGATCAAGCATCCATTCTGGCTCGTTCTTCTTCGCAGAGATGTCGCGAACAACCCGCTCATTGAGTCCTCGCTCTGCGGTTGCGCCCTTGTCATCCTTGTCGGACCAGCCGTATTCATACTTGCCGAGTCCTTCTAACTCTGGGTGAGCAATCTGTGTCATCTCGTTCTCACTTTCCTGGTTTCATTTCTCTTATTTACTTTTGATTTCTTCTCATGGATCAGGTGCGGATTTGGAATGAAGGTCGTGCAAACACCGTCACCACCTGCAATCGTCGCAAGCCTCTGGACATGTGTTCCCAAGACTCGGGCAAAAGCCTCGGTCTCCGCTTCACACATCTGGGGAAACTCTGCAGCGACATGGGCAATCGGACAGTGGTGCTGACAGAGTTCGTGGCCAATCCCCTGTCTGTGGACACTTGCTGCGTAACCATCATTGGTGAGGAATTTCGCAAGAGCTGTGGTCCGGTCGCTCTTCTCAGCGATGGCAGTACCTGCGCGACGTTCAAGATCCATTGAACGATACTTCGCAAAACCCTCGACCATTCCAGGATCAACCTTTGCCGACATAAACCTAATTGCCATGAGTGCGAGATCGTCATAGGAGTGTTCAAACTGCTCTCGACCCGAGTCCGTCATGACAAATACCTTTGCTGGTCGACCTCGACCACGCCCAGAGAGGCTTCGAACGTGTGGATCCCTTGCTTCCAAAACTCCTTCTTCGACAAGGGCATCGAGGTGTCTTCGAACCCCCGCAGGGGTTATCTCTAACCGAGAAGCCAAATCTCCCGCCGTTGCTGGCCCATTCTCAAGAATTGCTCGAGCAACCAATTCGCGAGTTTTAGTCTCGTCGGCGAGAAGGTTTTTCACAACATTATTGTTGCCTAAATCGCAGAGCCTTTCCACTTGAGAGCGAGGCATTTGAGGCCCAATCCCGTTAGGTTCCTCTCATTCCCCTCGCAACCCCTCGGGGGCGTTTAACATCGCAGAGCAGGCGGTGCCTCTCAGATTACAGGTACCGAGGGAGGGAACTCATGTCTGGATTAGATCGAGTAGGCAAAGGTCGAGTGATCTTCACGCTTCTGCTCTTTCTCCAATGTTTCATTGTGCTTACCGGCGGGATTGTGCGGATAACTGGATCAGGCCTTGGCTGTCCGACTTGGCCAGAGTGCGCACCAGGATCCTTTACGCCATCGCCATATCAGGCTGAGAGTCCCCTTCATGCCTGGATTGAATTTGCAAATCGCCTCCTGACATTTCTTCTGGGTTTTGTTGCGCTAGCTGCAGTGATCTACGCAATCGCATTCATTCCGTTGAAGCGAGTTCGCGCTCTCGCCGGCTTACAACTTTTTGGCATCATCGCACAAGCCATTCTCGGTGGGATAACAGTTCTCACGGGTTTGCACCCCAGCACAGTTGTTGCCCACCTTCTCGTCTCTATTCTGCTGATTGCTGGTGCTCTCTCGCTTCGCCAAAGGGTTTATGGCGCGATACCAGGTGCAAGCCAACCAACACTTTTGACAGCGAGGCTCCTCAAAGCGCTAGTTACGGTCGGCTTTACTGTTGTTGTCATGGGAAGTATCGTCACTGGCACTGGTCCTCATTCAGGTGATAGCGATAGCTCGCGATTAACTTTCGATCTGCGAACCGTCGCCTGGCTTCACGCCGATATCGTGATCTTCTTCATCGGTTTACTTATCGCTACCTTGATAGCGATCCATCTTGGTGAGACTGGCGCTACTCGAACCACTCTCTTGCAGAAGATCTATTGGGTAATCGCTTTATCCCTCGGGCAAGGAGCTATCGGATACCTCCAGTGGTTCACCGGAGTTCCCGAATTCCTTGTTGCATTCCATCTCATCGGGGCGGTTTGGGTGTGGCTCTCCCTTTGGAACTTGTACATCACAGGTAGCGTTACCTCATCACCGAGCGGCTCGAAGGGGGCTCAATACCGTGTCGAATAGGGGTCTTCTCGACAGCTCCTGGAGCGAGTTAGATGACGATGCGGTTCGTTATGCCCGAGCAATCGCGATGGATGCAGTTCAGAAAGTTGGCAATGGCCACCCCGGTACTGCGATGGCCTTGGCACCAGTTGCCTATCTTCTCTTTCAAAAGGTCCTTCGTCACGATCCCGCCGATCCTCACTGGATTGCACGCGATCGTTTTATTCTCTCGTGTGGACATTCGTCGTTGACTCTCTATACACAGCTCTTTCTTGGTGGCTTCGGTCTTGAGTTGGAAGATCTCAAAGAATTTCGCACCTGGGGATCGCTCACTCCTGGCCATCCTGAGTTCGGCCATACCAGTGGCGTGGAAACAACGACTGGACCGTTAGGACAAGGTGTAGCCAACGGCGTTGGCATGGCGATGGCTTCGCGTTTTCGGAGAGGTCTTCTCGACCCGAACTCAAAGGACGGCGATTCAATTTTTGATCAGAACATTTGGGTTCTTGCATCTGATGGCGACCTTCAAGAGGGAGTGAGCGCTGAAGCTTCGAGTCTTGCCGGTGTACAAGCGCTCGGAAATCTCAAAGTCATCTATGACGATAATCGAATTTCGATAGAGGGTGATACCCATCTCGCGTTTACCGAAGATGTCTCAGCTCGCTATCGCGCATATGGATGGGAAGTCTTTGAAGTCAATTCCCTTGCTTCAGGCGATGTCGATCGATTTGCTCTTGCCTCCGCAATAGATAAAGCAGTAGCTATTTCGAGCAAACCCGTTCTGATTCGATTGCAGAGTGTTATCGCATGGCCAGCTCCGAAGGCAAGGAATACGGCGAAGTCACATGGTTCAGCCCTCGGTGCAGAGGAGGTTGCAGCTGCAAAAATCGAACTCGGTCTTGATCCAAGTCAATCCTTCGCTATGCCGAATCAGGTTCTGGAACACACACGAAATCTTCGCCTCCGAGGAGAGAGGTTGCATGAATCCTGGAACGCCGATTTCACAAAGTGGGCGAGTGATAATCCCGAAAAAGTGGAACTTCTGGATCGTCTAACAGCCGGGCACCTCCCTCTCGGTTGGGATAGCGCTCTCCCTACCTTTGAGAGAGGGAAATCTGTAGCCACCCGAAAAGCCTCCGGCGATGTGATCCAATCTCTGGCCGCGGTACTGCCCGAACTTTGGGGCGGTAGCGCAGATCTAGCAGATAGCAATAACACGCCTATTCACGCTTCATCGTCATTCTTGCCGGCCAGCTCGGCCATGAAAGGCGTCGACCCATTTGGTAGAAATATTCACTTCGGAATTCGTGAACACGCTATGGGAGCGATCGCAAACGGAATTGCACTCTTTGGTCTCTCCAAAATCTATGTTGGAACATTCCTCGTTTTCAGCGATTACATGCGTGGAGCGGTAAGACTCTCAGCGCTGATGAACTTACCCGTCACCTATATCTGGAGTCATGATTCGATTGGTTTGGGAGAAGATGGTCCAACGCATCAACCAATCGAACACATTGCCGCACTTCGAGCGATTCCGAATTTGGCCGTTATCCGACCAGCCGATGGAAACGAAACGCTCTTTGCTTGGCGGCGGTTGATCAAGCACCCTGCACCTTCCGCGCTCCTACTTTCCCGGCAGAACCTGCCCGTCTTGAGTGGAACTGATGGCGATGGCGTCGCGAATGGTGCATATGTGCTGGAAGATTTCATGGCGGAGGGCGCGAAGGCGATTCAGGCGCTTCTCATTGCTACTGGCTCAGAGCTTCACCTGGCAGTCGATGCTGCGAAAGCGCTCTCACTTGAAGGAGTAAGTACTCGCGTTGTGAGTGCGCCGTGTCTCGAATGGTTTAGAGCAATGCCAGCTGAGTACCGCAATGCGGTCTTGCCACCATCAGTTCGTGCTCGAGTTTCGGTTGAGGCTGCGGTTGCTCAAGGTTGGCATGAATGGATTGGCGATGCTGGTGTTTCGGTCTCTCTCGATCATTTCGGAGCCTCCGCTAGCGCTGAAGTGCTCTTCGAGAAATTCGGTTTCACTATTGAGAAAATTGCGCAAGCGATCAAAGAATCTTTGGTCAAAGCCAGAGCGTAGTGATGAAGGCCCTTCGAGATATCACCGAGGCTGGTACCTCAATCTGGCTTGATGATCTTTCACGGGAGCGGCTGGCAGGTTCACTGGCGCAATACATCTCCCAGTATGAAATCCGCGGGGTAACTACCAATCCTGCAATCTTCTCGGCCGCTATCTCTGGTTCAGATCTCTATCGCGAAGACATCAAGCGCCTGGCCGCCACGGGTCTAGAGTCAGATAAGATCATCGAGGAGCTCACCACCGATGATGTCAGACGAGCCTGCGATCTCTTCGAAGATCTCTTCCACTCATCGGGCGGAGTAGATGGTCGAGTCTCGATCGAGGTAGATCCCGCGCTTGCCCGCAACACAGAAGAGACAATTAGTGAAGGCTTATCGCTTCAGCGAAAAGTAGATCGCCACAATCTCTTGGTGAAAGTCCCCGCAACCAAGGAGGGCTTATCGGCAATCACTCGACTGACTGAAGCAGGGGTTAGTGTCAATATCACTTTGATCTTCTCACTCTCTCGATATCGAGAGGTGATTGATGCCTACGCTCAAGGCCTTGAGCGACGTCTGATACGCGGCGAGGATATTTCGCAGATTCACTCCGTCGCCTCTTTCTTTGTCAGCCGTGTTGATACTGAGGTAGATGCACGTCTGGCCGCGATGGATGAGAAGAGTGGCGCGTTAAAACTGAAAGGGCAGGCGGCAGTAGCCAATGCTGTCCTTGCTTATCGACTCTTTGAAGAAGAGAGCGCTAGCGATCGCTGGAAACGTTTGACGAAGTCAGGGGCCAATCTGCAGCGACCACTCTGGGCATCAACCGGAGTGAAGGACCCTGCCTATCGCGCAACGCTTTACGTAGATTCCCTCGTTGCACCAAATACTGTTAACACGATGCCTGATGCCACCTTGAAAGCTTCTGCTCTCCTTACAGGCCTTACAGAGAGACCGATTCAAGATCGCTATCAAGAAAGTGATGAGGTACTCCTCTCCCTTTCAGAACGTGGCATCAATCTAGAAGAAGTTGCTGTCAAGCTTGAAGATGAGGGTCTGAAGAAGTTTCTTGACCCCTGGGTTGCTTTGGGCGAGAGCGTAAAGTCAGTGATGCGTTCTTAGATGTCAACGCTGCGTCTTTCTGCAAAGCTCTCGGATTTTCCACGATTTGCTGGAATCGAAGCTATTTCGCCACGAATCGCAGCCAAAGATCCAACAATCTGGGGAGAGGCAGCATCAGCTGAGGCGGCGATTCGCCTCGGCTGGGTAGATCTACCGCAATCATCGCGCTCACTCCTCCCGCGTCTTGACGCACTCTGGGCCTGGGCTCGAAGTGAAGGAATAGCGAAATTGATTCTCTGCGGAATGGGTGGTTCTTCACTCGCACCTGAAGTCATTGCCCGAAGTCACGGCAAAGATCTCATCATCGTAGATTCGACCGATCCAAATGTCTTGGAACCTTTGACGAAGCTCTCGTTCATTGATTGCGTTGTCGTCGTTAGTTCAAAGTCGGGTACAACGATAGAGACTCGTTCTCATCTAGCGCTCTTCGAAGAGCTTATTGAGAAAAGCGGGATCGACCCTAAGGAGAGGATCATCGTCATTACTGATCCTGATTCACCATTGGATGGATATGCCAGATCCAAGGGATACCAACTCTTCAACGCTGATCCTCATGTCGGCGGACGATTCAGCGCACTCACCGCATTTGGTCTGGTGCCCTCAGCGCTGCTCGGGATCGATATCGCGCCAATTCTCGATGACGCAAGTGAGACTCTCGAAGAACTTACCCGCCCAGGAAATCAAGCGGAGCTCCTGGCATCCTTTATGGCTCAAGGCCATTTCCTTCAGATGAGGGAGAGCCTCAAGTACCCAGGGCTATGTGATTGGATCGAGCAACTCGTTGCGGAGTCTTCCGGTAAAGAAGGCAAAGGTGTTCTCCCTTGGATTTCCGAGACGCATTTTCCTTCATATCCAACGCTCGATCTCGACCACGAGATCAAGGGAACACTTGGATCACAGTTCATGCTCTGGGAATGGAGTACTGCGCTCCTTGGCTGGATCTTGAAAGTTGATCCCTTTAATCAGCCAAATGTTCAAGAATCCAAATCTGAAACAGCGAATTTCCTCAATGAGAAAGGCGCGCCATCCTCTCAATCAATATCAATTGCAGAGTTATCGAATGTTCTTCGTAGCGCTGCGCCCGGCGCTGGTTACATCGCTATCTGTGCATTTCTCAATCGCTTCGATGATCACGCGCTCTATCAACTTCGCAGGCGACTTGAGACACGCTTCAACATCCCCGTTACTTTCGGTTGGGGACCGCGCTTCCTCCACTCAACAGGTCAGTTCCATAAAGGGGGCCCGAAGAGTGGGATCTTTCTCTCAATCACTGGAGATTGTCGAAACGATGTAGAAGTACCGAAAGAGTCCTTCACCTTTCAAGAACTTATCAGGGCGCAGGCCTCTGGTGATGCCAAGGCTCTCAAGAGCAAAGGATTAAAGGTCATCCAGATACATCTCAAAGATCGCACCAGCGGAATAGAGGAACTTCTCAAAACTTTTGGCTAAAGCTTTCATTTAACGCGAGGCGGATACCGTCCTATTACTCGTCGTCGCCACGAAGTCTTTTCAACGATTCCTCGAGAATCTTCTTTGCTTCAGCCTCAGTACGACGTTCTTTCACGTATGCAAGGTGAGTCTTGTAGGGCTCATTCTTTATTGGCGATGGTGGGTTGTTCTTATCTTGTCCTGCTGGAAGTCCGCATCGAGGGCAATCCCATTCTTCAGGAATCTCGACCGTGCCATCATCAGCGAATGAAGGCTTTGTCTCGTGACGATTGAGGCACCAGTAAGAGATCCTGAACCTGGCGATTGCTTCGCCACGCTCTGCCTCTCCCATTGGACCTGCACCAACTCGCGATCCGCGGATTGCGCTACCACCAGCCACTACTTTCTCCTTTGTTCTTTCGCCTAATTAAAAATCAATTGACGTTCTTGAGAACGAGACCGAGGGCAACTATGAGAGTGAACCAAAGGCCTCCTGCAACGATAGTGATTCGGTCCAGGTTCTTCTCAACAACCGAGGAGCCACCATAGGTCGATGAAATTCCACCTCCGAAGAGATCAGAGAGACCACTCCCCTTGCCCTTATGGAGTAAGACGAGAACGATCATCAACACGCTGATCAGAATCAACGCAATCGAGAGGGCAATAACCACTTCAAGCTCCGATCAAAGTACTGGGCTCACTCTTCGGGCCTTCTCTAACCCGAGGCGTCCGATTGACAGGAGGGGATTCTATCAGTCGCGAGCCATCACTCCCTGATTAGAGAACGCGATGAAACTTGCAGATACGCGCAAATTCTTCCGGGTCAAGGCTCGCGCCTCCGACAAGGGCTCCATCAATATTCGGTTGGCGCATGATGTCGACGATATTGGCTGATTTCACTGAACCGCCATAGAGAATTCTTGCCGCAGATGCAATCTCCTCACTAGCGATCTTGACAAGCTCACTTCTAATCGCGGCGCAGACCTCTTCAGCATCTTCTGGACTCGCTGTCCGTCCGGTTCCAATGGCCCACACTGGTTCATAGGCAAATACGATCTTTCGTAAGTCTGGCTTGTGAATTCCTTTCAATCCAGCACGTAGTTGATTCACCACATGCGTAATCTGATCTCCCGCTTCTCGGATAGCGAGCTCTTCGCCGATACAGAAGATCGGGCGAAGGCCATTAGCAATCGCGGCACGTAATTTCCGATTGAGCAGTTCATCACTCTCGCCGTGAACCGCACGTCGCTCAGAGTGACCAACAATCACATAAGTACAACCAAGTTTTTCCAACATCGATCCAGCGATATCCCCGGTAAATGCTCCAGGCTTCTCAGGTGAAAGATCCTGGGCGCCATAACTCAAACAAAGGCGATCACCGTCGACCAACGTCTGAACCGAACGAAGATCAGTGAATGGTGGGAAGAGGGCAACTTCAACCTTGTCGAAATCGCGATCTTCAAGTGAGTAGGCCAACTTCTGCGTCACCGCAATCGCTTCAAGATGATTGAGATTCATCTTCCAGTTACCAGCGATGAGCGGGCGCTTCTCGTCAAGCTCAAGCGTTTCGGTCGAATCCTTCTTGCTCACTTGGCAATCCTTTCCATGATTTCAGTTTGGCTCAATCACTGTACCTATTTCAGATTTATGAAAGTGCGACAAGGCCGGGGAGCTCCTTGCCTTCAAGGTACTCCAGGCTCGCCCCACCTCCGGTTGAGACATAGCCAAAATCCGAATCGGCAAATCCCAGCGCTCGAATAGCGGCGGCCGAATCACCACCCCCGACGACTGCTAGCCCATCAACTGCGCGAAGCGCATCAGCCACAACTCGCGTCCCCTCTTGAAAGTTCGAGAACTCGACAACTCCCATCGGACCATTCCAGAAGATGGTTCGACATCTCTTGATGGAATCAGCGAATCTCTTCGCGCTCTCTGGCCCAATATCTAGACCCATCTCTTCCTGACCGATCTGATCAACACTAACGATTCGAGCACTCACATCCTTGAACTCAGTTGTGACTTTGATATCAGTAGGAAGCAGGATCTCCACTCCTTTTTCCTCGGCACGAGAAAGTATCGCGTGAACGGTCGCTAACTGCTCCGCTTCAAAAAGAGACTTACCAATCTTGTATCCCTTTGCGGCTAGGAAGGTGAAGACCATTCCACCACCTATAGCGATCATTTCGACGCGCTCTAAAAGATTTGTGATGACCGCAATCTTGTCGGAAACTTTCGCACCGCCAAGGACTACGCCAAAGGGGCGGAGCGGATCATTGGTTAGGCGCTCAAGAATCTCGCTCTCTTTCGCCACCAAGAATCCAGCAGCATGTGGCATGAGCGAAGCTAGTTCGAAAACCGATGCATGTTTTCTGTGAACAGCGCCAAAGCCATCCCCTATATAGATTTCGCCGAGGTGAGCTAACTTCCTCGCTAGTTCAAACCTCTCTTCTTCAACCTTGCTCGTTTCAGCGGCTTCAAAACGGATATTTTCAAGGCAGGTAATCTCACCGGGCTTGGCTTTAGCCGTCGCTTCGGTTGCATCAACAATGGTCTCTGCAAAATTCACATCGCGACCCAAAAGTTCACCCAAACGCGAAGCAACGGGTCTGAGGGAGAGCTCACTCTTTCTCTCGCCTTTAGGTCGCCCCAGATGGGCAATCACCAGAATCGAAGCACCCGCATCAATCAAATAGTTGATTGTCGGAAGTGAAGCCTTGATGCGACCATCATCGGTAACTCGACCATCTTTCAATGGCACATTGAGATCGGCGCGGAGAACTACCCGCTTACCTGCGAAATCGAGTGAGTTGAGTTTCTTTACCGAAGCCATCTAGAGCTTGTTGCCGATGAAGCGAATGAGATCAACAAGGCGATTCGAATAACCCCACTCGTTGTCATACCAGCCAGCGACCTTGGCACTCTTGCCAATCGCCTTTGTGATCCCGCCATCAAAGATGCAGGAGTGCGGATCAGTAACGATGTCAGCAGAGACGATCGGGTCTTCTGTGTAAGAGAGGATTCCCTTGAGCGGGCCTTCTGATGCCGCCTTTATTGCTGCATTGATTTCGGCTGCTGACGCTTCGCGCTCGAGTTCAACGGTCAGATCAGTGACCGAGCCAGTAGGCACTGGGACACGAAGTGCATAGCCATCAAGCTTGCCTTTGAGCTCTGGCATGACAAGTCCGATTGCCTTAGCAGCACCAGTTGAGGTCGGAATGATGTTGGTTGCAGCCGCCCTGGCTCGCCGCAAATCCTTGTGAGGAAAATCCAGAATCACTTGGTCGTTGGTGTAGGCATGGACTGTTGTCATAAAACCGCGAACAATTCCGAAATTCTCATGTATGACCTTCGCCATCGGAGCGAGACAGTTTGTGGTACAGGATGCATTAGAGATGATGTGATGTTTCGAAGAGTCGTAGGCACTCTCGTTGACGCCTAGGACGATGGTGATGTCTTCGTCATTGGCAGGCGCCGAGATGATCACCTTCTTGGCTCCGCCAGTCATGTGCTTTCCAGCATCACTTGCTTTAGTGAATCGACCGGTAGATTCGATGACGATATCTGCCCCAACTTTGCCCCAAGGAATCTGGGCAGGATCCTTCTCGGCGAAGACCTTGAACGTCTTACTTCCCACCGAAATGGAGTCCTCGGTAAATGTGACCTTTTCGCCGATACGCCCGAGGATGGAGTCGTACTTGAGAAGATGAGCAAGGGTGGCGTTATCGGTGAGATCGTTGACAGCGACTATCTCGAAGTCGGCCTTTGATGAAAGAGCTGCTCTAAAGAAATTTCTGCCAATGCGACCAAATCCATTGATTCCAACTTTAACCATCTCTAAATCCCGTCAAGATAGAACTAAGAACTGTTACTGCACCTCAAGAGTCTTGCAGATGGTTCTCAGTTGATTTATCCACTGCGCCGTGGCCAGGAGGTCAACTCTACCAACACAGCAATTACTCACCGATTATTAGCCGAGTCGGTAGCCGATTACTATGACAAAAGATTAGTTGAGCATCTCTGGCGAAATTGAGCTCTCGGTGTCAGGAATCCCCAACTCCCCTGCTCGCTTATCGGCCATTGCCAAGAGTCTGCGAATACGGCCAGCTATTGCATCTTTCGTCATCGCGGGGACCGCCAGGGTCCCTAACTCCTCGAGGCTCGCCTGTCCGTGGCGAATACGTAATTCCCCAGCTTCGCGGAGGTGGTCTGGGATTTCATTTCCTAGAATTTCGAGCGCTCGTTGTACGCGCGCAGAGGCTGCGACCGCCGCACGGGCAGAGCGCCTGAGATTGGCATCATCAAAATTCGCGAGGCGATTTGCGGTTGCACGTACCTCTCGACGAAGTCTTCTCTCCTCCCACGCTAAGACGCTCTCATGAGCACCGATTCGTGTGAGAAGTGCACCGATTGAATCTCCATCACGAATGACAACTCGATCAACTCCGCGCACTTCACGCGCCTTTGCAGTTATTCCCAATCTTCTCGCAGAGCCAACAAGTGCCAGCGCTGCTTCAGGTCCCGGACAGGTGATTTCAAGAGCCGAAGATCTTCCAGGTTCAGTCAATGAGCCATGAGCGATAAATGCTCCACGCCAGGCCGCCTCAGCATCGCAAATCGCCGCCGAGACAATTTGCGGGGGTAACCCTCTGATCGGGCGATTCTGGGAATCGGTCAGCCCCGTCTGGCGAGCAAGCGCCTCTCCTGCATCGATGACGCGGACCATGTAGCGATTGCCTTTGCGAAGCCCTCCAGGTCCGACGATCATCAACTCGGAATCATGTCCATAAATCTCTTGGATATCTTTTCTAAGTCGCCTTGCTGAGTGAGCGGCATCGAGTTCGACCTCGATAGCTATCTTGCCGGAGTTGATATGAAGTCCATCTGCAAAACGAAGCACTGCTGAGACTTCTGCTTTCCGGCAACAAGGTTTATTGACTGATACCCGGCTTAATTCGTCCTTTACCGACTCCGTCATTGCCATAAGGGTTATCTAACACTCTCGGTGGAGAAAATGTGGCTGAAAGCGGAAGCCAATTTCTCCCAATCGTGGTGATGCGGGTCGCTTTTCTGGGTCAAATCAGCAAGGACCAAGCGACCACCCATCTCCCTCACCTTCGATTCCAAAGCGCTGCCGTAGCGAGCGGCGCTGGTATCTGCAAGTGCGATATCGAAGCGAAGTGAGGGTGCGAATCTCTGCATGACAGCAAGGTGGTGGTGCGGCGATGTACCCGAAAGTTCATCTCCATGCGGATCATCAAGGTTAAGCACGATTAACTTCTTTGCTTGCGAAGAGAGAATAGATTCAAGCTCTTCTTCGAGAAGTAAATGCGGCATCACAGATGAGTACCAGGAACCAGGACCGATTGTTATCCACTCCGAGTCAGCGATCGCTTCGATTGCCTCTCTTGCAGCGCGGGGAATTGAGGTTTCAGGCCGGGTTGGCATTATTCGTAATTCTTCGAGCGTTCCTCGATAACTACCAACCTCGACCTGGCCCCGGATAACATTTCCATCAAGGAACTTCGCTTCAATCGTCAGCGGATCGAGTGACATCGGAAGAACTCTTCCGACCACCTTCAAGAGCGCCCCTACGCGATCAAGACCACCGACCGGATCACCATCTCGATCCCAGAGCGCCGTAAGCAAGAGATTTCCTAGTGCGTGGCCATTCATTTCGCCCTCAGAGGTGAAGCGATATTGCATGATTTCGGCCCAACCCCGCCCCCACTCATCATCACCACAGAGCGCAGCGAGAGCCATGCGTAGATCCCCCGGCGGAAGCGAATTGAATTCAGAGCGAAGTCGTCCAGAGGATCCGCCATTATCGGCAACAGTGACGATTGCGGTTATCTCTGAGTTGGTATTGCGTAGGGCTCGAAGTGTGGCGAAGAGTCCGTGTCCACCACCTAGCGCTGTTACTTTCAAAGCATTACTGCTCTCTGCCAAGATCTCGATGAATGCTCTGAACCGAGAGTGAGTAATCACTAACTTCGGCGGCTAATCTCTGTGCGAGTTCATCAGTTACGGCAACCGAGCGATGCTTGCCACCAGTGCAGCCAATACCAACGGTGATGAATTTCTTCCCCTCGCGGACAAAGCCAGGAATAACGCTCTTGATGGTGGAGATAAAGAAATTCAAGAAATCACTCACACCTTCAGCCGTCAAAACCCGATTGCTAACCCGCGCATCCTTGCCAGTGAGCGGTCGTAGCTCTGGATCCCAATGAGGATTCGCTATAAAGCGGCAATCCATGACCAAGTCAGCATCAACCGGGAGCCCGTGTTTGTAGCCAAATGAGAGCACATTGATTCGAAGATCTATTCCCTCGCCTGAAGCAAAGAGATTGTCGATCTTCCGATCAAGTTGATGGATGTTGAGTTCTGTCGTGTCGATGACGACATCAGCGGCAGAGCGTAGTTCTCGTAGCTTCTCGCGTTCACGATGGATTCCATTGAGAATTCTTTCACCCTCTTGAAGCGGGTGCGGTCTTCGTGTCGACTCAAAACGGCGGACTAGGGAGTCATCCGAGGCATCGACAAAGAGGATTCTTGATGAGATTGATTTCTCTTTCAATTCTCCTAGGGCTCGGGTGAGATCGCCGAACAATCCCCGCGCGCGGACATCGACTACGACAGCTATCTTGGAAATCGAGCTCTCGGCTGTCTCGAAGAGAGATCGAATCAACGAGGGCGGGAGGTTATCAACGACATACCAACCAGCATCTTCCAACGAATGAGCGACTTGTGATTTACCAGCACCGCTCATTCCCGTGATTACTACTAGCTCTCGCGTTGTCATCAGAGCAAACTTTACTGATTTGCCTTGCGAATTTCACCGGTCTCGGTATCGATGATCTCGGATTCATCGCCTGAATCAAGCGCCATCAGATGCTCAGCGATTAGTGAGGCTATTCGCTCACCGATCCCAGGAGTCGAAGCGATCTCCGCCTGACTCGCTTTGCGAATCGCCGCCACCGAACCAAATCGCTCTAAGAGCGCCCCTCGCCGTACTTCGCCGAGAGCAGGGATCTCGTCAAGGAGCGAATCAAGCATCATCTTCGAACGCTTGCTTCGGTGAAATGTGATTGCAAATCGATGCGCCTCATCACGAATTCTCTGGAAGAGATAGAGCGCCTCACTATGTCGCGGAAAGATGATCGGGTTCATCTGTTCTGGGAGATAAACCTCTTCCAGACGTTTCGCTAAACCAACCAACGCGACACCAGAAATTCCGAGATCACTCATCGCTCGATGAGCTGCGCTCACTTGCCCCTTTCCACCATCGACAATCACCAGTTGTGGCGGATATGCGAATTTTGGTCCCTTTCCTCCTGCCATAGCCACTTCATCCCGATCGATCTCTCGCTCGAGGAGATAGCGCTTGAATCTTCGAGTTATCACATGAGCCATCGAAGAGAAGTCATCCTTTATCGATGGGTCAGTAATCGAGAATCTTCGGTACTCACTCTTACGCGGCTGCCCATCTTCAAAGACAACCATCGAGGCGACGATATTCGTGCCCTGAATATTGGAGATATCGAAACATTCGATCCGCAGCGGAATCTCTGGCAAATCAAGAAGCTCAGCGATCTCTTCAAGCGCTCCGCCAGAGACCGCTGAATCACTCGACCGCTTGCTGAGGAACTGGACTAATGCATAATGTGCACTTCGCTTAGCCATGAGAAGAAGCTCTGCTCGTTCGCCACGAACTGAATCCTTGACTTCCACTCGCCTCTGGGTGGCGCTACTAAGAAGCGAACTTAAATCCTCGAGCGCAACGTGCAGGTCAGTTCCGGTGTCTGCAACCAATATCTCTCGAGGGATCTCTACATCTCCCGTTCTACCTTCGCTCAGCGAATATGCCTGTTGGATAGCAAGATCAAGGACGCTGCTCTCTTCCGGCACGGATTTCATATCTATCACCCATGACCTTGAGCCCGTTATTCGACCCGAGCGAATCGTGAACCACGAGATTGCCGAATGGGTAATCTCATCATGCCGAGCGAAGAGATCAACGTTGAGGTCAGGAGATAGCGCTGCATCGGTAGATTCCGAAGCTTTGTTGATTGCACCTAAGCGATCACGAAGCATCGCGGCGCGTTCGAAATCCTCGCGAGCAGCTGCTTCATCCATCTGTTGGTGCAACATGGCAGCGACTTCATCGGGTCCCTTCTCTAAGAAGCCGATCAATCCCTGGACCAGTGCATCGTGATCGCTCTTAGTCACGCGACTGACGCAAGGTGCAGAACATTTGCCGATATCACCTAAAAGGCACTGCCGTTTTGTACGTTTAGCCTTCTCAAAGTTTGCATAACTACAACTTCGAACTGGAAAGACTCGTTGAATCACATCAAAGGTACTTCTTAGCGCCCAGGTATGGGTATAGGGGCCAAAGAGCCTTACTCCCTTACGCGGTTTGGAGCGCGTGATGTATAGGCGTGGAAATTCCTCGCTCAAGGAGAGTGCGAGATAGGGGTAGGACTTGTCATCGCGAAACTGGACATTGAATTCCGGCGACTCTTCTTTGATCCAAGTGAATTCCAGCTGAAGCGCCTCTACCTCAGTCTTGACGACAGTCCAATCAACCCTCACCGCGGCTTCGACCATTCGTCTCGTCTTCTCAGTTAGAGCGCTCTGAAAATACGAATTCAACCGATTCTTAAGATTTTTCGCCTTTCCGACATAAATGACTCGATCATCTGCATCGAAGAAACGATAAACGCCAGGAAGTTCTGGTAGGCCACTTGGCCGATATGAAGCGGGATCTGCCACGCCATCACTTCCTTGTCGCGGAAGAGCTCTTTGCCAAAGACCTGGGGGCAGGTTTACCTAAAACCTCTCTGAGGAATGCGCCAGTGAAGCTTGCGCTGATCTTTGCCACCTCTTCAGGGGTTCCCTCCGCGATCACTTCGCCACCTCCATCGCCACCATGAGGCCCAAGGTCGATAACCCAATCGGCAGACTTGATCACATCGAGGTTATGCTCAATAACGACGACAGAGTTACCACTCTCTACAAGGCGCCCTAGGACTACAAGGAGTTTTCGAACATCTTCGAAGTGCAAACCTGTGGTCGGTTCATCGAGAACGTAAATGGTTCGACCAGTCGAACGACGTTGCAACTCAGTAGCAAGTTTGACGCGTTGCGCCTCACCACCACTGAGCGTAGGCGCTGACTGACCGAGGCGAACATAGCCAAGCCCCACATCACAGAGAGTCGTGAGGTAGCGATGAATCGATGGGATGCTTTCGAAGAAATCTGAAGCTCGCTCAATCGGCATATCAAGCACTTCGGCGATTGTTTTACCTTTGTAGTGAACTTCTAGCGTCTCCCTGTTGTACCGCGCGCCATGACAGACTTCACATGGCACATAGACATCGGGAAGAAAGTTCATCTCGATTGTTATCGTGCCATCGCCCGCGCAGTTTTCACATCGCCCACCTTTGACGTTGAAGGAGAAGCGGCCTTGTTGGTATCCCCGAATTTTCGCCTCAGTCGTCTCGGCGAAGAGGGCGCGAATCTTGTCGAAGACTCCGGTGTAAGTCGCAGGGTTTGAACGTGGCGTCCTGCCAATCGGAGATTGATCCACATGTACCACTTTATCGAGGTGATCCAACCCAGAGATGGTCCGGTGCCTACCAGGCACTATTCGTGCGCCATTGAGTTTGTTTGCTAGAACCGAATAGAGAATGTCATTGACCAAGGTGGATTTGCCTGAACCACTAACTCCAGTGACTGCAACGAAGAGTCCTAAGGGAATTTCGACATCAATGTTCTTGAGATTGTTTGCCTTCGCTTCCCGTATGGCTAGAACTCGTTTCGAATCGCGCGACCTTCGACTCTTAGGAATCTCTATTTTCTTACGTCCAGAGATATATGCCCCAGTTATTGACTCTTCATTGCCAATAAGGGATGCGTAATCACCAGAGACCACCACTCGCCCGCCATGTTCGCCGGCGCCAGGTCCGATATCGACAATCCAATCGGCGGTACGAATCGTCTCTTCATCATGCTCGACCACGATCAAGGTATTTCCAATATCCCGAAGCCTGGTGAGCGTCTCTATCAACCTTCGATTATCGCGCTGATGCAGACCAATGCTTGGTTCATCGAGGACATAGAGCACCCCAGTGAGCCCTGAGCCAATATGCGTCGCGAGGCGAATTCGTTGCGCCTCTCCACCCGAGAGCGTTGCCGCAGCTCGTGCCAGAGTCAGGTAATCAAGACCGACATCGAGCAAGAAGCCAAGCCTGGCATGGACTTCTTTGAGGACTCGTTCAGCGATTTTCGCTTCTCGTTCTGTGAAATCTACCCCTCTGAGAAATTCCGCCGCTCGCGCGATAGAGAGTTCGGCAACCTCCGAAATATTCATTCCACCGATCTTTACCGCAAGCACCTCTGGTTTGAGTCTCGAGCCTTTACATACTGGACACGGCGTTTCACGCATATACGCTTCGTACTTTTCACGGCTGTAATCGCTATCGGTCTCCGAATGACGTCGCTGAATAAACGGGACTACT
The DNA here is from genome assembly GCA_016870815.1 of Actinomycetota bacterium. Lineage (GTDB taxonomy): Bacteria > Actinomycetota > Actinomycetes > Nanopelagicales > Nanopelagicaceae > SYAN01. The sequence continues at coordinate 41,386 of VGAI01000004.1, forward strand.
CCTTCAAAACCTGTTGAGTAGTTTCGCACCCGCCCGTAGCGATTTCGATATTTGACGTGAATCTCGTACTCATAGCCATGGATCACCGCTTCTTTGGCCTTGGCTGAAAGCTTTCGCCATGGCGTTTTCAGCGAGAACTTGAGATCACCTGCTAGACCTTCGAGAAGCCGGAGGAAGTATTCCGAGCTCTGTCCCCCAGACCATGGAGCAATGGCGCCATCCTCGATCGAAATCGAGTCATCAGGTATCACCAGCTCTTCATCAACCTCAAGTCGACTTCCGATACCGGTGCACTCTGGACACGCACCGAAAGGGGAATTGAAGGAGAAGGAGCGAGGCTCGAGTTCTTCAAATGAAATCTGGCAATCATGGCATGCCAACTTCTCACTGTAAGTTCGTTCCTTCTCCTTCTTCTTTCCTTCTCCTAAACCATCGACAAAATCGAGAATGACTAATCCATTGGCAAGCTTTAACGCCGTTTCAATCGAATCATTGATACGTGTTCGAGATTCTTCTTTGGCTTGCAGGCGGTCTATCACTACCTCGATTGTGTGTTTCTCTTGCTTCTTCAACTTTGGCGGCTCAGTGAGCATGATCGTTTCACCATCGACTCGGGCTCGCGAATAGCCACCTGTCACCAACTCTTTGAATAGATCGACGAACTCGCCCTTCCTCGCTCTGACCACAGGAGCCAGTACTTGGAATTTGGTCCCGGTTGGAAGTGTGAGGATTTGATCGACGATGTTCTGGGCGCTCTGCCTCGTGATTGGCTTGCTGCACTTCGGGCAGTGGGGCCTACCCGCGCGAGCAAAGAGCAATCGCAGGTAGTCATAGACCTCAGTGATCGTCCCCACTGTCGAACGAGGGTTGCGATTGGTTGACTTCTGATCGATCGATACCGCGGGTGAAAGGCCCTCAATGAAGTCAACATCTGGCTTATCCATCTGACCTAGGAACTGCCGTGCGTAGGCTGAGAGTGACTCAACATACCTGCGTTGACCTTCGGCAAAGATCGTGTCAAAGGCCAGCGAAGACTTTCCGGAACCCGAAAGACCGGTAAAGACGATAAGGGAGTTTCGTGGCATCTCTAAGTTGATGTTCTTAAGATTATGTTCACGCGCGCCACGAACTATTAAGTGATCAATCATTCGACACCTGCCACACCCATATCTCGTAACTCTCGTTTCAATTCAGCGATCTCATCGCGAAGCCGCGCAGCGAGTTCGAAGTGAAGTTGCGAGGCGGCGGTACGCATCTGTTCGGTGAGCGATTCAATCAGACCAAGTAGCTCTTCCCGTGGACGTTGAATCAAGGTCTTCGTATGTATCCCTACTGGAGCGCTCGATTTCTTCCTACTAGAGGCAACAAGATCTTCCGTATCATCGCTCTCTCTGGCCAACATCTCAGTAATGTCACCGATCCGCTTGCGCAGTGGTTTTGGATCGATTCCATGTTCCCGGTTATAGGAAACTTGTTTCTCTCGTCTGCGATTTGTTTCATCGATCGCACGGGCCATTGAGTCGGTGATGTTGTCGGCGTACATGTGAACCTCACCCGAGACATTTCGCGCGGCGCGCCCAATTGTCTGAATCAAGGATGTTGTGGATCGGAGGAACCCCTCTTTATCTGCATCGAGAATCGCTACAAGAGAAACCTCTGGAAGATCGAGTCCTTCTCGTAAGAGATTAATGCCAACCAGTACGTCATAGTCGCCACTTCTAAGTTCACTCAAAAGCTCAACGCGTCGGAGGGTATCGACCTCAGAGTGAAGGTAACGAACGCGTACACCCTGCTCCAAAAGGTAATCGGTTAGATCCTCAGACATCTTCTTCGTCAATGTAGTGACCAGTACTCGTTCATCTTTAGCAACCCGCGCTCGAATTTCGCCAAGCAAGTCATCAATCTGACCCTTGATTGGTTTGACCACAACCTTGGGATCGACCAGTCCGGTCGGCCTGATCACCTGTTCAACGAACTCGCCATCACTCTTTCCAAGTTCGTACTTTCCAGGAGTCGCCGATAGGTAGACCTTCTGCCCACTTCGCTCTAAAAATTCGTTGAAAGTTAGTGGACGATTATCCAACGCGCTGGGAAGTCGAAATCCGTACTCAACGAGAGTCCGTTTACGGGAGGCATCGCCTTCATACATCGCCCCGATTTGCGGGACTGTAATATGTGACTCATCGATGATGCAGAGAAAGTCGTCGGGAAAATAATCAAGCAGGCAGTTTGGCGGTGAACCTGGATTTCGTCCATCAATATGTCGCGAGTAGTTCTCGATACCTGAGCAGAAACCCAACTGAAGCATCATCTCGATATCGAACGTGGTTCGCATTCGAAGCCGTTGTGCTTCAAGCAATTTGTTGGAGCGCTCCAACTCAACGAGCCTTCCATCCAGCTCCCGCTCGATCTCTGATATCGCTCGTTTCATTGTCTCGGGTCCAGCCGAGTAATGGGTTGCAGGGAATATGAAGACCTCATCAACCTCATCGACTATCTCACCGGTAAGAGGATGGAGATGAGTAATTCGTTCGATCTCATCACCAAAGAGTTCTATCCGAATAGCAAGCTCCTCATAGACCGGGATGATCTCAATAGTGTCGCCCCGGACGCGAAAGTTGCCCCGCTCAAAGGAGATATCGTTTCGCTTGTATTGGATCTCAACGAATCGTCGCAAAAGTTTGTTTCGCTCGATCTCATCGCCTTTGCTGAGACGGATCATTCGATCGATGTATTCCTGAGGAGTACCAAGCCCATAAATGCATGAAACTGTCGCCACGACAACGACATCTCTCCTGGTCAGCAAAGAGTAGGTAGCCGAGTACCTCAGCCGTTCAACTTCGTTGTTGATCGAGGCATCTTTTTCGATGAAGGTATCAGTTTGCGGTACATATGCCTCTGGCTGGTAGTAGTCGTAATAGGAAACGAAGTACTCAACCGCATTGTTCGGCAAAAGGTCACGAAACTCATTCGCTAACTGAGCTGCAAGTGTCTTGTTGGGGGCAAGTACAAGTGTCGGTCGCTGTACCTGTTCAATAAGCCAAGCCGCGGTCGCTGATTTACCAGTTCCAGTTGCTCCCAAAAGGACAACATCTTGCTCGCCACGACCAAGTCGCTTGGTCAGTTCTGCAATCGCTGTGGGTTGATCGCCAGAGGGAGTCATCTCTGAGATGACCTGAAATGGCCTAGCGCTTCGAGGTGCAGAGAGAGTGGGTCTGGTCATAACCTGCCCAGAGCTCGAGGCTTGAGTTCTTCGTTCCAGGCTTGTTCCACCTGGCGAAGCAATTCCTCTTTACTTCCGCTGTTATCGATAACTAGATCTGCGACCGCTTCTCGCTCTGCAGTACTTGCTTGAGCCGACATTCGCTTACGCGCGTCATATTCCTTCATGCCACGTTCCTTCAATCGTGCAATTCGCATCTCTTCTGGCGCTTCCACTGTAATCACGTAGTCGAAACGTGATGCGCCATTGGTCTCGACCAGAAGTGGAATTTGATTGACCACAACCGAACCTTCTGAAGCCGAATGGATAACGGCTTCAGTTTCCGCCCGGACTCGAGGATGAATGATCGCTTCAAGATCTTTCCGCGCCACGGGGTCTGCAAAAACAATTTCACCAAGAGCCACTCGATCAATTAACCCGTCGCGAAGGACTTTATCGCCAAATCGAGAGACAACTTCATCGAAACCTGGTGTTCCACGCTCGATTACGGCACGCGCAAGTTGATCAGAATCGATGACGATAGCGCCAAGTGCCTCAAGGTAGTCACCGACGAGTGACTTACCTGAACCGATTCCCCCAGTGACCGCAACGGTGAGCACGGGATGAAACTACTCGGTGGCTCC
>VGAI01000005.1 GCA_016870815.1 Actinomycetota bacterium
TGCTCAAGAGCTTCATCAATCATCATGGAAGGCCTACTCCGACGCTGGTGTATCTGTTGAAGCTTCAGATGGTGCGTCAGTTGAAGCTTCCGCACTCACTTCTGGTGCGCTCTCTACAGGAGCAGCGACTTCCTCACTCGCAACCTCCGCTGAGTCAGCGCTCTCGACAGAAGCTGGAGCCTGCTCAGTTGCAGGTGCGCTCTTCGCTGCTAGTTTCTCTTGCGCTTTCTTCTTCAAAGTCGTTGCGCCATCGGCAGGTTCGTTTGCTGCTGCCTTAACCGCCGCCTCATAGGCAATGCGCTTGCTCTCCTTGGCTGGAGCAACTTTGAGTGTTCCTTCACTTCCTGGCAGACCATGGAACCTCTGCCAGTCACCTGTCACTTTGAGGAGTGCAGTGACGGCCTCGGATGGTTGAGCGCCTACGCCCAGCCAATACTGTGCCCGATCAGAATTAATTTGAATCAATGAAGGCTCGACATTTGGCGTGTATCGACCTATTTCTTCGATCGCCTTGCTATCTCGTGCCGAACGCGAGTTCGAAACGATGATTCTGAAATGTGGTGTCCTGATTTTCCCAAGACGCATCAAACGAATCTTAGCTGCCACTCTGTATTCTCCTTTTATAGAACTGCTAGTTGTTGTGAAGAGCTGCGCCAACAATCGAGGTTTGACCTCGAAGAGTCTTGGCTTCTGGCGAGTGGGCCGCAAGAAATCAATCTCAAGCGTCAGTTCTTTATCAAGCTGAGAGGTAGAGGGGCTCTCGAGCAGGTTTCGTATTCTGCCAGCCGATCGCTACCCACCCAAATCGAAGGGCGCTAGCCGCGCTCTTGAGCGGCTCGCTTCGCGGGATTGCCAGAGCGACTCTTCTTCTTCGGAGGCTGGCTCCCTCCTCGCCCACCGGAGGCACCACCAACACCACGACCAGGTGCGCTAAAGGAACCAGGTAGCCCCGGCATCCCAGCCATTCCGGGTCCACCTGCCATCTGAGCACCAGGAATACCTGTGCCCGAACGCATCTGTTTCATCACCTTCTGCGCCGCTTGGAATCTTTCAACAAGATCATTGACCTCGGTGACGCTGCGTCCACTGCCGCGAGCGATTCGCGCGCGACGCGAGCCGTTGAGAACTTTCACATCTCGTCGCTCTCCGGGTGTCATCGAATCGATTATGGATTGGGTTCTTATCAATTCCCGATCATCTAATCCCTCAATCTGCTTCTTCATCGCGCCACTTTGAGCGCCAGGCAGCATTCCAAGCAACTTTGAGAATGAACCCATCTTCCGCATTGCCTGAAGTTGCTCCAAGAAATCTTCAAGTGTGAAGTCATCACCCTCCACAAACTTCTTCTCAAGGCGTGCAGCGGTATCGGAGTCAAAAGCTTGCTTCGCGCTCTCTGCCAAAGTTGCGATATCGCCTGCCCCAAGAATTCGAGAGGCCATGCGCTCTGGATAGAAATAATCAAAATCTGCTGGCTTCTCTCCGGTGGAGATAAACCGAATTGGCTTTCCGGTGATTCTGGCAACCGAGAGTGCGGCTCCGCCACGTGAATCGCCATCTAACTTGGTCAGGATGATGCCATTGATTCCAACACCCGATGAGAATGCTTTCGCTGTTACGGCAGCATCTTGTCCGGTCATTGCATCCATCACAAAGAGGACTTCATCGGGATCTGTGGCCGCCTTGATTGCCGCTGCCTGCGCCATCATCTCTTGATCCACGCCTAGACGCCCCGCAGTATCGATGATTACGACATTATGAAGTTTCTCTTTTGCAAAGATAATCGAATCCTTAGCGACCCGTACGGGATCACCGACGCCATTTCCAGGTTCTGGTGCGAAGACGGGAACTTTGACGCTCTCTGACACCAGCTGAAGTTGTGTCACCGCATTTGGTCTCTGCAAGTCAGCGGCTACAAGAAGTGGTGTGTTCCCTTGAGATTTGAGGAATCTCGCTAACTTGCCGGCAGCGCTGGTCTTTCCTGCACCTTGAAGTCCGGCCAGCATGATCACAGTTGGCGGCCGTTTTGAGAAAGTGAATCGTGATCCATCTCCCGAGAGAATAGAAATCAACTCTTGATTGATGATCTCTGTGATCTGTGATGCGGGGTTGATGGATGGTGTTGCCTCTGCCAAACTCTGAAGGCTTCGCGACTTTATCGTCTCTACGAATTCCTTGACTACTTCTAGGGCAACATCGGCTTCAAGAAGCGCTTCACTTAACTCACTTGCTATCTCATCGATGTCGGAGGCGCCAAGGCGTCCCTTGCTCCTTAAGGACTTAAGGGTCGAAGCGATTCGCTCGGTGAGGCCTTCAAACACCCGACGAGCCTAGCGAAACCGGAAGTAAGTGCTTCTCGCCCCCGGTTTCGCTAAGAGATATCTCCCTATATTGCTGAAGTTCCCGTCTCACCGGTTCTCACGCGAACCACATGATCCACCGGCGTCACCCAGACTTTCCCGTCTCCTACCGCACCAGTTGATGCCGCTTTTGATATCGCCTTGACTACGCCATCGACATCCCTCTCATCAACAAGTACCTCGATTCGGATCTTCGGTACTAAGTCAACTGTGTACTCAGTTCCGCGATAGACCTCAGTATGTCCTCGTTGACGCCCAAATCCGCTCGCCTCTGAGACAGTCATTCCAGCAACGCCATATTCGGTGAGCGCGTTCTTCACATCCTCCATCTTGGCAGGCTTGATAATCGCTGTTATGAGTTTCATGATGCGTATCCTCCTCGTGTTGCACCCTGACTTCCAATTTCATAGCTCGACTCAGCATGGACTGCAAGGTCGATGCCCGTTATCTCAGCTTCTTGAGTGATACGGAAACCCATCGTGCGATCGATGACCGTAGCAATCAACCATGTTGCAACGAAGGAGTAGCCAAGTACTGCAAAACTAGCGATGGTTTGTTTGACGAGTTGATCACTACCACCACCATAGAAGAGTCCATCGACTCCAGCCGGCGCTGAAGAGGTTGCGAAGAATCCGATGAAGATGGATCCGATGAGTCCTGCCACCAAATGAAGGCCCACGACATCGAGCGAGTCGTCATAGCCGAGTCGATATTTAAGGCTCACTGCATAGGCACAAGCGGCAGATGCAATCGCTCCTATCGCCATCGCACCAAGGGGATCAACCGCAGAACATGCTGGTGTGATCGCAACGAGACCAGCGATAATTCCAGAGGCTGCGCCAAGGCTTGTCGCATGGCCATTTCTCACTCGCTCAACCAAGAGCCATGCAAGCATTGCGGCCCCTGTTGCGGCGACGGTATTAAGCATGACCACACCTGCAGTTGCATTTGCAGCGACAGCAGATCCGGAGTTGAAACCAAACCACCCAAACCAGAGTAGCGCTGCACCGAGCATTACCAGAGTGAGGTTATGCGGTTTAAATGGTTCTTTGCCAAAACCGACGCGTTTTCCTAAGACAAAGGCCAGTGCCAGGGCAGCGATGCCAGCATTGATATGGACCGCAGTACCGCCGGCAAAATCAATTGCGGCGAGATCATTGGCGATCCACCCACCTGGATCGATCACGTTGCCATCAGCATCCTTGCCATCGAAATCAAAGACCCAGTGAGCTACGGGGAAATAGACAATCGTGACCCAGATAATGACAAATAGGATCCATGCGCCAAAACGAGCTCGGTCAGCGATTGCGCCTGAGATGAGTGCGACTGTGATGATGGCAAACATCATCTGGAAGACTGCAAATACTGATGTGGGAATCGTGCCAAAGAGCGAGTCACTTCCCAAGATGTCAGTCAGACCAAACGACTCCGTGGGAGATCCGAGTAACCCTGATCCGAGATCTTTTCCGAAGGTCATCGAATAGCCGTAGAGGACCCAAACAACTGCGACGAGTCCCATTGAGATGAAAGACATCATCATCATATTGAGAACGCCTTTTGCTCGGACCATTCCACCGTAGAACATTGCAAGTCCTGGTGTCATCAATAAAACCATCGCAGTGCTGATTAGCATCCACGCGGTATCGCCGGTATCCATAACTTCACTCCTTCAAGATTCTTCTTGACTGGGGCTCACGTGCCCGCAACTCGACTCTCGACGATGAGGTGAGTAGCGAATCGTGGTTGGAATGAGTTACAGAAGAACCCTCGTTCTATTTCGTCGAGGTGACTTTCTAGCGCGCTCTGTTACGAAGGTGTTACGAGGCGAGCATTCGGTCGAGAAAGAGAGCAGGTTCGAAAATCTCAAGATCAGAGACCTTCTCCCCCGTCCCGATCAGCTTGATCGGGATCGAAAGTTCCCGCTCGATCGCAAGAAGCGCCCCGCCCTTGGCCGATCCATCCATCTTGGTGAGGACGAGGCCAGTTATTGGAACAGCACCCATAAACTCTCGCGCTTGAACAATCGCATTCTGACCCACCGTGCCATCAAGTACTAGCAGGACTTCATCGACGGAAGAGACTTTCTCGGCAACGCGCTTGACCTTTCCAAGTTCACTCATCAAGTTGCTCATCGTATGTAATCGACCTGCGGTGTCGATGATGTGTACTGTGAAACCTTCACTCATCGCCCGCTTGGCACCATCAAAAGCAACTGATGCCGGATCAGATCCAGTAGTACTCGAATGAATTGCCACGCCAATTCGATCGGCCCAGGTTGAAAGTTGTTCGATGGCAGCCGCCCGAAATGTATCTGCTGCCGTTAACAAGACTCTCTCGCCTGAGCGGTGAAAACGCTCTGCAATCTTGGCAACGCTTGTGGTCTTTCCAGTTCCATTCACCCCAACCACCATAAACGTGGTCAATGGTTCGCGCCTTATCAGCTCCCGAGAATTGGAGACAAAACACTTCATCAACTCACTTTTTACTGCCAAGGCAAGATCTCCTCGTTCACGTTTGACGAGATTAATGATCTCTTGAGTGAGGGTAGGGCCGATATCTGCGGCGATGAGCGTCGCTTGGATTTCAGCTACCTCTTCTTGAGTTGGTTCACCACGGAGTGAGGCAACTTTTTCAAAGAAGCGTGCAAAGATTCCCATCTCTTCTCCGATCTGAGATCTACGAGGAGAGAGCTTGTACTTCTCGAATGCGCTGCGAAATCACTTCAGAGACGCCATCGCCGCGCATCGTCACGCCATAGAGGGCATCTGCAATCTCCATGGTTCGCTTTTGATGCGTGATGACAATCAACTGCGAACTCGCGCGCAGTTCCGCCAGAATGCCAAGTAATCTGCCGAGATTGGTGTCATCCAGCGCTGCCTCGACCTCATCCATCACATAGAACGGACTCGGTCGCGCCTTAAAGATCGCAATCAGAAGCGCCACCGCAGTAAGGGAACGTTCACCACCCGAGAGAAGTGAGAGTCGCTTTATTCTCTTGCCTGGTGGCCTTGCTTCCACATCAATTCCGGTGGTCAACATGTCGTCAGGATTGGTGAGAATCAACTTTCCTTCACCGCCAGGGAAGAGTCTGGAGAAGATCCCTTCGAATTCTTTCGCGGTGTCGTTGTATGCCTGAGTGAAGATCTCCAGGACCTTGTCATCCACTTCTTTGACGATATCCATCAAGTCTTTTCGTGACTTCTTCAGATCTTCCATCTGATCAGCGAGATACTTCAATCTCTCCTCGAGCGAGCTGTACTCCTCAAGGGCCAGAGGATTGATCTTGCCAAGCAAGGTGAGCGAGCGCTCTGCAGCGGCAAGGCGTTTCTCTTGCGCTTCTCGCTTAAACGGTACTTCATCCCCTTGCGTAATCTCGCCGCTCTCACTCTCGATAAATGTAGGCACCAGGTTCTCGGGGCCATATTCAGCAACAAGAGTTTGACCATCAAGGCCGAATTCCTCAAGCGCTCGAGTTTCAATCTGTTCGATACGAAGTCTCTGTTCTGCCTTGGCAATCTCATCTTGATGAACACTTGATGTGAGAGTCTCAAGCTCTGCGGCCAACTCTCGAATCGTCGATCTCAAAGCCAAGGTCTCGCCTTCGCGATCAGATCTCGAAATCTCAAGGCGCTCTCGTTCAGCAGCTGCCGCAGCGATAGAAATCTCGATCTGGATCAGAGCCTCATACGCTGTCTCTGCGATCTCCTGGGCGATTACTGCCCCGCGCCCTCGCGCTTCACGTCTGGCGATCTGCCTCGAAGCGCTCTCACGTTCGCGTTTTGCACTCTCAATCAATTCCTCTATTCGATGAACTAACGCAGTGACTCGCTCTTCAGTGGTTCGAAGTTGCAGTCTGGCATCGACTTCAACGCCACGCGCCGTTGCAAGTTCTGATTTCAAACTCTCTGCTATCGAAGTATCTGGCTCAGTAGCTGATACAGGGGCGGTGGTGAGTGCATCCTTCGCTTCCTTCAACTCATCTGCGAGCTTGGTGATATTTGCTTCAACCGCGCTTATTGCAGTATCAATTCGAGCAATCTCATCCTTTGCGCTCTTAATGCTCTGACCAAGACCGGCCATTGATTCGGTAAGGGATGCCATCTTTGAATCAGATTCGTTGAGCTCGGCTTTCGCCGCTTCATAAGCCCGCTCTGCATCCTCGCGCTTTTCTTTCACAGTATTTGATTCGAATTTGATGCGATCGCGTTCATGCGAGAGATTTCCGATTAGTTCTTCAGTTGTCTCAATGAGCTTGGCAATCTGAATCAAGGAGTTTCCGGACCCACCCCTAGCAAGTCGCGATGAAATCATTTCCCCATCTGCGGTTACAGCGATAATTTCTGGATATTCCTTGATGATTCGTTCCGCCTCAGATAGATCATCAGCAACGACATGGTTGGGTAGAAGTGACTCGATCGCATTTCCAAGGATTGTCGAGGAGACTTTCGACCTCAGCGAGGTAAGCGTTGCTGGAATAGAAACTTTGCCACCACTGCTTTCGCCAAGAATCAGCAGGTCTGCTCGACCTTGATTCTCGCTTTTGAGAAGCGCTAGTGCCTTTACCGCTGATGATAAATCGCTTAAGACCAGAGCATCAGCGAGGGAACCTAGAGCACTCGAGACGGCGCTCTCCCAGCCTTTTTCAATCTCAAGAAGTGAGGCAACACTTCCCTTTATTGCGATACCGCGTGGATCGGCAAGAAGTGCTCCTGCGCCATCTTTATGGATTGAAGCTTGCTGTAGTGCGTCACGTTTAGATTGCGCAGATGAGAGATCTCGCTCAATCTCAACTAATCGCTTCTGTAACTCTGATTCCTTAGCCTTTGCATTCTCCAGAGCAGCGCGCGCCACCTCATAATCCGCATCCAAGCGCTCTTCACCCGCGCCAAGGCCCGAAAGCTCAGCCTCAAGGGCTGCGAATGAAACTGTGGATCGCTCCATCCTTTCCTGAGAAGAAGCGCGGGAGGCAAGCAATCGACTCTTCTCATCTTCTGCGGATGCAATCTTCGACTCCACCATAGTGAGATGACCTTCACGCCGAGCGCTTCCCTCTCGAAGATCCGCGAGGGCGCGTAGAGCCGCAGAAACTTTCGATTCCTCATCGCGGTAAGACTTTTCTAGCGCACTCACCTTGGAAGTTGCATCTGTGAGGTCACTGGCTGCAACCTTGACTGCTTCGCGAAGTTTCTCTTCCTCCACTTTCAATACGGCGGCCTCAGCTTCGAGCGCCTCAGGGTCTCGCCCGGTGATCTTCGCTTCTTCGACATCTTCGGCTAAGAGTTTGGCTCGCTCGGATGCAAGGCTCGCGGTTGCACGTAATTTCTCTCGCTCGGCAGTGAGGCTGTAATAGTTATCTTGAGCCGCGCTTAACGCCGGCCCCTCGGTTGCTGCCAGTTGATCGAGTTCGACCTCGCGGTTTCTCATCCGACCAAGCTCGCGGTCAACCTCACTCTTTCGCGCTCGCAATGAGTTCTCATCTTTGCTCTCGTTCTCGAGTACTCGTCGCAAACCAACGATGTCATCGGCAAGCAATCGCAACTTCGCATCACGAAGATCGGCTTGGATAGTCGCAGCCTTCTTCGCCACCTCAGCTTGCTTGCCGAGAGGTCGAAGTTGTCGACGCAACTCCGCGGTGAGGTCTTGGATCCGAGCCACATTGCCTTGCATAGACTCGAGTTTTCGAAGCGCCTTCTCCTTGCGCTTGCGATGTTTGAGGACTCCTGCTGCCTCTTCGATAAATGCCCGTCGCTCCTCTGGATTTGCCATCAAGATTGCATCGAGTTGACCCTGACCGACGATGACATGCATCTCTCGGCCGATACCGCTATCACTCAACAATTCCTGGACATCAAGGAGTCTGGCCGTGTCACCATTGATCTGATATTCACTCTGGCCATTTCGAAAGAGGATTCGTGAGATCGTCACCTCGGAGAAATCGATAGGAAGTGCACCGTCGCTATTGTCGATCGTCAGCGAGACTTCCGCTCTACCTAACGGCGCCTTGCCGCTTGTTCCCGCAAAGATGACATCTTCCATCTTTCCGCCACGAAGCGACTTTGCCCCTTGCTCGCCCATCACCCATGCGAGCGCATCAACGACATTGGACTTTCCAGAACCGTTCGGTCCGACGACGCAGGTGATTCCTGGTTCGAGTATGAGAGTGGTGGGGTTGGCGAAGGACTTGAAGCCCTTGAGCGTCATACTCTTCAAATACACGCGTAAAACCTACCTGAGCACCTCGTTGATGATGCGGAGGTGGCCACGTTAAGGATCATTAAGTCTGAAGTATGAGTTGAGGCTTTAGCGACGCGGTTGGCAATGCGGGCAAAAATGCGAGGAGCGATTTGTGAATTTGATTCGCTTGATGAGATGACCACAGCGAGAACAATCTTCATCTTCCCTACCGTATACCTCAAGCGAATTCTCAAAATAGCCGCTCTCGCCGTTGACGTTGGTATAGAGATCATCGAATGAAGTGCCACCTGCCTTAAGCGCGCTCTTCATAACGCGCTTTACCGAGGTCAATATCGTGGCGAGTTCCTTCTCGCTCAATTTCTCAGCCAACTTCCGTGGGTGAATTCGCGCTCGCCAGAGTGCTTCATCGGCGTAGATATTTCCGACACCACTCATCACGCTTTGATCCAGAAGCGCCCGCTTTATCTCGGTGCGCTTTCCCTTCAGCTTCGTGATCACCGCCTTGCGATCGAACTTTTCATCGAATGGATCAAGGGCGATATGTGAGATTGATGCTGGCGTTCCCTTAATCAATTCGTCTACTCGAAGCCAGCCAAAAGTTCTCTGGTCATGGAATGAGAGTAGGAATTCGCCTCTTCCCTGCTTCATTCGAAATCGCGCTCGACAATGAGCATGCCTTGACTGTCCAACGTCATCGATTCGAAATTGCCCACTCATACCTAGATGTGCAACCAGAGCTAATGGCTTCTTATCCATGACAAACCAGAGGAATTTTCCTCGACGATTCACAGATGTGATTTTGCAATCATCGATTGCTGCTAGAGGCGCAATAGATTCAGGCGAGAGTGCTCGAGGATGAAACTGGAGGGCACGAACTATTTTTGCGCCTCGAATATGTTCCTGAAGCCCTAACCGAACGCTCTCTACTTCAGGCAATTCAGGCACGTGCCACTAACCCCGCTCAAGAAGTATCTGATAAGCAAGTCGTGCAGCCTCTTGTTCAGCTTCTCGTTTACTTCTACCTCGTCCCGCAGAGACTCGTTCTCCTGCCACGATTGCTGTAGCTTGAAATTCTTTCGCGTGATCAGGTCCAGATTCAGAGATCTCATATTCCGGTGACCCTTCACCTCGAGCAGCAACCAGTTCTTGGAGTGAAGTCTTTCCATCAAGTGAGGCGCCACGGGAGATTGCTTCTTCAATTGCTTCCTGCATCAGGGTGATGATCGCTCGCTCTGCCCTTTCAAGACCATGCTCCAAATAGATCGCACCGATGAGAGCTTCGAGTGAGTCTGCGAGGATCGAGTTCTTCTCTCGCCCACCCGTCACCTCTTCGCCTTTACCGATAAGGACTTCTCGCCCAATCCCAAGTGAACGCGCAACTTGCGATAACGCCCTCGTACTGACAACGCCTGATCGCAAAGGTGAAAGACCACTCTCATCCATCTCGGGAAATCTTCGATAGAGCTCTTCTGTGATCACAAGCCCGATGACGCTATCGCCGAGAAACTCCAACCGTTCGTTGGTTGGGATTCCGCCAGATTCATATGCGAAAGATCTATGCGTCAGGGCGAGATTGATGACTTGATCCGAGAGTGCAACGCCAAGGTTGGCGAGCCTGGAGTTGAGGTTCTCGTCGGAAGTATTCATGAGATTGAGGTTTCGACCCTAACTAGGGAAGAAGTTGCTTAACTGAAAAACTCAAAGTTAAAGCGAAATAACCTGTCGACGGTTATAAGTGCCGCAGGTCGGACAGGCGGTGTGCTGCAACTTAGGTTGCTGGCACTGATCGCAGAATGCAATCGCGGCTGGGGTCGCCTTCCATTGTGAACGGCGGGCCCGGGTCCGAGAGCGTGAGAGTTTTCGCTTAGGTACTGGCACGGGCGGGAGTATTCCACTCAATCTAGGGAATGTAAAAACGGCAGGATTTCAGCCTCAGCAGGCCCTAACGCTCATCCCTTTTCTCCCCTTCTCGCAACTTTTCGGCGAGGGCAGATAGCGCTGACCAACGTTGATCTTGTTGATCATGGGAGTGGTATTGATCCACATCGCGAAGGGTAACGCCACAGTGAGAGCAGAGTCCAGGGCAATCGGGATCACAGAGTGGATTAACAGGTAGCGCCAAGAGAATGGCATCGCGAATCGGTATCGAAAGATCCACATCATCTTCTTCGACAAGGAGGATTTCATCTGTATCGACTTCCTCATCGGTAAGGGCGCTTGCCTTGCTTGCATATTCAAATAACTCATCGAAACTCTGATCGACATCAATGACGACTGGCTCGAGACATCGAGCACAATCTCCACGCGCTATTCCTTGGATTTTTCCTCTAATCAAGACACCCTCGTCGACAGATGTAGCGGTCACCGCAACAAGGATCGCTTCGCCTTTGCCGATTGAGATCAGATCGAGCCCTAGCGCTTCTTCAAGGACCAGATCAAGCTTGTAATCCCGATACTCCCCAGCCCGACGCGGCAACTCATGGATATCTAGCAAGAATCTCATGGCGAAAAGATCAATCTGCGAGCTCGGAAAGCACATCCTTATCGGTGGAGCCAGCAAGTCTCTCCCGGCCACGATTGATCGCTTCCAAAGTTTTGTTGAGAATCACTTCAAGGGTAGCAAGACGGGAATCGATGTAGTGATCGACCTCTGCTCTTTCATTCTCTGCCTGCGACCTAGTCTCATCCAGAATTCTCGTTGACTCCTCTCTTGCGCTTGCCACAATCGCAGTCTGCTCGACCATCCTTGCGACTTCCTCACGAGCGTGAGCGATCAATCTCTCTGCCGATGTACGACCTTCTTCGACGATTCGATCCCGAGCAGCGATCAACTCTTGTGCAGCGTAGAGATCATTTGGTAAAGCAGATTTGATCTCATCAAGCAACTCGGTCAACTCACCGCGATGAACGACGCATGAGCCTGAGAGCGGAACAGATCGCGCCTCTCGAACCATGGTGAGAGCGCTCTCTAACTTCTCCAAAGAATCCATGGTTCATCCTCTCCTAATGTGAGTGTTTGATCGTTCAATCATCATTCTCCAAGTGCTCCATAACGGCTTTTCAATGCGCTAAGGACATTGCCTGGCACCCAAGAGCTCACATCGCCGCCATATTTGGCTATCTCTTTGACCAAGGAAGAGGAAAGGAACGAATAATCTGGTTTGGTAGCCATGAAGAAGGTCTCGACCCCTTTCAGCTTGAGATTCATCTGGCTCATCTGCAGCTCGTAATCGAAGTCGCTAACTGCTCGAAGCCCTTTGATGATCACTGAAATCTCGCGCTCTTTGCAATAGTCAACGAGAAGCCCGCTCCAAGAATCGACTCGCACATTTCCAAGTGGCGCTACTGACTCTTCAATCATTCCGATTCGCTCTTCAATGGAGAAGAGCCCGCTTTTGGATGAGTTAATCAGAACAGCAATCACGACCTCGTCGAAGATTCCACTTGCGCGTTCGATGACATCAAGATGACCAAGGGTGATGGGATCGAATGATCCGGGGGCGACAGCTCTGCGAATGGCCACCGAGGGAGTTTAGCCCTGAAAAACTCCTTCTGAGAGGTGAGCTTTTCCCTTACGCAGAGATCAATTCGCCGTAATGCATGCTGGCATGTCCATATCTGCGCACTTTGACCTCACGCATAGCCGATGGCCAGGTGAAACCACTCTTGCTCTCACGCTCGATTACGACCAGTGATTTCTCATGGAGCAAGTTCTTCTTGATAAGCGTCTCTACGATTTCTCTAATTGAAGAATTCGAATGTTGATATGGCGGATCAAGAAAAATCACATCGAATGCTTTCGCTGCATTGACGCCAGCTAAGTATCGCTCCACCGTCACTGCATGTACTTCACGCTCACGAGTATCTGCACTCTCTCCGACCATCTCGAGATTGCTCCGCGCTACCTCTGCATTCTCTCGATCACCTTCGACTGCTACAACTCTAACTGCGCCTCTACTCAATGCCTCCGCTGCTACAGCACCGGATCCAGCGAAGAGATCGAGAAATGAGATTCCATCGACATCTCCGAACTCTGATTCCAATGAAGAGAAGAGAGCTTCGCGTGCTCGATCTGAGGTGGGGCGAGCGCTCTCACCGATTGGCGAGAGCAGGTTCCTACCCTTCGCTGAACCAGCGATGATTCTCATGGCTCATCCTTTCTCTACGAAGGCGGCTTCACTCTCGGCCTCCATCGCTTGGACTACCTCGGCCAAGTATGGCGAGAGGAGTAGCTCTGGATCTCGCTCAAGAATGCCTTGAGCAATCTCGCGCGCTTTGATAATCACTTCTTCATCTGCTAAGACCCGAAGGAGGCGAAGGTGAGATCGAGTTCCAGACTGTGTCGCACCTAGAACATCCCCCTCGCGTCTCTGCTCTAGATCCAACCGCGCCAACTCAAAACCATCGAGAGTGCTTGCGACAGCGTTAAGTCTTTCGATTGCGGGGGAATTCTCCTCGGCGCGCGTGACAAGGAGGCAGAGACCTGGATGCGCTCCTCTACCGACGCGACCACGTAATTGATGAAGTTGTGAGACACCAAAGCGATCGGCATCCAAAATAACCATGACGGTGGCGTTAGGTACATCAACTCCTACTTCGATCACCGTAGTGCTGATCAGTAGATCGATCTCACCTTCTTGAAAGCTCTGCATTGTCTTAGCTTTTGCTTCCGCCGTCATCTTGCCGTGAAGCGGTGCGATCCTGATTGATTTAAGTGGTCCATCTTTGAGTAGCTGATAGAACTCCGCCACGGAAGCCATCTCTCGATCGATCTCTACGTCGCCATCTTCCTCGACTAACTTGGCAGCGCGTTCGGCAACATCATTGGTGAGACCAAATGTCACATCAGTCAGAGAGTCTTTCTGATCGATTCGAGGCGCGACGACATAGCCTTGCCTTCCCTTCGAAACCTCTTCAAGAATTCTCTGCCAGGCACGTTCCAAGAAATGGGGTTTTGCTAGTACCGGAATCAGATGGGTAGCTATCGCAGATCTTCCTTGCGGGAGTTGATCGAGTATAGATACGTCGAGATCTCCGAATACGGTCATAGCGACCGTCCTCGGGATTGGTGTTGCCGTCATGACCAGAACGTGTGGCGTCACATCACTCCTCGATCGCAATGCATCTCGTTGTTCAACGCCGAAGCGATGCTGCTCATCAATGACGACCATCGCTAAATTCTTAAATCCAACCTGTTCCGCAATTAGCGCATGAGTACCAATGACGAGGTCAATCTCACCTCTCATCAGTCGCTCACGAATCTGCGACTTCTCTGATGTTGGCAATGAACCGGTTAGGAGTGCAACAGAGATTGCACTGGTTGCAGAATCAAGTCGTCCTGCCTCCGCTAAGGGCCCTAAGGTGCGAAGGAGATTTTGATAATGCTGCTGCGCCAATACCTCGGTCGGTGCAAGGAGCGCTGCTTGCCCACCGCTATCGACTGTCGCCAGCATCGCGCGAATCGCAACAACGGTCTTGCCTGAACCCACCTCGCCTTGAAGCAATCGATACATCGGCGTCTCATGTTCAAGGTCGGATGCGATCTCTGCCGAAACTCTCCGTTGTCCTTCGGTTAACTCATACGGCAGAACTTGATCGAATTTCCCCAATATTCCCTCGCCATCGAATGAACATCGCCTGGCATGGAGCCGTCTAATCGAATTTCGACGTCTCATCAATATCAGTTGCAGGATGAGCGCCTCGTCAAAGGTCAATCGCTCTTTCGCCGACTCTGCCTCAGCAACGCTCTTTGGGCGATGAACTGAGATCAAAGCACTCATCCGTGACGGAAGACCAAGTTCCTCAAGTAATTCTTTACTGAGTAGATCTTCAACCTGGCTCGGACTCTGCTCTTTCAGTGTGGAAGCTTCTGGAGGGACTAATGCGCTAAGTGAGTCAATGATCACCGCCATGGCCTGTTCGATCTTCCATGATGGCAACTTCGAAGTAGCTGGATAAATCGGTATCAATTTGCCAGCGAAGCCATCGATGGCTCCATCAACATCATCCCCATCAGGTATCAATTGATATTCAGGGTGAGTTAGCTGTCTCTTTCCATTGAAGAGAGTTATCTTGCCCGCAAAAAGACCTTGCTTTCCTGGGCGAAGATCTCGTTCGCGCCAGACTTGGTTAAAGAAAGTCAATGCGAGTTTTGCTTTTCCGTCGGTGACAATCACTTCAAGGAGGCCGCCCTTGCGACCTGGAATCCTGCGACTCTTTGCCGAGAGAACCTGCGCGAGAATCGTCGCCTCACTTCCATCAGGAATCTCATCGATTGGAGTGAGTTCACCCCGGCGCAGATATCTGCGCGGAAAGTGTTGAAGTAAGTCAGCTGCCGTCTCGTAGCCGAAGGCGGTTTCAAATGCGCGGGCGCTCTTTGGGCCGATCAGTCGGTCCAGTCTTGTTGCTAGAAGCGCTCTCTCCTGCATATCACGCTCACTCTAGGGGCATCTCGCTTCGATTTCCCCGAACCGCCCCCTTGCGACTACCCTGTAGCCCCTCACACCAGTTCCAGAAATAATCTTGGAATCACATCTTCAAGGAGTAATCGTGGCGTCAGTATGCGACATCTGCGGCAAGGGCCCCAGCTTTGGAAACAACGTATCTCACTCCAAACGTCGCACCCGTCGTCGATGGAACCCAAATATCCAGAGCATTCGCACGCTAGTCCGTGGCTACACCAAGCGACAGAATGTCTGCACTTCCTGCCTCAAGGCTGGCAAGGTCTCTCGCTAATCTGCTCAAACGGCTCCTCGGATCCCGACGGAGCTATCTATGCCTAATGAACTCTGCTATCTGAGGATCTTGCTTAAGTCGCTCTAAATCACTCTCACTTGGAAGCGTCGGTCTATCGCGATCTACCTTAACGAGGCAGAGAAACCCGAGGAACTCATCTTCGGCCGCTCTGAACTGATGCCATGACCAGGATGGCACATGAATCATGTCATTGATCGAGAGTTCAAAGAGACGATTCTCGACCAGGCAACTTCCTCTTCCCCGTATTGGGATCACTAGATGCATATGGTCGTGCTTCTCTAAGGTCGTATGTCCGCCTGGTCCAATTTCAAAATATCGAAGTTCAATCCCAGACTCGGCTGATTCGATAAAGAGTTTTCTTCGACTGACATCCTTGAAAGATGCAGTGCCATCTTCTGCCTTATAGATGAACTCATCTACGCCTTGCCATCGAAACGGTTCGCATTGAGCGAGATTTATAGGACGAAATTCCTGGTTATCACTCATCAGCGCTTCGCTCTCGCATGCTCAATCTTGAAACACCGATCTTGCACAACTACGATCCTTGAATCGCTTGCAAGTCGAGCAGATTCCTCATGTTGTATTCCCAGCTGAAGCCAGAGAACTTTTGGCTTGAGAGTGAGGACTTCGGGCAATAGCTCAGGAATGGCATCGCTTCTTCGAAAGACAATGACAACATCGACTTCGCCAGATAGATCGCGCAGTGAAGCTAGGGATTTCAACCCCAGAATGCTCTCTTCTTTGGGATTGATGGGGAAAATTTCAAAGCATCCTTGATCAAGGAGATATCGCATGACTTGATGAGAGGGACGACTTGGATCATTCGACGCACCGACGATTGCTAGCGTCTTTGAGTTGAGAACAATCGCATCAATCTCGGCCGTAGACGGCTGGATCCAGACCACTTGATCTCCTATACCTGCTAGATACATTCAGTAAGACGTTGCACCCTACTCAAGGTTTCGACTTTTCGCACTCGGTTATCATGCACCATGCCGTTCAAGATCACCTATGAGATCGATTCTGATCCGAGCGACCTACTTATTGATGCGATTCGAACCGAACAGACAGTCGAATTCCCGCTCCGACTTACCCCGCAATGGATTCAAGAAAAAGTAGTGGGCCAAGTGCTTCGGATTGAAGAGATGGGCGATAGAAGGAAGTCGGTAACAATCGGTTACGACGATCGCCTTGTGGGGAATGAATTCCCACAATTCCTCAATCTTCTCTGGGGAAACATCTCCCTCTTTCCCAAAGTGCTGATTACGAAGATCAATCTCCCTCAATCTTTTCTTGAATCGTTGAATGGACCGCGATTTGGCGTAGCAGGTCTCCGCTCGGGGCTCGGTATCGAGAACCGACCATTCCTTATGACGGCACTCAAGCCGATGGGACTCTCGACAAAAGAACTTGCCACCATGGCAAAGACACTGGTTCAGGGTGGAATCGACATCATCAAAGATGATCACAACCTTGCTAATCAACCGTGGGCGCTCTGGCGAGAGAGAGTTGAAGTTCTTTCAACCGCAATCGCTGAGGCCAACCACGAATTCGGTCGACATGCCATCTACGCGCCGAGCCTGAATCGTCCGACTGAAGAGTTGTTTGAGTCAGCACGCTTTGCCAAAGAACATGGAGCGGGAGGGCTGCTCGTTCTGCCTGGCATATGTGGACTCGACACCATGCGCGCGATCGCAGATGACGACTCCATATCACTTCCGATTGTGAGCCATCCAGCACTTCTCGGTTCCTTTGTGATGAATCCGACTCATGGATTACGCCATCACCTGCTTTTCGCAACGCTAGTCCGACTCGCTGGCGCGGACTTTACGATCTTTCCTAATCATGGCGGTCGATTTAGCTTCAGCAAGAAGGAGTGTGCAGAGATCGTCGATCAATGTTTTTCTTCCATGTCAACGATCTCCTCGATCTCACCCACTCTCGCCGGAGGAATGACACTCGAACGAGTACCAGAGATCATCAAGGAATTTGGTCGGGATATAACCCTCTTGATTGGCGGAGCACTTCACGATGGAGATCTTCTGACCAACACCGACAAGTTAGTAGAAAGAGTCAGATTCGCATCTACTAATTGAAGTGATCGAAGCCCTCTAGCCCTAAAGGTGCGCCATCAAGATGGACTTCTCCCTGAACGCTTTCACCTATTCGTCCCACTCGATGAGCGAAAGTCTCTACCTGGCTTCGATGACGTGGTGAAGAAGTAAATAGCGGTGTGTGCTCTTCGCCGCTTCCTAGAATTGTCTTGAGGGGATCCAATCCAAGCCTTGATGCAATCATCTCGTGTGAAGGAAAGTCAGGGTGCCTCATTAAGAGTTCACTCTCGATTTCGATGCAGACCCCACTTGCTTTGGCGATTTCACGGGCATCCTTCGCGATGCCATCGCTGATATCAATCATCGCCGTTGCGACTTCTCGTACTTGATCGTAGGTACTCCAATCAAACTCTGGAACCAGATGAAATCCAATGCTGGCTTCATCTAGTCGCTTGCCCTGCATCAACTGTGTCAAGCCGAGAAGTGAGCGTCCTGGAAGATTGGCAAGATAGAGATTATCTCCAGGATTTGCACCACCTCGAAGAATTGAGCGCTCACCCTCGCCGATTGCAGTTATTGAAACCGTCAAGCAATCCCCTAATGAGATATCCCCACCAATTACTTGTGCATCAACGCGCGTGGCCTCACGCTGTATCCCTTGGGCTATCTCAAAAAGTGAATCGACATCACTTTTCTTTATCGTCGCCGAGACTAAAAGGAAATTTGGCCTCATTCCCATAGCGAAGATATCGGCAAGATTTGCAATCGTTACCTTTCGTCCGATTGACTTGGCATCGCTCCACTCACGATTGAAATGAACTCCTTCAGTGACAATGTCGGTCGATGTGGCAATGAGCGAATTGTGAGGCGAGAAGATTGCGGCATCATCGCCAATGCCCACTCGTAACTCTTTCGCAAGGCGTTCTGAGGGAGTGAATATCTCCTTAAGGCGTGCGATGGCCTCGCGCTCATTCATCGCCAAACCTCCAAAGCTTTATCTGACTGTACTTCTATCTTTCCCCCCTGCCCATTCTGCGCTACATTCTGGGCATGGCGATTCAGGCGTATATCTTGATTCAAACCGAAGTTGGCAAGGCCAACAGCGTGGCAAAGAGCGTTTCGGCCATCGCTGGAGTGACTATCGCTGAAGGTGTCACCGGCCCGTATGACGTCATCATGCGAGCAGAGGCTGCCTCCATGGAGGAATTCGGACGACTCATTCTCTCGAAGGTTCAGGCGGTCTCAGGAATCACGAGAACGCTGACCTGCCCCGTAACAAGTATGTAGCGCTCGGATCCCATAAGAACTACTTGGGGTCTGTGAGCGCCTCTTCAATCAAGACAGAGACGACTTCTTTGTAATCCTTGCCAGTGGCTTTCCAAAGCATCGGAAAAACTGATTTCGGAGTGAAACCGGGCAAAGTATTGATTTCATTGATTACAACCTGCCCCGATTCTTTTAGGAAGAAGTCCACTCGTGCAAAACCTTCACATCCAACTCCCTTGAATGCACGAATCGCCTGCTCACGAATCGTCTCACTTGCTTTCTCATCGATAGGTGCAGGGACCAGGTATTGAGTCAAGTTATCCAGATACTTCGCCTCATAGTCATAAAACTCTCGCCCGCCCAAGACTCGAATCTCTCCTACGACTGAACTAGTGACTTTGCCATTTTCTACCAAAATGCCACATTCAATCTCGCGGCCGATTACCGCCTCTTCAACTAAGACCTTCTCATCGAATTGAAATGCAGAGTCAAGTGCACGCTCCATTTCTGCTTCGCGCTTAACCTTAATAGTGCCTCTGCTTGAGCCACCCCTAGCTGGTTTAACAAAGAGCGGGTACTTAAGGTTCGACCACTTTTCTCGTGCTCTCTCGCTAATTTCAACGGTCACACCATGTGCTGTTGTAAGTCCACTCTTTGTGAATGCCTCTTTTGCGATGGATTTGTCCATCGCGATTGCAGAAGCGGATACTCCTGAACCTACGTAATTGAATCCCTGCTCCTGCGCGAAGCGCTGGAAGACCCCATCTTCCCCATTAGTCCCGTGAAGAATCGGAAAGAGAAGATCTACATCCGACGGAATATCCTTGAAATCGCCCATCTGTGGAATTAACGGAAGACCATTCTCATCGCTATCAAAATCTGTCCGATCGTTGAGCTCGATAAAACGACGGCCATCACTGGCGATACCGAGAAGGATCGCTTCATATTTGTTTCTATCAATCGCTGCGAAGATTCCGAGTCCCGAAAGGCAGGAGATTTCGTGCTCTGGGCTCTCTCCGCCACAGATGACTGCGATCTTCTTCTTTGAAGTCATTTCAACCTGGTCCACTGAGATCTATCTCAGCGCCGGTATCGATTTCACTCAATGTCGCCATCGCCTTCATGGGCGAGATTTTCCCGGAGACCACATCAGCAACTGCCTCGATGATTGGTATCTCAACTCCGACCATATGGGCCATATCAACAACTGCTCCTGCGCTTGCAACACCTTCTACCGTCTTACCAAGAGTCTCTCTCACGCTTGAGGAATTGCCACTCTGTCCAATCGTCTCGCCAAATGACCTATTTCGAGAGAGTGAGGATTGGCAGGTTGCTACGAGATCGCCCATTCCGGCAAGTCCTGCAAAGGTCAGTGGAGCTGCACCTAACGCAACACCAAGACGAGTTACCTCATTGAGCCCCCGCGTGATGATCATCGCTTGAGTATTTTCGCCTAGGCCCATACCGACAACGATGCCCACGGCGAGAGCAATCACATTCTTCAGCGCCGCCGCTAATTCGCAGCCAACAATGTCATCTGATGTGTAAACCCGAAAATATGGCGTCTTGAAAATGCTAACAATCAGATCTGCAACTTTTGGATTGATAGAAGCGCCAACTGCTCCTGCAGGTTGTCGTCGCACCAATTCCTTGGCGAGATTGGGCCCGGTGATGAATCCGATCTTCTCTTCTTCAAGTCCAATCACCTGGGCCAAGACTTCCGACATGCGGAGATGAGTGCTTACCTCTATTCCCTTCAGCGTCGAAATCGAAGGAATATTCGCTGGATATCGCGACTTCCAGTTTTCCAAATTTTCACGAAGGCTCTGTGAAGGCAGAGCAAGAATCAATGCATCTGCATGCGCAAATGCTTCATCAATGTCCGCAGTTGCTCGAATCGATTGTGGTAGTTCGATTTCGCCCAAAAATCGAGTGTTTCGATGTGATGAGTTGATCTCAGCGACAACTTCCTTATTGCGTCCCCAGAGCAATAAATCGTGGCCAGCGTCGGCTGCTACTTGCGCGAGGGTTGTCCCCCAGGCACCTGAGCCAAGAATGGATACTTTCATGTTGCTCTCCCGAAGCGCTTCTTCTTGTTGAAGTTTCCGATGCGAGGCAGATCAGTTTTGCGAGTATCGAATCTCACTGCAGGTGCTTTCTCGCCCCGTAGCTCTTCCAATAAGACTGTGATGGCTTTCATGATCGCCTCACTCGCCTCTTCAAGTGCGCCATTGTCATGGGCCATTCCACGCCACGGTGAGAGATCTACTGGGTCTCCCACTTTGATACTTAACTTGGTCCGCGGGAAAAGCTTTACTCTTTTTCCGTATCGAGGAATTACTTTCTCGGGGCCCCACGAGGCAGAGGGAATCACGGGCGCATCTGTGAGGAGTGCAAGACGAGCAGCGCCAGTCTTTCCTGTCATTGGCCAGAGATCAGGATCTCTCGTCAAAGTGCCTTCGGGATAGATACCAATCATGTGTCCTGCTCTTAGCGCTGCAACTGCATGATCTAGCGCCTTTACTGCATTGGCGCTCTCTCTATCGACGGGAATCTGTCCAGCCTTCGTGACAATCCAACCGATTACCGGAAAGTCAAAAATCGATTTTTTGCCGAGATACCGGGGTGCTCTACCGTTGTTGTAGAGAAAGTGCGTGAATGAGAGCGGGTCGAGATAAGAGATGTGATTACAGACGACAATTACTGCGCCACTTTTGGGGATCTTCTCTCCGCCTCGCCAATCCTTCTTGGTTATGAGTGCGAGGAACGGCCTTAAGACATTCGCTGCAATGCGATACCAAGGAGTCACACCGAGCGGCTTGCCCTCTGGTGCGTCAAAGCGCACCACTTCAGAGCCTTTGACCGAGGTCATGAGTTAAGGATAGGCATGAAAAATGGGCTGCATCGGAATGCAGCCCATCTCTCGAAAGAACAAAATGCCTAGCGGCGCTTGCCCTTCTTAGCCTTCTTAGCAGCCTTCTTTGGCGCCTTCTTAGCAGCCTTCTTTGGCGCCTTCTTAGCAGCCTTCGCGGCCGCGGCCTTAACTGGCTTTGATGCTGGAGGCTTAGGAGCAGCCTCAAGCTTGCGGGCGCCTGCGATTACTTCCTTGAGTCCTTTTGCTGGGAGGAAGCGAACCTTCTTGGTCGCCTTGATCATGATCTCTTCGCCGGTGAAAGGATTGCGGCCTTTTCGAGCCTTGCGATCGACCTTCTTAAACTTGCCGAAATCGTTGATGGTGACGTCTTCACCTTTGTGAATGTTGCGCACAATCGAGTCAAATACGATCGAGACTGCGTACTGTGCTTCCTTCTTGCTGCCGTTGAAATATGGAGCCAACGACGCAATGAATTGGGCCTTATTCATCTATTCCCCTTATACCCGTTCTGGTGCAAGTTAAGCGTTCGCTTAACTTTGTATGAAACTTACGCAGGAAATTGCGTGTTTTAACGAATTCGCTTCGGTGTGTCGCAAGAAAAAATCACCCCTGATTCGACGAAAAGAAGTGATTTTCAGCGTGAAAAACTCTCCAGTTGCAGTTGAGAGTTTCTCTTCAATGAAGAACTGGAAGCGTCTTTGGCTTGAAATTCGCTCGTTTTGCCTCGAATTGATCGACTGCTTCGGTATGGCGAAGCGTCAATCCGATGTCATCTAGCCCCTCCATCAAGCGCCACCGCGTGAAATCGTCCATTTCAAAGGCGATCGAGAGCTCTTTTCCCTCCGCCAGATAAGAGACGGTGCGTTTTGTGAGATCCACCGTTATCTCTGTTGTTGGCGCGCTCTCAACCGTCTGCCAGAGTGATTCAATCTCACTTTCCTTGAGGATCACAGTGAGCAAGCCACCTTTCAGGGAGTTTCCTCGGAAGATATCGGCGAATCGGCTAGAGAAGACCACCTTGAATCCGTAGTTCTGTAGCGCCCAAACCGCGTGTTCACGTGAGGACCCCGTGCCGAAATCAGCGCCTGCAATGAGAATGGTTGCTCCCTGATACTCACTTCTATTGAGGACGAAATCTGGGTCGCTACGCCATGCTGCAAAGAGCCCATCTTCGAAACCCGACCGAGTGATCCGCTTGAGGTAGACCGCGGGGATGATTTGATCTGTATCAACATTGCTTCTTCGAAGCGGCAGAGCGCGCCCGGTATGCGAGGTGAATTTCTCCATATCAATCATTTCCTCTCAACGAATGATTCATTTCTCAGCTCACAAATCACTTGGGGATGCAAGAGTCCCCTTAAGCGCTGTCGCAGCAGCTACCAGCGGGCTTACCAAATGGGTTCTTCCACCTTTGCCTTGTCGCCCCTCGAAATTTCGATTACTGGTTGATGCGGCACGCTCTCCTGGTTTCAACTGATCGGGATTCATCCCAAGACACATTGAGCATCCCGCCGAGCGCCACTCTGCTCCTGCATCGATGAATACTCGATCAAGGCCCTCTCCCTCTGCCGCGAGTCGAACTCGTGCAGAACCTGGGACAACAAGCATGCGAGTATCTGGCGCTACTTTCTTGCCCTTGATGATCTCAGCAGCTGCACGTAGATCTTCGATTCGACCATTTGTACATGAGCCCAGGAAAACAGTGTCAATCTTGATTGATTTCATCGGCGTTCCAGGGCGAAGGTCCATGTAGGTGAGCGCTCGTTCGGCCGCGCTTCGCTCTTGTGGATCCGCAAATGATGCTGGGTCGGGCACTTGCCTATTGAGCGGAAGGCCTTGTCCTGGGTTGGTTCCCCAGGTTACGAATGGCTCAATCTCGTCAGCATTGAGGATTACTTCCGCATCAAATCTTGCGTCAGCATCACTAGGGAGCGAGCGCCAATAGGTGACTGCCTTTTCCCACTCCGCGCCTTGTGGGGCATGAGGTTTATCTTTGAGGTAAGCAAAAGTCGTTTCATCCGGGGCAATCAACCCAGCTCGCGCCCCTGCCTCAATCGACATATTGCAGATTGTCATTCGCGCTTCCATCGAGAGCGCCCGAATCGCTGATCCTCGATACTCGATGACGTAACCCTGTCCGCCACCGGTGGAGATCTTGGCGATGATCGCAAGGATTATGTCCTTCGAAGTGACACCGGGTTTCAAAGTCCCATCAACAGTGATGGCCATCGTCTTCGGTCGTTGAAGTGGCAGAGTCTGCGTCGCAAGTACATGCTCAACCTCGCTCGTGCCTATGCCGAAGGCGAGCGCCCCAAATGCTCCATGCGTCGATGTATGTGAATCACCACAGACAATGGTCAATCCCGGTTGCGTAAGTCCTAACTGAGGACCGACGACGTGAACAATTCCTTGCTCCACATCACCTAACGAGTGGATACGAATTCCAAACTCTTCACAATTCTTTCGCAATTTATCGACTTGAAGTCGCGAGACGGGATCAGCAATTGGCTGATCGATATCCAAGGTAGGAACGTTGTGATCTTCGGTGGCGATGGTGAGATCAGGACGACGCACTTTTCGATCTGCAAGTCGCAGCCCATCAAAGGCTTGTGGGCTAGTCACTTCATGGATCAGATGAAGGTCTATATAGAGCAGATCAGGCTCTCCTTCAGCGGTCCGAACTAGGTGATCAGCCCAGATCTTCTCGGCCATCGTCTTGCCCATTGCGCCCCCTTCACCAGAGATATCCAGAATTGTTGCGTCTCAACTCGTGAGATGCCAATATTGGATTGTGGACAAGCGAAAGAATAGCGGAGTTGGCGTTCTCGACAAGTCCATCCATATTTTGAGCGTCCTGGAAAGTGGCCCGCATTCACTTGCCGAGTTGGTGGCAGCGACTGGAATCGTTCGCCCGACAGCGCATCGTCTCGCGATGGCCCTTGAATATCATCGTCTTGTCGCGAGAGATCTTTCAGGAAGATTTATCTTGGGTCCGCGATTCAGCGAACTCTCCGCTGCCGCTGGTGAAGATCGGCTCTTGGCTGCCGCCTCCCCTGCGTTGATCGCTCTGCGCGATGCCACAGGTGAAAGCGCCCAGCTCTATAAGAGACAGGGCGATGTTCGAGTATGTGTTGCGGCTGCCGAGCGTCTCTCAGGACTTAGAGATTCGGTCCCAGTTGGAGCGACGCTAACTATGCAAGCGGGCTCTGCAGCCCAAGTACTTCTCGCCTGGGAGGATGCCGATCGACTTTATCGGGGACTACAAGGCGCACGATTCACAGCAACTAATCTCTCAGCAATTCGGCGGAGAGGTTGGGCGCAATCAGTTGGTGAACGAGAGCCAGGTGTTGCATCTGTCTCTGCGCCGGTACGTGGACCCAATAACAAAGTCATCGCGGCAGTCAGCATCAGTGGCCCGATTGAGAGATTAGGTAGACAGCCTGGCCGTCTTCACGCAGCAGCAGTCGTCGCCACTGCGGCAAGGCTCTCTGAAGTCATTGCAAAGCGGTAAAGCAGCCCCGAAGGGATTCGAACCCTCGTAGCTGGCTTGAGAAGCCAGAGTCCTAGGCCGCTAGACGACGGGGCCCTAGTACATTCGTTACAACATTCGCTGGGGTACCAGGACTCGAACCTAGACAAGCTGAACCAGAATCAGCTGGGCTGCCAATTACCCCATACCCCAAAAGAGCATGCGAACTTTACCGCCTCTTATAGAAGTGCGGAAATCCTTCCGAGGGTGCGCGTCTTTCCAAGGAGCGCAAGGGATTCAAACAATGGCGGCGAGATATGACTTCCAGTCACTGCGATTCGCACTGGAGTGAATGCAACTCGAGGCTTGAGGCCCATCTTCTCTATCAACTCGCCTCGAAGCGCTGACTCAATCGAACTCTCATTCCACTCCGAAACGAGTCTAAGAGCCTCTTTGGCCGCATTCAATGTTTTTAAAGAGAGGTCATCTCCGATCTTTTTCGCTTCATCGTCTGCGATCACGACTGCTTCACCGAAGAGGAAACTCACCATCGGAATCACTTCGCTCAAAGTGACGATTCGCTCTTGAATCAAAGGCAGAGCTTTTCTAATGACTTCGATTTCATCGTAGCTGCCCGTTATCACTTTCGATTCGATGAGAAAGGGCAAAGATCGCTTGAGCAACTCATCTATCGATAGAGCGCGAATCTTCTCGCCATTTATCGCTTCAAGTTTCTTCATATCAAAACGCGCAGGCGAAGCATTGACTCGCGAAACATCAAAGAGCTGAGCGAGCTCGGATAAGGTCACATTCTCGCGATCATCACCAGGCGACCAACCAAGCAAAGCAAGATAGTTGCATATCGCTTCGGGCAAGAACCCTCGCTCTCGATACCAAGCGATCGAGACTTCGCCATTTCGCTTCGAAAGCTTGGTGTTATCTGTTCCCATGACAAAAGGCAGGTGGGCGAAGATCGGATAATCCTCAACTTTCATTCCCATTGCCTGATAGACCCTGATCTGGCGCGGAGTCGATGAGAGCAAATCTTCACCCCGGAGAATATGCGTGATCTTCATCAAGACATCGTCCACTGCAACCGCCAGGGTGTACAGCGGAGAACCATCATTTCGCATCAAGACAAAATCTGGGACGAACTTATGTTCAAAGGTCACTTCGCCGCGGATGAGGTCGTTGAATGTGGTCGAGCCTTCAGGCATCCGCATTCGAATCACAGGCTTTCGCCCTTCATCACTCATTCTCGTGCGATCATCTGCGCTCAAGTTTCGACATGCACCGTCATACCCCGGTGGGCGGTTCGAATCTTTAGCTGCCTCGCGCCTTGCTTCGAGTTCTTCATTGGTGCAGAAACAGAGATAGGCATCTCCTTGGGCAAGAAATCGCTCGGCCCACTCCTTATAGATTTCGAGACGTTGTGATTGAAGATACGGGCCATAGGGGCCACCGATTTCAGGTCCTTCATCCCAATCCAGTCCAAGCCATCGTAAAGTCTCTGCGGCTGCCTGGATGTATTGATCTGTGACTCGTTCACGATCAGTATCTTCGATTCGAAAGACAAATTTCCCATCTGTATGCCTCGCATACGCCCAATCAAAGAGCGCAGTTCGAATGTTGCCAACATGTAAGTCACCAGTTGGCGACGGTGCAAAACGCACCCTTACTTCACTTTTTTCACTCATCCCTGAGAGACCTGGTTACTCAGTGAACCTAAACCGTCGATGCTCACGCGAACCTTCCCACCTTGCTTGAGCGGACCAATCCCTGCGGGAGTTCCGGTAAGAATCACATCCCCTGGAAGAAGTGTCATCACAGAAGAGATGAACTCAATGATCTCGGGTACCTTGAAGAACATATCTGAGAGCTTTGCTTCTTGCCGCTTCTCATCTCCGACATAGCAAGTGATTGCCTGATCTCCTGGCTGGAAATCCGTATCTATCCATGGTCCTAGCGGGCAGAAGGTGTCAAAACCTTTTGCTCGGGTCCACTGTCCATCTATCTTTTGAATATCTCGCGCGGTGACATCATTTGCCAGGGTGTAGCCAAAGATCACATCTCTATATTTATCTCGCGGAACATGGCGACAGATCTTGGAGATGACAATAGCAAGCTCAGCTTCATGATCAACTCGCTCACTCTCCTTCGGCCAGATGATTGTCTCCTCAGGACCAATAACCGTGGTGTTAGGTTTAATGAAGATGATGGGTTGCTTTGGCACTTCACCACCCATCTCTGCAGCATGGTCTGCATAGTTCTTTCCAACGCATACGACTTTACTTCTCGGAATGACCGGAGCGAGAAGCCTTACCTCGTCCAAGGTGAAACTCTCATCACGTAACGAGATGCCTGCATAAAGTGGATCACTCGCCACCGCACGGATCAGATTCTCTGATTCCATAATTCCAAATTGCGGGTCGGTGGCTCCAACGGCCGCACTCCGCTCGACAAAGCGAACGATCTTTGTCATGACTTTACCGTTTCTGATTCATTCCCCATTTTTTCAGCAAGAATCGAAGTAATCCTATGTCTCCTACCGGCTGGTCGTTCTGCGGTGAAGCGCCATCCAGAGATCTCGATGGCGCTACCTGGTATCGGAACACGGCCCAATATCTTCGCCATATACCCGCCGATGGTGTCGATATCGCCATCTTCAGCGTCCTCAATCGAAATCTCAAGTTCTTCTGCAAGATCTTCAATATGCATGCGCGAGGAGATTCGTGCCCTAGTTGGATCAATTCGCTCGAATTCCTCACCAAAATCGTCATACTCATCGGCAATCTCACCGACGATCTCCTCGAGGATGTCTTCAATCGTGATGATTCCCGCCGTTCCACCGTATTCATCGATGACGATGGCGAGATGAATCTGTTCTCGCTGCATCTGCCTCAGCAAATCCGCGGCATTCTTTGATTCTGGAACGAAAGTCGCCTGTCTCAGATGCTCAGATATGTTCTCACTTGTCTCCGATTTCGGATGGTCGTGGACTCGCCTCACGATATCTTTTATGTAAGCGATACCGATGATCGAATCGATATCCTCGCCGACGACCGGAATTCTCGAATACCCCGAGCGCAAGAAGAGCGATAAGGCCTGGCGAAGATTCTTATCCCCTTCAATCCAAACCATCTCAGTTCGTGGAATCATCAATTCGCGAACCATGGTGTCGCCCAATTCGAAGACAGAATGAATCATCTCGTGCTCGGATTCTTCGACCAGTCCGCTCTCATGAGCTTGATCCACCAAGTCACGCAACTCAGCTTCGTTTGAGAACGGCCCTTTTCGAAATCCTTTTCCAGGAGTCAAGGCATTTCCTAGCGCAATCAATATCACGGTAACCGGGCCAAGGATCTTTGCCAAAATCCATGAGATGTAAGAAGCAGGGACTATCCACCTCATCGGGTTCTGCTTGCCGAGTGTTCTTGGGCCAACACCAACAACTACATAGGAGGCGACAACCATGATCGAGATGGCAATCGCAACAGCAGCGAGATCGTTCTCCATCTCCACAATCAAAGCTTCTGCGACCAAGACCGTTGCAGTGAGTTCTGCAGCTTTTCGAACCAAGAGAACGACATTGAGATAACGAGCCGGATCCTTGACGATGCGGGCGACCATTGCACCTTGTGCCTTTGAGCGTTCAGAAATCGCATCAACTGCGACACGACTGACGGAATTGAGGGCAGCCTCACTACCTGCCAGGAAACTGGCTAGCGCGAGAAGGAGAATCACCGAGATGATCATGGGAGAGAGCACCACTCTCTCAGAATCTCCTCCTGCAATGCAAACATCGCCTTCTCATCAGGCTTGTTCCGATGATCGTATCCAAGGAGATGAAGGATGCCGTGGGCAGTTAGGAGTTGAAGCTCCTCATCCAAACTCTTGCCATTTTTCAACGCATTGCCTAAGGCATAACTCGGACAGAGGACGATGTCACCAATCACGCCTGGATCACTCTGTCCGGGGCGCATCTCATCAATGGGAAAGGAGAGTACATCTGTTGCACCCTCCTCACCCATCCACTGCTTGTTGAGCGAAGTCATCTCTGCTGATGTGACTAATCGAATGCCAAGTTCAGATTGCAGGTCAAGGCGCATCTTCGTAACGGCGTATTCTGCAAGTGAGCGTAATTCCGCTTCGCCGCAGGGCGTATTACTCTCATTTGAAATCTCAATCGCCATTATGAAATGAACTCAGAGGTTTTGTTGGCGACGTGGCAACTTGGCAACATCAAAACGTGCATAGGCATCGACGATGTCACTGACGAGCCGGTGGCGAACTACATCCGATGACTCAAGTTCGATGAAAGTGATGTCATTGAGTCCACTCAAGATATCGGTGATGGTTCGAAGTCCCGATTTTGTTCCACTAGGCAGATCGACCTGAGTGACATCACCCGTGATAACCATTTTCGAGTTAAATCCAAGACGGGTAAGGAACATCTTCATCTGTTCGGGTGATGTGTTCTGTGCTTCATCGAGGATGATGAAGGCATCATTGAGAGTTCTCCCGCGCATGTAGGCAAGTGGCGCGACCTCGATCGTCCCATTTCCCATCAGTTTGGGGATCGAATCCGGATCGACCATGTCGTGGAGTGCATCAAAGAGTGGACGAAGGTAAGGATCGATCTTTTCATGGAGAGTTCCGGGCAAGAATCCCAATCGTTCGCCTGCCTCGACCGCTGGCCTCGTAAGGATGATCCGAGTGACCTGTTTTGCCTGAAGGGCTTGCACAGCTTTCGCTACCGCAAGATAAGTCTTTCCGGTTCCGGCAGGACCGATTCCGAAAGTTATCGTGCTCTGGTCGATTGACTCGACATAACGCTTCTGGTTCGCTGTTTTGGGCCGGATCGTCTTGCCTCGGTTACTCAAGATATTGAGCGATAACACCTCGCCAGGCTTTTCACTGCTCTTGCCTCGTATCATGGCAATTGATCGCGCAACTGAATCCTCGCTCAACATCTGGCCCGATCTGATCACGATCAGTAACTCGGAGATCAGAGAGCGGAACTCGGAGATTGATTCTTCAGGTCCACGTACTTTGAATTCATTACCGCGGACTGTGATACCAAGTTCTGGAAAAGCATTTTCATATTGTGTGAGATAGGAATCCCCTGGCCCCGTCACGGTCACCATAGGAACTGATGTGGGTACAGCTATGACGGTCTTATCCATTGCGGCGGATTTTAGTGGAAAGAATCAATGAGGGTGAAGTCGAATTACCCGGGCGGCCAACCGAAGGTGCGACCAGCCAAGAGGTGTAGATGGGCATGAAAGACGCTCTGCCCCACGCTGGCGCCCGTGTTGAATACGGTGCGATATCCATCGAGGGATTGAGCTCTTGCGATCTCATCTGCCAAGGCAAATATCGATGCCATGACGGCAGAATCAACTCGCACCACCTCAGCTGCATTCTCAAAGTGATCCTTCGGGATGATCAAGATATGAGTGGGCGCGACAGGATTGATGTCTCTTATCGCAAAAGCATTTTCATTTTCGCCGACTCGCTCGACCGGAATCGAACCATCAGCGAAAGAACAGAAGAGGCATGACATCATCGAAATCCTAATCTCATCAACGCCAGATTGAAAGCGCGCTTTGAATTGCACCGAGAGCAATCGCTCCGGCATGTGCCGACCTCAGGACGGGGCCGCCAAGACGCAAAATAATGGCACCCATTTTCGAGAGTGAGGCAAGCTCTTCGGGGGTGATTCCACCTTCAGGTCCAATGACAATCACAATTCGATCTATTTCTTCAAGGTTCGGAAGAACCGTTGAAAGACTTGAATCAAGAGTATTTCGTGAGTTCTCATCGAATGCCAAGAGAATGGTGCTCTGATTGTTGAAATTCAAATCGCTATAGGTGGAAACTAATTCCCCCAGCGAGGGGATTCGATTTCTCCGACTTTGTTTTACCGCGCCACGAATCCACTCACTCCACTTGGCATGGGAAGCTTGCCCTTTCCATTTACCAACGCTTCTTGATGACTGCCAGGGAATGATCTCGTCCACCCCGGCTTCCACGAGAAGTTCGACGCACTCATGTGCTCTATCTGACTTGGTCAGCGCCTGAATCACGCAGAGAGTTATCCGAGGTGCCGAGTGATTCTCAATCTCTTGAACGATAACTGTGACGCTCTCTCTATCAATCTGACTGATTCGCACCTTCGCCATCAATCCATTGCCATCGCTCAGCGCCACTTCATCGCCTACAAGATGCCGCGCAACCTTGACCATATGGCGGGCTTCACTGCCACCAATCTCTAGGTGAGAGCCCACTTGAAGTTTCTTGCCAGTATCGATTTGGTCAGAATCGAATAGGTCAGAGTCGATTGATCGTGAATCAATGAGATAAAGGGAGAGCATCTACCCTCGAAAAGCTTCTTTGAAGCGCGAGAAGAGACCTTGCGATTGCCCGCTAGAAATCTCGGTGCGCTTTCCTTTATGCGATGCATCATCGTGTGCCAAAGCAAAACGCTCGAGAAGTTCGCTCTCTTCTTTACTAAGTTTTGTCGGAATCTCAACACCGATATGGATATAGAGATCCCCTCGATTTCCACTCCTGAGTCGAGTCATTCCGCGCTCTCGAATCGTGTGAATTGATCCTGGTTGCGTACCTGCTTTGATTTCAATCGAAATTGGTCCATCGAGCGTCTGCACTTCGACTTTCCTGCCAAGCGCTGCTACAGTCATAGGAATTGATAACTCCATATGCAGGGCATCGCCATCTCGAACGATGTAATCATGCTCGCTGACATCAATCTCGACATAGAGATCCCCTGCTCTGCCACCACCTGGCCCAACCTCGCCGCGACCTGACATCTGAATTCGATTGCCACTTTCCACACCGGCAGGAATCTCTATTTCGATCTCACTCCGTGATCGAACCCGACCATCACCGGCACACTCAGAACACGGCGCGGTGATGCGAGTGCCGAAACCTTGGCATGATGCGCATGGCCTCGTCGTCATCACCTGACCGATAAACGAACGAGTGACTTGTTGCGTCTCACCACGACCTTTACAGATATCGCAGACCACCGGCGACGATCCCTTGGCGCATCCATTTCCAGCACAGGATGGGCAGAGCACCGCAGTCTCTACGCTGAGAGTTCGATTGCAACCAAAACATGCCTCCTCGAGAGAGATCTCGACTCGAATCAATGCATCCTGCCCGGGACGCGAGCGAGACCTTGGCCCTCGATTACCCCCGCCAAAGAAGGCATCCATGATGTCGCTGAAACCAAAGCCTTCACCGCCACCAAAGGAGCTGAAACCTGAGCCACCCATGTCGTAACTCTGTCGCTTTGCCGGATCACTCAGCACTTCATAAGCGGCAGTCACTTCTTTGAACTTATCGGCTACGAGTGGGTCTGGATTGATATCAGGATGCATCTCGCGTGCAAGTTTTCGATAGGCCTTCTTGATTTCATCATCAGAGGCACCTCGGGCGACGCCGAGAGTTTGATAAAGATCCATTCTTACTTCTTATCCCCACTATCGTCGAGATAGCGCGAGAGGTAACGTGCAACGGCACTGACTGATCGCATCGAGCTCGCATAATCCATACGGGTAGGGCCAAGGACGCCGAGCGCAGCGCCACCCACCCCTGCGCCATAACCGGTGGCAATAAAGCTCATCTCGCGCAATTTCGCATCAGGTTGTTCATCGCCGATGCGAACCGTGATCGCCTCATTTCTTATTCCCAGATCCGATACGAGCCTTAGCAAGACAACCTGTTCCTCGAGCGCCTCAAGGATGGAATGAATCTCGTCACTGAAATCTTGAGTGGAGCGAGCGAGGTTCGCGGTCCCAGCCAGAGCGACTCGCTCTTCGGCTTTCTCAACCGCCATCTCTATCAATGCAGTCGCGATCAATGTCGCTGCGATTCGATCCGATCCACTGTAACTCTGTGTGAACTGAGCCAAGCGCTCGGCAACTAAAGTAAGGCTCTCATCGACCGCAAGCGAATTAAGTCGATTACGGAGATCAACCAGAAGCGATTCACTCATTGGTTCTTGAAGTTCGATTGCGCTCTGCTCCACTCTTCCCGAATCTGTGATGAGAACAATCAAGACTCGCATCGCAGTGAGAGTGATCAATTCGATATGTCGAACCTTTGATCGGGTCAGCGATGGGTACTGCACTACTGCGACCTGCTTTGTTACCTGAGCAAGAAGTCGAACTGTACGAGTGACGATCTCATCGAGATCGTGGGCGCCGGTAAGAAAGTGCTCGATTGCCCGCCGTTCACCTGGCGATAACGGTTTTACTGTCGCTAACTTGTCAACGAAAAGTCGATAACCACGGTTGGTGGGGATTCGTCCGGCGCTGGTATGAGGCTGGGTGATTAGACCGGCATCTTCAAGGACCGCCATGTCATTTCGGATAGTCGCTGGTGAAACGCCAAGCGAGTGGCGCTCAGCGAGAATCTTCGATCCGACGGGCTCCTGCGAGGCGACATACTCATCGATGATTGCCTTGAGGACTTCGAGTTGGCGTGCTTCTACATTCATCTTCTGGTCAACCCGCCATTGCAAGAGTCAAAGCGATTGTCGAGAGGGTCAGGATGACAAATGCTGGAAACCCGCTTTTGATCTCTCCTGATTTGAAGTGAAAGAAAAGGGCGCCGATCATCACAATCCAAACGGTGACCAATCCCCAGACAACGAGATCGAGGAAATCGAGTACCAAGCCAAGAACCATGGCAATCCCCGCAAGCAACTCGAGCATTCCTGCGAGCCTTGAGAGTCCATCAGGTGAACCAACTGCCCTCGGCGCAGCGAGCGCTCGAGGATTGCCGCTGACCTTTGCGATACCAGAAAGACTTGAAACTAGAGCGAGAAGTATCGTGATGATCAGAAGCGGTAGATCAAAAGTCATGGAGCCAAAGTTACTACAGGACTAAGTCGCGCACGATTCGATCCGCGATGAGGCGTCCTTTAAGAGTGAGAGTGAGGCGACCCATATCCCATGCGCTCTGATCCACGGCCTCACTCGCGATATATCTTGCAACGACTTCTTCTTGAATCTTCTTTAACTCATCACGCGCGATTCCTTCGCGAAGGCGAATACCAAGCATGATCCGCTCATCACTCTTTGCGCTCTCGCTCAAAGTTTCTTCTCCAGCAATAATCGTCAGATCGTTATCGAGCGCGTTCATGTAACTGATTGGATTCTTGATATTCCACCAACGTTTCCCATCAAGATGAGAGTGTGCGCCTGGGCCGACTCCCCACCAATCGCCACCGTTCCAATAGACCTGATTGTGACGCGACCTTGCATCTAGAGAGTTCGCCCAATTACTTAGTTCATACCAATGAAATCCCGCTTGATTGAATCGCTCATCAATGATTCGGTATTTATCTGCCATCTCATCATCATCTGGAGTGGCAATTTCTCCACTCGCTACCTGCCGTGCAAGACGAGTTCCTAACTCAACGATGAGGGCATAGGCAGATACATGGTCAATCGGCAGAGAAAGTGCAAAGTCAAGACTTTCCTCGAGCGCTGCAACACTCTCACCCGGTGTGCCATAGATCAGGTCAATGCTCCTTCCCTTGATTCCATTCTGAACCGCAAGTTCAAGTGCCCGCTGGACATTTGAATTCTTATGCGTTCGATCCAAAGTGGCCAGGACTTTCTGGTTGGCAGATTGCACACCTAGGCTGATTCGATTGACACCAGCCTCTGCAAAACCCGCAACATTCATCTCATTCAAAGTATCTGGATTGGCCTCTAGCGTGATCTCGCAATCCTTGGTGAGCGAAAATATCTCATCAATCTTCGCTATCGTCCTTGCTATATCTAAAGGGTCCATTAGCGATGGAGTACCACCACCAAAGAAGATGGTTGTTATCTGCGGAAGCTGCTTTGTTTGAAGTTCTTTAGCCGCTCGTAAAATTTCTCGCTGGACTGATGACATATATCTAGATGAGATCTCACTTCGACCCACCTCACCCTGACCCAGTTCCGCAGGTGTGTAGGTATTGAAGTCACAGTAGCCACAGCGCTTGATGCAATACGGGATGTGGATATAGAACGAGAGGGTCACGCGATTACCGCTTTGCCTTCGCCTTCTCGCCCTCTGAATTGGTCGAGAGCGCAGCAATGAAGGCCTCTTGCGGGACTTCGACGCGCCCGACCATCTTCATTCGTTTCTTTCCCTCCTTCTGCTTCTCCAAGAGCTTGCGCTTTCGAGTGATATCACCGCCGTAGCACTTGGCAAGAACATCTTTTCTAATGGCACGGATATTCTCTCGCGCGATTATCTTGGCACCGATTGCTGCTTGGATCGGAACTTCGAACTGCTGCCTGGGGATCAACTCACGTAACTTCTGAGTCATGCTCACCCCATAGGGATAGGCCTTCTCGCGATGAACTATCGCAGAGAATGCATCGACGGTGTCACCTTGAAGCAAGATATCGACCTTCACCAAATCGCCCTCTTCCTCGCCAGTTGGTTCATAATCAAGTGAGGCATAGCCACGGGTTCGTGACTTGAGCTGGTCGAAGAAGTCGAAGACGATCTCAGCGAGTGGCAACTTATATCTGATCTCCACACGATCCTCAGAGAGGTAGTCCATCCCGAGAAGGACGCCTCGTCTTTGCTGGCAGAGTTCCATAATTGTCCCGATGAATTCACTTGGTGAAAGAACGGTTGCACGGACTACCGGCTCGAAGACGTTTGCAATCTTGCCGGCGGGGTATTCACTGGGATTGGTGACAATAAGTTCCTTGCCATCATCAGTGGTCACTCGATAGACAACGTTCGGCGCGGTTGAGATTAGTGAGAGATTGAATTCGCGCTCTAGACGCTCTCGCACGATCTCCATATGAAGTAATCCAAGGAAGCCACACCGAAATCCAAATCCAAGGGCCGCGGATGTCTCTGGCTCGTAGACAAGTGCTGCGTCGTTGAGTTGCAACTTTTCCAGAGCATCACGGAGTACTGGATATTCATCGCCATCAATTGGATAGAGACCAGAGAAAACCATCGGCTTCGGGTCCTTATAACCCGCCAGCGGCTCTTTTGCAGGCTTATTAAATGTCGTGACGGTATCGCCAACTCGACTCTGCCTGACGTCTTTCACACCAGTGATTAGGTATCCCACCTCACCCACGCCAAGGCCATTGCTAGCCATTGGCTCCGGTGAGATGACGCCGACCTCCAACATCTCATGCTTGACGCCAGTTGAGAGCATTTGAATGGTGTCGCGAGGTGAGAGCTTTCCATCAACTACTCGAACATAGGTGACTACGCCACGATATGTGTCGTAGACCGAATCGAAGATAAGCGCTCTAGCTGGCTTATTGGCATCACCTAACGGTGGCGGAATATCTCTGACGATCTGGTCCAAGAGCTCTCTTACCCCTTCACCCGTCTTACCGGAGACGCGTAAGCAATCACTCGGTTCGCACCCGATCAACTTCGCCAACTCCGCTGCAAATTTGTCAGGCTGTGCAGCAGGAAGATCTATCTTGTTGAGTACCGGGATGATGGTGAGGTTGTTCTCCATCGCAAGATAGAGGTTGGCAAGAGTCTGCGCCTCGATCCCCTGTGCAGCGTCAACGAGCAAGAGTGCTCCCTCGCATGCAGCTAGCGAGCGCGAGACTTCGTAGGTGAAGTCGACATGGCCCGGTGTATCGATCATGTTGAGGATGTATTCCTGGCCATCGATTCCACTTCGCCACGGAAGTCGAACCGCCTGAGATTTGATGGTGATGCCTCGCTCACGTTCGATATCCATGCGATCGAGATATTGATCGCGCATATTGCGGGCATCGACCACTTCCGTGATCTGAAGCATCCGATCTGCAAGCGTCGACTTGCCGTGATCGATATGAGCGATGATGCAGAAGTTGCGGATGGCGGCAGGGTTAGTCGCTGCCGGTTGCGGCGCCTTCTTAGATGAGAGAGCAGGCATCGGTCACCGACCGACCCTCGTAATTACTTGATGCCAGCTTTGGCGGCAGCACGGGCCATCGCTGACTTCTTATTGGCCGCCTGGCTTTTATGAATAACACCCTTTGACACTGCTACATCAAGGGCTCGAGTAGCGCTACGCAGTTCCTTCTTCGCACCTGCAGAATCACCTTCGGTGAGGGCGTCACGGAATCGGCGGACGGCGGTCTTCAGCGAGGAACGAACAGCCTTGTTTCGCTCAGTCGCTTTCGCATTTGTCTTGATCCGCTTTACCTGAGACTTGATATTTGCCACGAACGAACCTCTCGAAGATGTAGTGGGAGCCTTGTAAAAATCAGAAGGCGGAGGTTACCAGCAAGCAGATGGCCTCTTCAAACCGAAGAAAGCGAGCGTTAAACCTTGCGCCACGCGGTGCTCTGGTCAGGTGATTTCACCAATCTGCCACCAGAGGCTATGGCAAGGACCATTCGTTCGACTGCGTAGTGCGCATGGACCTCACCGCCCTTGACTGCCCAATCCGCTCGAACTATCTCATTGAGTGCAATCTCAAAATCATCTTCTGACCAAGAAGCGATCTGGCGACGAGCTTTATCAATCTGCCATGGCGCCATCCCCAACTCGCCTGCGACTTCGAACGATTTCGTGCTTCGAGGCAGGTCCATCACCTTGAGCATCGATTTGACCGACATGGTTATCGCAGAGAGAACTTGAATTGGTTCCACTCCTGAATCGAATGCATACCTGGTCGCAACCAGTGCTTTTCTTGGATCTTTCGCAATAACCGCATCAGCCACATCAAAACCAGTCGTTAACTTTCTACCGCGAGTATGTGCCAGCACATCTTCTTCATCTAGAGCTTTTCCCTGTGGCGTGTCATTGTTTATCTGGCGTGCGGCACTGACCATCTCTCTCATATCTGCGTAACCGGCAACGAGCGCTGCTAGCGCCGCTGGAGAAATCTTGCGGCCGAGAACCTTGAATTCACCTTGCATGAATTCCATCTTCTCGGAAGCTTTCTTGAGCGCCTCTGCTGGAAAAACCTTTGTTGATTTCTTTTTCACTCGCTCCAGTAATCCCTTTGCCTTCACTCCCCCTTTATGGATCCAGACGACTACGAGTGCTGGGTCTGGATCTTGGATGTAGCGATCGACCTCGTCATGCATCTCGCTATCAAGTTCTTGGAGGTTCTTCACGACAAGGATTCGTTTATCAGCAAAGAGTGATGGTTCAGTCGCTTCAGCAACGGCACCGACCTCGGCTTCCGCGCAATCAACTACACGCTTTTCGTGGTCCCTATGATCGGCAAGAATCCCAACAAGTGCGCGTTCAGCGACAACTTCTTCGCTACCGTGAATGAGATACATCTCCCCTGCCATGGGTGGAAATCTAGCCGAGCCCACTCACTTCACTACGAGGGGCCACCACCGCACTCTCGCCGACCCATCTTGATCAGTGCGATGGATGAGCGCTGGAGCGAGAACTTCTAGGGTCTCAGGAGCAGGGTGTCCAAAAGAATTGCTGGCTCCTACGCTGATAAGAGCAAGCTCGGGATTGAGTTCGGAATCAAATGCCGCGCTTCGAAATCTCGAACCGTGGTGACTTACTTTGTAAATGGCGACTCTAGATAAGTCGTACTCCCTGGCAATAATCTCTTGTACGGGTGGTTCGATATCTCCGCCAGCAAGAATAAGCGCGCCAGATTTCTCAATCATCAAGACAATACTTCTATTGTTGAAAGTTGATCCATCGCCCGGATTGGCGTCGAAGATCGCCATCTCACCTGGTGCTGGCCAGAGAACTTCGATTGATAGATCTGCCACGTTATATCGCTCGCCCTTCGCGATAACTCGTGGCTTACGACCAATCTCTCGCTCAACTTCGCCGAAGAAGGGTGCGCTAAGACCATCAGGGTCATCGGCCCGCCACCACTCGCGGACCCTTCGTCCGCGGGTAAGACCTTCGATGCCGCCGTAATGATCTGCATGATAATGAGTAATCACAAGAAGTGAGATCTCCTTGATCTTGGCTTCTCGAAGACATCTATCGATCGATTTCGAATCTGGACCTACATCAATGACTACCGCACTCGCCTTTCCAGTTCGAATCAAGAGCGCATCGCCCTGTCCGACATCGCATTGAAAGAGCATCCAATCATCGTGACGGAACATAAACAGCGTTGATCCAATGAGAGTGACAATCACGAGGAGGATGAGCGCCTTCATTGAGAGTGCTCGATAAAGGATAAAGAAAATCGCGATTCCAACTAAGGCAGTAATTGCCCCGATCCAACCGCCTGTGACATCGACCAAAGGAAAATGAGTCGCCAGATCTGCCAAGAAGACGATGGGCCTGGCGCCCCATTCAGAGAGAGTTGCGAAGATCGACGCCAGATGCGGTGAGATGGCGAGCAGAGCTACCGCAAGAAATCCCATGATGGTCACCCATGGGACGACTGGGGAGACCAGGATGTTGATTGGAACTTGCGCAAGGGAGAACTGTGACGAGATGGCAACGATCACTGGCATGGTGAAGACCGTCGCCGATAAGGGAATCGCCAATAAGTCAGCGACTAACTTTGGGGCGCCGAACCACGAAGTGATTTTTCTCGAGATTGTTGGTGAAGCGATGATGATCCCAGCGGTTGCCAGTACAGAGAGAAGAAAACCAATATCTTCAGCGAGAAACGGGTCGATGAGTAGAAGGATTGCAACTGCACTACCAAGGGCGGCAATTCCAACTCGTCGCTCACCCTTGAGACCTGCTATCAAGACAATCAACGCCATGACACCAGCGCGCAGCACTGAGGGAGATGGTCGAACTAAGAGCACGAAAAGTGTTAGCACTGCCAGGGTCGTTGCCACTGGCAGACCCCTCCTGCGAAAGAGCCGTGAAGTGAGACCGAGAACAAACCCAGCGATTATCGAAAAATTAGTTCCACTCACTGCGGTCAGATGTGAAAGACCTGCGATGCGCATTCGATTCGAGAACTCGCTCTCCTGCAATGCGGTATCGCCAATAACCATTCCTGGCACAAGCGAGCCACTTCGACCTTTGCCGAGCAAGAGAGAGCGAAACTCATCTCTGAGTGATCCGAGATTCCGCCATAGCGGTGATTGAGAGTTGGCCCTCACCTCATCAACGACAAGTGTGAAGGCAACGCGCCTCTCTTTACTTGGGATGATGCGTCCTGTGCCGCTTTCTATCAAGCCATAGCTCTGGTAACAGTCGGGTGCAATTACTCGAAGCGGGACTCGAAGTGCATCGCCATCGAGGAATCTACTTTCAGCGCGAAAGGAGCAACTGCGCTTCGTGAAGTGAGAGCCAATCACCCGCGGTGGCATTTTCTTGGCATCACTTCGAACTATGTACTCGAACTCAATCCCACCACTTAACGCCACCCGATCCAGAACTTCACTCCTGATGCCCGTTGCAGATATGGAGATCAGGGCTGCGCCAAGAAGGAGATAGATATTCGCTTCACCTCGAAGTGAGGTGCAGCGAAGTATGAAGAGTGAGAGGAGAAGAATCCCCGCCATTATCTGCCACCCAAGCCAGAGTGTAAGAATGGCCGAAATCCAAATCACTCCCGCGATGAGAGTGATCCGACTCTTGAGTATCAGAGGGTCAATCGAGAGGAGATCTGACGGAAGATCGACTCTCCAATCCCCGATACAGACTGAATCGACTCAAGAGTTGCAAAAGGTCCGTTTTTATTGCGATGGTCGATGATCCGCTGGGCGATGACTGGCCCAATCCCCGGTAAAGAATCGAACTGCGCCTTGCTTCCGCTATTGATTGAGACCTTTCCCGTGAAAATGCTCTTTCTACCTGAGGACGTCGGCGCTGAGATGAACTTCTCTTTCATGATCAAGACTTGTTCACCATCAACTAGCTTTCTAGCTAGATTGATGTGGGTTGTGCTCACCCCGAGTTTTAATCCACCAGCAATCGTGATCGCATCAATCACTCGTGAACCCTCAGGTAGTTGATAGACGCCAGGAGCCTTCACTTTGCCTGCCACGTCG
Source organism: Actinomycetota bacterium (assembly GCA_016870815.1). Classification (GTDB taxonomy): domain Bacteria; phylum Actinomycetota; class Actinomycetes; order Nanopelagicales; family Nanopelagicaceae; genus SYAN01. The sequence continues at coordinate 40,935 of VGAI01000005.1, forward strand.
ATATAGATCACTCGATTATTCGATGTCGAGGGATTAGTACTTCCAGGGTTCATTGATCCTGGATTAGACGAAGTATTCGAGGAAGAATTTGGCCGCTCCTGTAAGACTGGAACTGCTTCAGTCCTAGAAGAGAGAAAGAAGAAAATCGTGAGTGTGATTGCGCCGATGGCGATGACGAGAAGGCCCCTGCGTTGTTCCGGTGTGAAATCAGGAATATTCATGGCCCGATCAAAGCGGCTCGCTCAAACTCTGGAGCGCGCAGCTAGTAACTGGTGTTGATATCAAAGAGCTGTTGAAAACCCTCTAGATGACGACGTTGACCAACTTCGGCGCTCGAACAATCACATTCTTTACTTCAGACCCTGCCATTGCTTCTAGCATCTGCGGATTTGCAAGAGCAATCTCGCGAAGTGCAACCTCATCAATTCCAGGCGCTACCTCGATGCGATCCTTAATCTTTCCGTTAACCTGCAAGACGGCGATCACTTTTTCTGCCACTAATAGTGAGTCATCGACCTTCGGCCATCCTGCGCGGGCGACTGAGGGCTTATGTCCTAACCTCGCCCACATCTCCTCTGCAGTAAATGGCGCAATCAATGAGAGCGAAATAGCAACCACCTCAGCAGCTTCACGGACTGCTGGATCTTGACCACCTGGCCCGGAGTCAATCGCTTTCCTAGTGGCATTAACTAGCTCCATGATGCGAGCGACTGCAACATTGAACCTAAAGGACTCGACTGCGAATGCGATATCGGCAAGAGCCTTATGAGTCACCTTACGGAGTGGAAGATGGCCAGTTGCGACATCGACACCTGGGGTAGATGTGACATCTTGTGAGATGCGAAGTGCTCGGCTCAAGAATTTCACCGAACCTGAGGGAGATACATCCCGCCAATCGACATCATCCTCGGGTGGTCCGGCAAATACCATCGAGAGTCGAATCGCATCGACACCATGCTTGCCAAGTTCATCTGAGAGGCGAACAAGATTTCCTCGACTCTTACTCATCGCAGAGCCATCCATCAAGACCATTCCTTGATTGAGTAGTCGAGTGAAAGGTTCGGTGAAATCTAGATATCCCATATCGTGAAGTGCCTTTGTGAAGAACCTGGCATAGAGAAGGTGCAAGATCGCGTGAGTCACGCCACCCACATATTGATCGACAGGTAGCCAGGTCTTGACCGCATCGAGATCGAATGGCTTCTCATGGACATCAACGCTGGTGTAGCGAAGGAAATACCAGGAAGAATCTACGAAGGTATCCATCGTGTCGGTATCTCTTCGCGCCGGTCCGCTGCACTTGGGACACGCGACATTGACCCACTCATCTGCTGTGGCAAGTGGTGATACTCCCTTTGGTTTGAGGTCGATATCGGTCGCAGTGGGAAGTTTCACCGGAAGAGATTGATCTGGGACAGGAACTTCACCGCACTTTTCGCAGTGAATGATCGGAATAGGTGTTCCCCAGAATCTCTGACGTGAGATGAGCCAATCACGGAGTCGATAGTTATCCGTAGCCTCGGCTGAACCTTTAGCGGCAAGGTCAGCGACTATCTTTTCTCCTGCGGGAGCAACAGCCATACCGTTATACGAAGCTGAGTTGACCAAAACTCCATCACCATCGGTTGCGGTCCCACTCTCCATGGGATCTTCATCCCCGGTGTCAACGACAACTCGAATGGAAAGACCCATCGCCCTGGCAAAATCAAGGTCACGTTGATCATGTGCTGGAACGGCCATGATCGCACCAGTTCCATAATCGGCAAGCACATAATCACTTGCCCAAATTGGAATTCGCTCACCGTTGACTGGATTGATTGCGAAGCGATTGAGGAAGACCCCGGTCTTTGCTCGCTCCGTTGAGAGTCGGTCGATATCAGTAGCTGCTCGCACTGAATCGAGATATCTCTCAAACTCACCTTCGACGCCGCTTCCGGTAGCAAGCTCTCGGGCAAGATCACTATCTACTGCAACGACCATAAATGTTGCACCAAAGAGAGTGTCGGGGCGAGTCGTGAAAATCGTAACTGGACTCTCTCGACCTTCGATCGCAAAGTCCACCTTCGCTCCGGTCGACTTTCCGATCCAGTTCCGTTGCATGGTCAGGACTTTCTCAGGCCATTTGCCCTCAAGTTCTGCCATATCGGCAAGAAGTCGTTCGGCGTAATCGGTAATCTTGAAATACCACTGGTTCAACTTCTTCTTTGTCACTGCTGTATCGCAACGTTCACAGAGCCCGGCTACTACCTGTTCGTTTGCAAGGACGGTCTGACAATCCGGACACCAATTGACCGCGGAATCTTTCCGATAGGCAAGACCGCGTTCGTAGAAGCGAAGGAATATCCATTG